>JBKHFA010000008.1:0-32339 GCA_046540615.1 Armatimonadota bacterium | reverse complement strand
CCCACCGGCGGGCTGTCAAGATGTGCGTAATGCATAGGCCAGGCGGGAGAGGGGGCGGGGGAGGTCGTCGTTGGCATCTACCTGCAAAATCCGGTCGCACCCACGGCAGCGGCGGCATGACGGCTGCGTCAGTCGGGGATGCGTCACGGCTCGGGGGCATAGTACTCAACACTCACACGCTGCGGGAGAGTGCCCTCGAATGCGCGCAGATTGGCCCGCAATTCTTCCCGCGCCGACGCATCCAGCGCATAGAAGTTCACTGTGTCAGAGCCGGCGACGCGGACCGCTCCGGTGTTCCATGAAGCGACTTTGTCCCAGCGATCCGGGATCACCGAAATATCATAGTTGATCGCGATCCGAGCGCCATGCACCTCGGCCGCGCGCGCTACCCATTCGGCTGAATAACGACCCTCGGACCGCACCTTCGCGACGGCGTGTGAGCCCAGTCCTCCGAGATCGAGGATCGCCCCGTCACTGACGTAGCTGACGTATCCGACGTCGTTGAGAACGAGAGGTTCGCCCTGGTAGTAACGCTCGACGAACCTCGCCATCTGCCCGTGCTGTGTGGCGATATCGAGACAGGCCTCAGGCGCGGTCTGCCACGCCTGAATCCGCAGCCCGAGCGCCAGCACCAGGAGCAGGCCAGCCGCACCGGCGCCGACAATCGCCACATTCCGCCACTCGCCTCGGGCCAATCGGCGTCCACCGACCGCCTGCCACGCCCGCGCGCTCGCGAACACGCTGAGCGTCCCCCAGATCAGCAGGTATGCCTCGTAGCGATGATACCAACCGGTGCGCGCCAGCGTAAGCTGAAGGAGCATCGCCAGTGAAAGCGCCGCAGCCGACTGCAATGCCACGCGAACGGTCATGGGCGGGTCTTCATCGGGAGGCACTCGTGATGCGGCGGCCCATGCGATTGCGATCGCGAGCAGGGGAAGAGCTACCACCGGCGCCTCAAATGCATGCTCGATCGCCCCGAACGCCTTCCCTCGCAACCACTCGCCCAGTCCTGTCGATGTGAACGAGGCGGCCTTGACGATCAGCGAGTTGGGTAGAAAACCCTGGCCGATGGCGGTCTGCACCACTCCGACAACGCCGACGACGAACGTAGGCCCGATGAAGAGGCCGACGGCGCGGCCCCAGTCCCGCCTCATCGCCATCATCACCGCGAGGGCGGCGGCCACGAACGCCGATTCGTAGCGGAAGCCTGTGGCAAGTGCGGCCGCCAGTGCCAGCGCGATCGGGCC
The DNA here is from genome assembly GCA_046540615.1 of Armatimonadota bacterium. Taxonomy (GTDB): domain Bacteria; phylum Armatimonadota; class Zipacnadia; order Zipacnadales; family UBA5352; genus UBA5352. The sequence goes on along the minus strand of JBKHFA010000008.1, from coordinate 31,092 downwards.
GGCAGGGCTGCGGCGCAGCGCCAACGCCACCAGCAGCACAACAGCCCCAGCGTGCGCGACATGCTCCATCCCTGTCATTGCGAGGGGACCGACGGGACCGACGACAAGGACTGCCACGACGGCGCTCAGCCGCCATGCGGGGCGAAATGACAACTGGCGCAGCCACAGATCAGCGACCAGCGCCAGCAGAGCGGCCGCCAGGGCGTTGAGCGCAAGGGCGAACCACGTCTGTGCTCCGAAGACCGCCGTCATTCCGGCGAGAAGCAGCGTCCAGAGCGGGCTGGAAGACGCTGCGCCGGGCGTGGCGGCGTTAAGACCCCAGATTCCGCTCTCAGCAAGCGTGCGCCCCATCGCGAGATGAATGTACGCATCATCGAGCGCATACACAAGCGCCCCGCCGGTCGTGCGAATACATGTCAGGGCGAGGAGGCCGGTCGCGCCGACGGCAAGCAGCACCGCGACCGCAGCGGGCCCCCACCTTTTCTCTGCGCGCCTCGGTTGACGTGGATCGATCGCCATCGAACGGATACACCTCTGTCAACGGCCTCGCTGCGGTCTCGTCTTTCGCTCCACCGCGCTCGCACACCTTCGCGGAGAGAGTCGGGCGCCAGGTCCAGGCGACCCGGCGAGGATTGCTCGGCCCCGCGGACGGACAGTCCCTCCGCCTCAGCGGTAGGCGCGACTGGCGATGATGCTGCAGGCCTCGATCGTCGCGATCCCAGCCTCTTCGAGCGTGGCCTTCAGTTCCGGACTGCCCGAACCAGGGTTGAGGTAGACCTCTGAGACGCCTTTTTCGATCAACTCATCGGCGACCTTCAGGCCGATCTTCGGCGGAACGTAAAGCGTCGCTACGTCCACCGAACCCGGAATATCAAGGACCGAGTCCCAGGCCGTCACGCCCTCGATCTCTTCCTCATTCGGGTTGACAGCATACACGGTCCATCCGGTCTCTCGCCACGCGCGCAGAGCGCGATTCCCGTACTTCGCCGTGTCGCTGGACGCACCGACCACTGCGATCGTTTTCGCCACACCGATCACCTCTCCGACTGCGCTTCTGTGCACCGGGACATGTTTCTTTCGCACAACGACGGGATGATTCCTGCTCCCGGTCGCCGGGGGGAGCAGGATGGCGGCCTTTCGTATGCGCCACGGACATTCGGTTGACAGCGGTTGAGTGTTGACTTACAATCCTCGTCGACCGAACGACGCCCTCATCCGACCGCTCGGGGATTGCGTCACGCGGTCCGGAGGATTGCAGCCATGATTCGCAGCCATCGCGGGGGCCTGACACCAACTGAGACACTCATCACCGCCGCCATCCTGGCGGCATTCGCGCTCATGCTGGCATCGCGATTTGTCGGCGATCCTCAGCAGGAGGCCCGGGAGATCACCATCGAGCGCGTTGAGACGGTGATGGACGCGCTTGACCGCTACGCAATCGACTCGGGCGGCGTCTTCCCGACCACGGACCAGGGACTGAGCGCGCTGATTGAGCGGCCGGAGGTTGGGGGCGCGAACGCCCGCTGGCGCGGCCCCTACGTGGAAGATCGCGAGGTTTTCGTCGATGCCTGGGGGGCGCCTCTGCACTACGTATCACCTGTCAGCGGAGATGAGCCCTATCACCTGTGGTCCAGCGGGGCGGACCGTGCCGAGGGAGGCGAAGGCGCAGACGCCGACATCAAGTCATGGCATCGCCCCACCATGGTACCCTGAAGCCCGCGCTTCTTCTCCTCACCGCTCTTTTGCTTGGGATATCACCTCACGAAGCGCGCACCGACGCTCACTCGAAACTCCTGTCCGCATGCGAAGATGCGGCGGAATTCAGCCCGGCGCGAAGCCCGGACGATCCCGACTTCGACTTCTCGGCGTGGGAAGCCACGGTCTTCGACGAAGCGCGCGTGAAGGGCAGCAGTCTGCGCTGGCACCTGCGTCCGTCGAGCACATCGCAGACCTCCGCGCGCCTCGCACTTTCTCAGCCCCTCACGCCGGCGACGGAGACAATCGCTGTCTGGGTGAAGAACCCCAACGACCATGACCTCACGCTGCGCGCCGAGATCATCGATGCCGATGGTGCGAAGTACCTCAGTCCGCCCGTCAGCCTGCTTGATGAAACCGGCTGGCGCGAAGTTACCTTCGACCTCCGGGCGATGACCGGCCCGGATGACGACCCCGCGCCGGGAATCAACTCGCCCGTGACGGGCCTCGCGTTTGTCCTCGACGGTCTCACGGCCGAGCGGCCTCACACTATCTACCTCGACGAGATCACCGCCCTTTCACCGGACCGCGCAGCGCTAGCTGTCAGCAATTTGCGCTGTCAGACGAGCCTTGGCCCCGGAGAATCACTGCCGGTCCGCGCGGAGGTCTCGCCCGGCGACGCGGTCGCCGACGCGAAGATCAGCGCGGAACTGGCTGCCGACGCGGGCGGCGCGATCGGATGGGCGCCGGTGGAGATCGGCGAGATGTCCGGGGACAGCGCCACCGTCACCGCCAGACTCCGTGTGCCGGAGTGGGTGGCGCCGGGACGCTACGAAGTGCGGCTGGTCTCGGGCCTCGCGAGGATCGCACACGACGAGACTGTCGAAGTGGTGGTCGGGGGGCAGGCGCAGCCGCCCGCAGGTGCTTCGATCAACACCGAAGTCAGACCACCGACCATCGTGATCGACGGGGTGGAGCATTTGCCGCTGGTCGAGGAGTTACGCGCGGGCCTGCCCGGTGACTTGAGCGCGGATGCGACGATCGTGACGCTTCCCGCCACGACCGATGTGCATCCCTTCAGGTGGGCGCCCCCGGCCCTGCGCGATGATGCGGGAGAGCTTCGGTTCACCGGCCTCGAACGCCGGGCCGCCGCGGTGCTCGATGAGCGTCCGCAGGCCGCGCTTGTGCTGCAGGTGTTCCTCGACGCTCCCCCCGAGTGGAAGGACGCTCACAGCGACCATCTTCAGCACTACGAGGGGGTTGCGCCGGGGCCGCCGACTATCCTCGCGGCGGCGAGGAGACACCCCGATCTGCTCTCCCCCGCCTGGCAGTCGGACGCGGAGGAGCGCCTCCGGGCATTGATCCGGCACGTCGAGCAGTCTCCCTGGGGCCACCGCGTGATAGGCTACGAGCTTCAGGCCGGTGATCTCGGGGCCTGGCGGCCGTGGGGCGCTTCACTGGGCATCGGTGACGACACGACCGTCGTGCGGAAGGAGGGGTTCCTCTCGTGGCTTCACCAGCGCTACCCCAGCGCGAGCGACTTGCGCGACGGCTGGCTCGGTCGCAGGCGCGGCTTCGGCCGGCCCCGTGCGGCCTTCGAGTCGGTGGAGATTCCGCTGCCGATGGACGATGCGCCCGAGCCTTCGCTTTACGATCCGGCCGCGGACCAGCCGATGGTCGACCTGCTGCATTTCAAGGCCGAGAGCATGGCGGATGCGATGCTGGCGGTGGCCGCGGTGGTGCGCGAGGAGGCGGGGGAAGAAGTGCTCGTGGGCGCCTGCTACGGGCACCTGCTCTCGCAGGCGCGGGCGAACGACTGGGCGTGGCCGCACACGGCCCTGACCCGCGTGCTTGAAAGCGGCGCGCTGGACTTTCTCACCGGGCCGCAGATGCGGCCTGACGACGCAGGGCAGCCGTCGTCGCTGGGGGAGTCGATCCGACGCGCGGGGGCCGTCTACCTTGAGCGCGTTCGCAGAGGCGCGGCGCCCGACGACTGCGGGGCGCTCGTTCCCGCAGGCGCCCGTCCGGAGACGCGGTTTGTGAACGAACCCTCGACGCCATCGCCGGACTCGACGGTGATCGAGGTGGTGGACGACCTGAGCGCGCGTTACCTCTCCGGAGACGGACAACTGCCGCGCGAGTTGCTCACACGCCCGATCGCGGGCGAGATCCCGCATGAAACGCATCTCCTCCGCGACCTGCTTGCGCCGAATCCACCGCGCGGCAGCATTTTCATCTTCCGCAATCTCTTCGCCGTCGAGCCTGACGACGGCCGACTGCTCGGTCGCAACACCGCCCGCGACGACTCGCTGCTGATCTGGGTCTACGCGCCGGGCGCGATCGACCGCCATCTGATCACCGGTCGCACGATGCAATACCTGACCGGTCTCAAGCTTGCTCCGCTCATGGGCCGACAGGCCGCGACCGTGAGACCTGAGAGCGGAATGCTGTCGCCTTTCGGCTATCCTCGCGCGATCGATCCCCTCTTCATCTGCGCCGATGAAGACGCGGAGTGGCTCGGAACGATCGCTGGCAGCAGCGAGAGATGCGCGTTCGCGCTGCGTGAATTCCCCAGTTGCACGTCGGTGTTCTCACTGGCCCCCCCGACCGAGGACGTCATCCGCCACCTCGCACGCAGGGTGGGGATCGAGCCTGGATCGCGTGATGAGCAGTAAAGCTTCCGCAGGAACATGCCGAGAGATGTTATACGTTTTGCACACCCCGAACTCCGGATTGATTCGATGAATTTGCTCCACCATCTCGTGGTTGCCGAGAAGGTGCGCGACACCCTTGGGTGGTCACGATCTCTTCGGGGACAGATGCTCCTTGGAGCGATCGCGCCCGACGCGCATTCAGAGGTCCCGGGCATCGGTCGCTCCGCGCTCCATCCACGCCGTGGCGAGGATGCCGTCACATTCATCCTCAAGCTCACGGACCGGGGACGCTGCCCCGCGGATGCGTCGGGCCGCGCATTCGCCGTCTCCGCGATCGCACACGTTGTCGCCGATGAACTCACGCGCAGGCATGACTACCATCTCCCTCCCCATGCGCCGACGGGATTTCAGCCGATCGAAGGGGATGCTCTCGATGGACACTTCGTGATTGATATCCGCGCCATCACTCGATCGCTGATGCGCGCCCCCTCCGAGTGCTCACTTGGCGCGCTGTCGGCAACCGCGATCGATCGCAAACGCTGGGAGGTGCTCGGGCGATGGCCGCTGACAGAGGGACATGGCAGCTACCTCGTCGTCGAACCGCTTGCCGGACTCGCCCGGCACTGTGCCAATGAGGCGCTCATGCGGATGTTCCGCTCCGCCGCTGGTGCGGCCTTGCTCGGAAGCTGGCGGGCGTAGCAGGAGGCGGTCGCGCCCCTGCGACGAATATTGCTTGACCGGACAACACCAGCAAGCCACAGTTCGACGGGAGTGTTTCGTCGTGATCAAACTTGGGATGGTCGATCTTTGCACCTCACACCCCGGGGCCTGGGTCCCGATCATTGAGAAGATGCAAAACGTGGAGGTCGTGGCCGTTCACGACAGCGGAGGGGTGCGGCCGCCCGGCTACGCGGAGGAGTTCGCCGGGGAGCATGAGATCGAGACCGTCACCGAGACGATCGATGAGATGGTCGAGATCGTCGACGCGGCGATCGTGCACAGCGCCAACTGGGACCTTCATCTCCCGCACGCTCGCCCGTTCATCGAGGCGGCGATCCCGGTGCTGATCGACAAGCCGATGGTCGGCAATCTCTCTGATCTGCACGAGTTGCAGCGGCTGCAGGCGAAGTACGGTGGGCTGGTGATGGGCGGCTCCAGTGTGCGTTACGCCGCCGAAGTGCAGGAACTTTCGGCGATGCAAAATGAGATGGGCACGCTCGGCGTGGGGTGGGCTCAGGGTCGTGGTGACTTCTTCAACTACGGCATTCATACCATCGAGATGTTTCAGGGATTCTTCGGGGCGGGCGTTGGGGCTGTCGAGCACGTTGGAGACAACGGGCCGATGGACGTCTTCCGGGCCGACTACGACTCCGGCGTGCCGGTGTTCTTCGCGCTGGGAGCTACCTCGAAGCAGTGGTTCATCTCGGTCACAGGCTCGCTCGGTGTGTTTGAACGCATCCTCACCGCCGGTGATAACTACCGACGGTTGATCGAGGCGTACGTCGATGCAATCGAAGAGGGTGAGTCGCCGATCTCACTCGAAGAAAACCTCGAAGCAGTGAAGGTCGCGCTGGCGGCGAAGGTCTCCCGACGCGAGCGGAAGATCTGCTACCTCGAGGATCTGACCAACGAGGAGCGCTTCGACGGAGATGCGTTCGCGGAAGAATACGCGAAGATGCGGCAGTAGATCGCGCTGAGAGTCACGCGGACAATGATGCGCCGCGGAGGCCCGAGCCCCGCGGCGCATCCACGTACCCGGCTTCGCGGATGGCGTGAAGGTTCAGGTCAGTCTCTTTACCCAGCGGTGCCACGCGGCGGTCGTGACGAAGCCGAGCTTCTCGTAAAGGCGAATCGCCGGCACACGGAAGGGCTGCGTGATCAGCAGCACCGGGAGGAAGTCGCGCTCGGCGGCATAGTTCATGCATGCGACGACCAGTTCCTCGCCAAGGTGGAGCCCTCGATGCTCGTGGAGCACTCCCACCCACTCGATCTGCGCTCCGCGAAGACACTCGGGGTCGCGCTCGCCGCTGGTGCAGACAGCCGCTGAGATCCCCACGATCCGTCCCTCGTGACGCGCGATCTTCCAGCCGGTGGCGTCGTAGTCGGCCCGACTCATGAAACGCTCGCGGAACCACTCCGGGCCGTGAGCGCCGCCGAAGACTTCGTTGCGCACCCCCATCCACTCGTCAAGATCGTCTTCTCGGAGGCTCTCAAGCCGGTAGCCGTCGGGCAGTTGCACCGGCCGCGGCGTCCACTCCGACGCAACCATGGTGATGTTGCGCCGGGGTGGCTCGTCGAGAGCGTAGCCCAGCGAAGTCCGGAATACACCCGCGGCCTCCCAGCGGCTGTCCACCGTCGCATGCGTCCGGACCTCGTGCTGGCCGGAGGCCGCAAGTTCCCTCTCCCCCGCGGCGACACAGGCGGCGGCGAGGCCACGCCGCCGGAAGCGGGGCGCGGTTGCGATGCGCCACCAGCCTGGGCCGTCCGGCCCGTGAATCGCGAGCGCAGCGGAGACAGGTCGCCCGTGCTCGACCGCGACGTGACTCGCATCGTGGCAGAGTGCATCGGAGGTCAACGTGGCGAGCAGGTCCTCGCGGGCCGTCCATGGCTCGGGAGGCGCGAGAAACGTCAGCGGAGGCGCGTTACGATGCTCGGAGAAGCACCCTTCTATCAGGCAGGCCACCTCGGCAGCAAACTCCACCGTGTAACGCTCAATCTGCAAATCACTCACCGCTCTCGATGATATTCGCTGGAGCGCGTAAGCTTCTTCGTTGAGGTGTCAGGACCTTCGCTGCAGGCATGTCGCGAAGCGGTGATCAGCGGTATGCTCCTGGACGTGCGCGACGCGCTTGCGGCTGGAGCGGCTTTATGATATACTTCTGTCAACGTGAAAGCTACTGACTGCCGCTTGTGGTCGCAATAAGGCAGGCGGCGCATCATGTCTGAGGGGTTCGGAATCAATGCCGCAGAGGGCACAGATGGAAAAGCACGTGCGTAAGACGCGGACACGCACGCTCAGGAATCGCAATCGCCGCAAAGAGATGAAGCAGGCTATCCGCAGCGTCGTCGAGGCCGCCGAGGCCGGCGACGCCGAAGCCGTCAAAGCCGCCATGCCGGAGGCCCAGCAGGCGATCGACAAGGCGGCCCGTCACGGCATCATCCATCAGAACAAGGCCGACAGGCGCAAGTCCCGACTCGTGGCGCGAGCCCGTCGCATACTCGGCGAGGAGTAAGGACACCGGAACGCGTGTTTTCCCGGGCCGGCCATCCGTCGGCCCGTTTCGCGTGTACGTCGTCGCTCAGGATCACGCAGGATTGCGAATGTACCCGGCGAATCAACGGGTGCGAGTTCACTCACCAATGAGGAGCGGTTCGCCATGCCTGCCCCGTCAGCACGCCCGAACATCATCGTCCTCAACACCGACCAGCAGCGCTTTGACACCATCGCGGCGACCGGCAATGATGTGATGCACACTCCGAATCTCGATCGCCTCGCCGAGTCAGGTGCGGTGCTGGAGCGCTTCTACGTGCAGGCTCCCGTGTGCATGCCCTCCCGCGCGTCGATGATGTCGGGGCAATACCCGAACTCAACCGGCGTTACGTGCAACGGGCCGCGCATGCCCGAGGACGTCCGCTGCATCCAGCACATGCTCGGGGACGCGGGGTACTTCACCGGCGTCATTGGCAAGCTGCACTTCCTCCCACACTCCGCGCGTGATCACCGCGAACCGCATCCGCGCTACGGCTTCGACCACCTTCAGATCTGCGATGAGCCCGGCTGCTACCGCGATGCCTACCGCGAGTGGGTCAGCGAGCAGGACCCCTCGCAGCTTGATGCCGTCAACTGCGGCCTCCCCCCCGCGCGTGCTCAGTGGGAGCAGATGATGGGCTGGGAGGGCACAGTGCGGCCGCCGATCGCGCGTGAGGGGTTCGAGCCGCAGATCTTCGAGGCGCCCGACCACCTGACGAATGCGAGCTTCGTGGCCGACCGCAGTGCGCAGTTTCTCCGTGAGCGCGACAGTCGGCCGTTCTTCCTGTGGGCGGGGTTTTACCACCCCCACTCTCCGCTGATCCCGCCGCAGTCCTTCGTGGATCTTTACGATCTTGAAGATATCCCTCTGCCACCAGGCGGCCCGCGGGCCACGACGCCCGACGGAGACCGGGATCTGACGGATGACGAACTGCGCGAGATCCGGCGGGCGTATTACGCGATGGTCAGTGACGTGGATCGCAACGTGGGCCATGTTCTCGACGCCCTTGATGACCTCGGACTGCGTGAAAACACGATCGTTGTGTTTACCAGCGATCACGGCGAGTACATCGGCGAGCACGGAAGATTCGGCAAGGGCACGCCGGGGTACGACTGCATTATGCACGTCCCATGTCTGATCTCATATCCGGCCCGGATCGAGGCTGGAACCCGAGTGAGTGGAATGATGGAGGCCGTCGATCTTGCGCCAACGCTGCTCGAATACGCCGGCGTGGTTCGTGAACCGTCGCTGCAGGGCAGATCGATGTGTGATCTCATTGACGGCGATGACGCCGCCGCCCGCGAATCGGTCTACGGGGAGTACGCCAGTCCCGGGAGGACGAACTGGGCGATGGCCCGGACGGCAGAGTGGTTCTACGCGTACGATGCTCTGGGCGGCGAAGTCCTCTTCGACCTGCTCAATGACCCGGACGAGTTGCACAGCGTCGCAAACAATTCGGATTTCGCAGCGCCGCTTTGCGAGATGCGCGAACTGGCGCTGAAGCGCTCGCTTGACGCCCGTCCGAACGCCAGGCTTGAGGCCAGGTACTGATCGACGCTGCTGGATGGAGGAGGTGGTGGTGTGTGAGATTGCCGGGGTTTCACAGTGAGATCAAGCCGAAGCGGCGACGTCAGATCTACGAGGACGTCACGGAGCTTTCGCGCCCAACCGGCTCGTACTACGTAATGATGGCGCTCTCCACGGTGATCGCGGCATACGGCCTGCTGATTGACAGCGCGCCCGTCGTGGCCGGGGCGATGCTCGTGGCTCCGCTGATGGGGCCAATCTTCGGCATTGCCCTTGCCCTGGTCTCCAACAACCGCCGACTGCTGTGGTCATCATTGCAGTCAGAACTCACTGGCATCTTCATTGCCCTCGCAGTCGGCGTATTGATCGGATTGGCTCCCCTGCGCGTTCCCTTCGGCTCGGAGTGGCTGGTGCGTACCCAGCCGACCCTTTATGATCTTGCCATCGCACTCGCGTCCGGACTGGCCGGCGCCTATGCGCTCATCGACGAGCGCGTCTCCCCCGCCCTGCCAGGCGTCGCTATCTCCGTCGCGGTGCTTCCCCCGCTGGCAACCTGCGGCCTGGCGGTCAGTGCGGGTGAATGGGAGATGGCGGGTGGCGCAGCAATGCTCTTCACCGCGAACTTCTTCGCCATTCAGATCGCAGGCGCCGCCATCTTCTCCATCTTCGGAATGCTGCGGGTGAAACGTAATCGGCGAGACCGCATTGAGAACGATGAAGGTGTCAAGATACTTCAATTCCTGAAACGTTTCTCCCTCACTATCATTATTCTCGTGGTCATCGGCATCTTCATGACACAGACGCTGATCGGATTGGCTACTGACCACCGGCTCGAAGCGGCGATCGACGATACTCTCAGCGCCGCGGTTGGCGGCATCAGCGGTGCGCGCATCTCAGACACCAGCTTCAGCCGTGAGGATGAACACCTGCGCGTAACTGCACAGGTGCTCACGCCGCGAGTCTTTACCACGGGTGAGATCGCAGCCATCGAGGACGAACTGAAAGAGGCTGTCGATCAGGATGTGCATCTTGTAGTGCGGTCGCTTATCTCCCGTGACATGGACCGCGAGGGCATGGTCTTTGCCACACCGGAGGACGAACGTCTCTCGGTAGAGCGGCGGGAGCGCCGTGAATTCATCCAGCACGCGTCGCGAATCATCTCCCGGCACCTGCGGGAAGTGCCGGGAGCGGAACTGAGCGATGTTGATCGCAGCAGATCTGACGGTATGACGACTGTCACGGCCATAGTGCGGGCCCCTGAGCCCATCGGCCCGGAGACGGTCGCCGCAATCGAGGAGGGGCTTCAGTCGGAGTTCGACAGGTCTCTTCGCTTCACGGTGCGTACTGTGCTCACGCAAGCGGCCAGTTCGGATGACTTCCTCTACGACGAAGCGACACGGAGGGCGTTGACGGAGCGCGAGGCGCTTGCAAGTGCGGTTCAGACCGTGACCGACTCGTGGCTCTCGGAGGAAGTGGACGGCGCGGTCGTTGAGGAGGTCCGGATTGAGGCGCTTGATCCGCGCGTGATCGCGGTGACGATCCTGACCCCGCGGCCGCTCGCCGACGACGAACCCGCGCAGATGCGCGCCGCACTTTCCAACGTGATCGGTCCGGAGTTCGACCTGACGGTACGCTACGCACTCGGCGGACTGGCAGTGCCGGGGGAGCCTGAAGACGGTGAGGTTGAGCCGCCTTCGGACGTGGCGGAGGACTGAGTCCTGGCGCACCTACCCGACCTCCAGCTACCCGCCTGTGGCTTCGTGAGTGATCTGCAGTACCCCGTCACGATCAAGCCGAACGATCTGATCCGACCCAACAGGGATCAACCAGACATCGAGTCCCTCACCCTCATAGACGAGGCGCTGCTCGCAGGTCTCTGGTATGAACCTTTTCAAGCCGCCCCCGAGCAGTAAAAGCCGCCGCGCGTCTTCATGGACGACCGGGGGCTCAACGAGGTACGTCGAGTGGTTGTACATGGAGTTGGGTAACCTGCCAGGCGGCCCCGGCACTTCCAGTGGAAAGTAGTAGTGGTGCGCGTCCGGCAAGAGGTAGCCCGCGAGTCTGAACGGAATGTATCCTTCCGCGGCCGCCTGCTGTCCCCCCATCGTCACGAGCGCAATTGAGCGACCATCGGCCAGCGGCTGGAGCGCCGCCTCGATCTCCGCACACTGCCGATCCGTCGTTCCGCGCTCACGAACAAGGGTTCCGTAGATCAAACCTCCCTGCATCAGCACCAATACTCCGAGAGTGAGGAGAGGCCCGCGCTGATCAGACGACATTGCGCTTCCGATCTCCGCGAGTCCCGCAGAAACGATGGCAAGCAGGGGCGCGGCAAAAACCATGGCGTAGAGCGGGGGGCCTGTATGCATGAGTACAAAGAATGCGAGCGGGGGGAGAATCCACAGGAGCAACCACCACTTTGATTCTGTGAGTGGTGAACGGAGGCCACGAACCACGCCCACGATTCCAACGCCGACAAGCAGCAAGAGACCGGAACCGAGGCGCTTGAGATTGGTAGCAAGGGCAGCGACGCCGCCACCGTGGAGAGGCGATGATTCTGAAACGGGGCCACCGAGCCGCGAGGAAACATCCATGAAGTGAGCAAGGCCGCCCACCTCGGCGAGAAATGGCATCACCCAGATGGTCGCCGTCAAAGCTGCCGCAAGCGCTCCCTTCAGCGCAGGTCGCCATCCGCTTCGGACAAGAGCCCACACCCACAGGGGCAGCAGGAAGATGGCCACCGTCGGGCGGAAGCCCGCGGTAAGTCCAAGGGCGATTGACGACGGGATGGCCCACCTGCGCTCGCCTCGGAGCATGCGCCAACTCAGGTAACCAATGACAGCCGCCCCGAGGGCTCCCGTCATGTACGTACGTCCCTCTGTCGCGGCCTTGGCGACGAGTGGACTGCTGATGGTCAGGGCCGCCGCCGCGATGGCCGCCCCGGCCCCCGCGGTCTCCCCCAACCACCAGACTATCAACCCGACAAAGATTGCACCCGCCAGTATGCTCACGCCGATCAGAGCATCACGCTCGTTCAGGCCGGCAGCGTGAAGAAGACCGGCTGTTTTGACGTGCAGGTAGTATCCCGGGGGATGCGGCTGATGTTTCTCAACGTCAAATTCACGAACCGCAAGGATGTACTGGACCTCATCCCATGTCTGCGGATAGTCGCTGACCAGCGGTGTCCAGACGACCACGGCCACGACGACCGCGATGAGGGCGATGCCGAGGTGTGTGAGGGCCGCGCCATGCGGGGACGCGGCCCGAAGTCTTCTCGCCCCACAGTCCTGCGGCTGGGACATCCTACGCCCCCACGACCGGCGTGCGCAGGATGCCCACAGGCGGGATCTCCACCTCCAGCACGTCGCCGTCCTTCAGCCGAATGTCCTGATGCTTGCCGACCCCGGCCGGAGTGCCCATCGCGACCACGTCGCCGGTCTCAAGGGTGCAGATGTGCGAGATGTACGAGACTGTCTCCGCCACGTCGAAGATCATCTCACGGGTGTTGGCATCCTGCTTGACCTCGCCGTTGAGACGCAACGTCAGGTCGAGATCATCAGGGTCGCCAGCGTCTCCGAGAGGCACCGCGCACGGCCCCATCGGCGCAAAGCCGTCGCACCACTTGCCGTTGAGCCAATCGAAGAACCTGTCCCAGTCGCGCTCCTCCTCGCGTTCCCAGATCTTCAGTTCGCGCTCGGAGATGTCATTGAACGCGGTCACGCCTGAAACGTGCTCCATCGCGTCCTCGACCGAGACCTCCTTCGCGGGCTTCCCGATGATGATCGCCATCTCGGCCTCATAGTCCACGAACTGAGAGCCCGCATCCAGCTTGAGCGGCGCGTCCGGCCCGATGACGGTGTTCGTGGCCGGCTTCATGAATACGCGCGGAGTGTCCAGTTCGCGCTTCTGCTCGCCCCCCTGAAGCTGCTGAGAGATGCTCTCGGCCATGTGTGACATGAAGTTTGTCGCGAGGCAGAAGAGCTTCGGCGGATGCGGGATCGGCGCGAGTATCTCCGCGCCGTCCACCACCGCCGCGTCGCCGCCCGCGTTGAGAGCCTCGCGCGCAAGGTCGAGGCACTCCGGGCAGGCCAGCAGGCCCGCGACCGAGCCGAAGCAGGCGTGGTTCGGCAGGGGCAGGTCCGCAACCTCAAGGGCCCGGAGAAGATCGTGTGGCGCGTCACCGAGGAGAGCGCCCACCCGGATCGGCGCGTCATCGTTCAGACGGTAGCTGATCAATCTCAGTGTCATGTCTCAAACTCCTCATGTTCGCTGGATGTCGCCGCTCTGCAGACCCGCTCTGAGCGCGCAGACGGCGGTGACGTTGATGATATCCTCTGGCGTGGCGGCTCGCGAGAGGTCCATCGCGGGCTGCGCGAGGCCCTGCAGCAGCGGACCGAACGCCCCAGCTCCGCCGATCCACTGGCTGAGCTTATACCCGATGTTGCCGGCCTGCAGGTCAGGGAAGACGAGCACGTTCGCCCGCCCCTCGATGGGGCTGTCGGGGGCTTTTCGCTCCGCCACGTCCGGCACGAGTGCCGCGTCCACCTGCAGTTCGCCGTCAACGAGAAGGTCGGGAGCGCGCCCCTCCACGAGCCTCTTCGCCGCGACCACCCGGTGCGCCATCGGGTGATCCGCGCTGCCGTGCGTGGAGAACGACAGCATCGCGACTCTTGGCTCGACCTCGAGGTAGGCCTCGCAGCTTTCAGCCGCGCTGATGGCGATGTCGGCAAGCTGCTCCTCGCTTGGATCGGGGACGACGCCGCAGTCGGCGTAGATGAGCGCGCCGTCGACGCCGAACTCCGGCACCTGCGTTGTCATGATGAAGCAGCTTGACACGGTCCGCACATCGGGCGCGCAGCCGATGCATCGGAGCGAGGCGCGCAGCACGTTGGGCGTGGAGTTGACCGCACCGGCGACCATCCCGTCAACCTCCCCGTTGCTCACCATCGCCGCGGCCGCATAGAGGGGGTCGGCCATCGTCTCATGCGCCTCTTCCTCGGTGACCCCGCGACTGCGACGCCGCTCGAAGTAGAGATCCGCGCAGCTTTCGCGCGTGCTCTTCTCGTCCACGTCAACGACCTCGACGCCGTCGAGCGACACGCCATGTTCGTCGGCGAGCGCCCCTATGACTTCCGGCCGGCCAACGAGCACGACCTGCGCGAGGTCCTCCTCGACGATGGTCTTCGTCGCGAGGATCATCCGCTCGTCATCGGCTTCCGGAAGCGCGATGCGCTCGTCCAGACCGCGAACCCTGTCCTTTATCCGCGCCATTACATCGGCCATGAGTCTAACCCTTCCTGTATCTCAAGTGATCGTGTCAGTTGTAAATGTACGTCGAGCGGCACCAGGTACTCCCGACTAATATTCCGCGCGCGCACGTCTATCCCTTCAGCGGCGGGGCGTGATTCGCCTCCCCGGGAGGTCGAGGTCATTGGTCAGTGGAATACCCGTCGCGAAAGGGGCATTCATCCGATGAGGCGCCTGGAACTGATCTTCGTTCTCCTGCTCGCGACGGTGGCCGTCGCGGGCGCTCAGGAAGAAGTCGTCATCAACCATCTCTCCACCGACGCGATCCTGCACGAGGACGGTGTTGGCTGGCATGTCAGGGCCCGCTTCACCACCTCCGTCCCCGCTGTCTGTCACGTGGAGTCGGGCCCGTCTCCTGACACCCTCGCCGCAACTGAGCCTGAGAGCGAGGCGTTGCGCAACCACCGCTTCGACATTCCCGCGGAGGGCGGTGTGTCCAGGTTTCTCCGGATCAACGCTGCCACCGAGGGAGCCGAGACGGCTTCTGAAGTGATCGAGGTTGCCCCGCCACCGCCCTTTCCGACCGGCGAAGTCGAGCGCGTCGAGGTGCCGCTGACGGTCGAGGAGACCGCGGGCGTCGCGCGGAATGAGCCGGTCACCGTCGGCATCCCGTTGCCCGAGGGCGCGCTGGGCCGTCCGTCTCTCGTTAGCCTGATGGACGGCTCTCTGCCCATCCCCGTGCAGACACGGGCGCTGGTGCGCTGGCCCGACCGCAGCATCAAGTGGCTGCTGGTAAGCGGCAACGTGACGCTGGAGCCGAACGAGACGAAGACCCTGACGCTCACGCTGGGGACCGGCGTCCGACCTCACATGCTCAAGGGCAATCCGCTGCTGGCCGAGGATGAGGAGGCGATCGCGGCCTGGACCGGGCAGACACGCCTGACCATCAACCGTGAGACCGGTGAGGGCGCCATCGAGGGGCCGCAGGGCGCCCTGAGCCCTCTGCCGATCTCGCGACTGGTTGCAGATGACGGCGAGGTCTTCACCGGCCGGGTCGAGAGCGTGGTTGTCGAGGAGGCGGGCTACCAGCGCGCGGTGATACTCGCGCGCGGGCATCACGTCAATGATGTCGGAGAGCCTTACTTCGGCTTCGAACTGCGCTACTTCCTCCACGCCGGCGATCCATTTGTCCGCATCGACCATGTACTGCAGCACGACATCGTGTCCGCCGACATGGAATACGGCGACGAGATGAAGTCCTTCCGCTCGCTGGACCTCATTTTTCCGACTGAAGCGGACACAGCGACGCTCACGCTTAAGGATGGCGACAGCGCGCAGATCGCCCCCGGCGAGCGGCTCTTCCAGCACGAAAGCGACGCGTACGAACTCTCCGGCGCTGAGGGGCAACGCGCCCCGGGCCTCGCGACCGCAGGGGATCTGACGGTGGCGGTGCGCGACTTCTGGCAGAACTGGCCGAAGGCGATCAGCGTCGAGGAAGAAGGTCTGGCGCTGGGGCTCTACCCGCAGATCACTCCAGCCGACCGCTACGTAGATCGCCCGAACGAACACGTGCTTTACTACTACATCCGCGACGGCAAGTACACCTTCCGCTCGGGCTTTGAGAAGCGCCATGAGTTACTGATCGGCCCCTCGGATGCCGCCTCGCCGGAGCGTGCTCTCGCGCGGGTGAACGAGCCACTGCTGGTGACCGCGCCACCTGAGTGGTACATCGAATCGGGTGCGCTCCACACGATTGCTGGCGTCGATGGTCGGGACTTCGAGGCCTACGACGAGGTCCTCAGTGAGGCCGTGGATGCGCATGTCGAGGTTCGCGAGGAGAATGACTGGTTCGGCCTGATGAACTTCGGAGACTGGTTCGGTGAGCGGCGGCTCAACTGGGGCAACATCGAGTATGATCTTCAGCACGCGATGCTCACACAGTACTTCCGCACCGGCGACCGCCGGTTCTTCGATCTCGCCGAGGACGCCGCGCGTCATAACGCCGACGTGGATGTCGTGCACTTCGCCGCCGGGCAGAATGCGGGCCCCGGGAATGAGCGACGCGTCGGGCAGGCGTGGGTGCATTCGATGGGCCACACGGGCGGATACTACCCTTACGACTACATGAACATGTCGATCTACGCTCAGGGATACGCTGAGAACGAGGGACACATGTGGAACCAGGGCAACCTCGAATACTGGCTGCTCACCGGTGACCGCCAGGTCCAGCGCGCGGCCATGCAGCTTGCGGACTGGGCCGCCGGGCCCAACACCGTGGACTTCGGCTACGGCAACGCGCGCGTTCCCGGGTGGATGGGCATCATCGCGATGTCCACCTGGTTCGCAACGCACGATCCCTACTACCTCAATGCGATGCATCTCATGTACGAAGAAGTTCAGGAGAAGGCCGATCCGGACGCCGGGCTGTGGGTCCACAAGCTCGGAGGCGGACACTGCCGCTGTGATGAGCCGCATTACGGTGAGGCGGGCTTCATGTCCGGAGTGCTCATGACCTCGCTGAAGTACTATCACCTCGCGACCGGGGATGAAGAGGTCGCTGACCGGATCGTGAAGATCGCAAACTGGCTCGTGGAGAACCTTTACGAGCCTGAGGAGGACAGCTTCCGCTACACCGCATGCCCGCACACGTGGATTTCGAGCACCAGTCCGATGATCATGGGCAACGGACTGGCTTTCGCCGCCAACTACTCCGACGACGAGGACCTGATGGAGCTTGCGCGTCGGACATTTCTGCGGGGTTTCATCGCATTCTCGGGCGGCTCGGCCGGAAAGTCGATCGCCTCATCCACATCCTCGGCGCCGATGGCGATCCACGAGATCTCGAAGTTCCCCGGGCCGACGCTCGACGAGTTGCACTCTCAGCTTGTTGAGGCGGCGCACGACCCGGCGCGGCGGCGACTGCCCGCCATCGTGCCGAACCCGAACTTCGAACGCGATCTCGGCGGGTGGACGGTGCGAAGCGGGCTCACGCTGACCCGCAGCACCGACGTCGCGCACACCGGGGAGGCGTCCGCGATGGCTGAGGGAACAATCGAAGGGCAGAACGAGTACTTCGTCACCCGCTACTCCTGCGGGCCGCCGTGGGAGATCATGTGGCTTGAGCCCGGCGAGGACTACCGCATGCAACTGTGGCTGCGGATCGACGACATCAGCGATGGAGCGCCGCCGCCAACCGCTCGTCTGGCCGTTCGCAACAAGGGCGTCACGAAGGGCGCATTCGCCACTAACGAGTATGACCTTTCGCGCCTCGGCGAGTGGCAGTTACTCGAGACGGAGTTCACCGTGCCCGATGGCACTGACGCGGCGTACATCGCCGTCAGTTCACATACGCATGACCCCGTCAGCGCCCGCATGTATCTCGACGACGTCGCGATCGTTCCGGCGAGTGCTGAGCGTCGCGACACCTGTGTGTGGTCGATCGCCGAGGCAGTTGAGGCGACCCCTGACGGCGGAGTTTCCGTCGTGTCCGAGGGCATACTTGACGGCTGGGATGTCCTCGCCACGTCCGAGGATGCCTCCGGCAGTGCGACTTTCACGCTCGATCTGCCGCTGGAGGACGAGTACGCGTTGATGGTCCGAGCGAAAGGGACAGACGACGATCCGGCCAATCTTGAGGTCACGCTTGACGGAGAACCGGCGGGAGAGATCGCGGTCACCGGTGACGGCTGGAGCTGGATCACGGCCGGGCAGCGTCGCCTCGATGCGGGCGCTCATTCCGTCACCATCGGCTTCCCGGCGGGTAGCGGGGCGATGATACATTCTGTGCTTCTGACAAACCAGTGACAGGCGCGTGATGCGGAAAAGAGCAAAGCGGGGCATGGCAGATGAGTAACGACCTGATCGTAACGCCGGCCGAGATTTCAGGCAACGGGTGCATCCTGAACGTACGCCGCGTGGACGGTGGCTGGGAGGTGCGCTTCGCGTCTGAACCGCGTACCAGCCCGCAGCCGCTGTGGTTTCACATCGAGGCACGGGGCGCCGGTGGGGAGCCGATCGAATTCATCTGGGAGAACCCGGATATCTGCCTCGGCAATCGCAACGAGCTTCACGTCCTCCGCCCGGTGCTCCGGGCGGATGGCGGACAGTGGCGACGGGTCGATTCAGTGGAGGTCGATGAACATCCCGACGGCCGCCGGTCGCTGCGCTTCTCGCACGAAGGCGAGGCGCGCACTGTCGCCGCCGCATTCTGCTTCCCCTACGCGCCACCCGACCTTGAGGAGACGCTGGCGGACCTTGGCGAAAGCTGGGAGCGCAGCGTCATCGGTGTTACCCGCGAGGGGCGGCCGCTGGAGCGTCTCCGGCTGGCCGGCGACCACTCGGTGCAGCGCGCCGGGATCTATCTGATGGCTCGCCAGCACGCCGGCGAGACGCCCGGTTCGTGGGTTCTCGACGGGATACTCCGCTTCCTGGCCGGGGAGGTCGCGCAGCAGAGTGAACTGCGTGACGCGCTCGACGTGTGGGGCTGCCCTTTCGTGGACCTCGATGGCGTCGTGAACGGCGACTACGGCAAGGACGCGCTGCCCTGGGACTTCAACCGGGCGTGGGAGCAGATGCCGATGCGCCCGGCGGTGCATGCCATCCAGCGCGACATGCAGCGCTTCAAAGCCCGCGCGCATCCGCGCATTGTCATCGACTGTCACGGTCCCGGCCACAGCACACCGGGCGTCTACGTGCAGCTTCCCCGCGCCGAGCGCCCGGAGGCGCAGATGCTCGGCGCCCGCGAATTCGCCAACGACCTGGCGCGCCATCTGCCGGAGATGCCGGCCGGACTGTGCGCGCGCGAGACCACGTACGCGAGCCGATGGAACAAACTCGCCACCCAGGCCTCGTGGGTCTGGGACGCGCTCGATCAAACGCAGGCTGTCTCCGTCGAAACGAGCTACCAGCGTCTCGGCGACAGGCTGCTCTCCCCCGCCGACTACCACGACATCGGCAGGCGCGTGCTTCTCGCCGCGGCGGACTGGCTTGAGCGGCGGCGCGGAAGATGATCTTGAAGATCACGCGGGGTCCGGGGCATTCCCGTCATACGCCTCGCTGCTCAACTCCCGTCAGCCATCGACTCAAGCACCCGCTCGCGTGTCGCATCGCTGACCGGGCCACTTACGATGACCATCGTGCCGTCGATTACGCGTCGCGACGCATCCGCGCCGGCTCCGCGAAGATGCCGCGCCCCGCGCTGCTCCATCCATCGACGCGCCGGCCGGTCGGGTTGATCGGGACGGTCCGGCCGCTCCGGTCTTTCACGTCGCGGTGGCCGTTCGTCATCAGCATCACGTGAGTCGCCTGCACGCCCGGGGTCAGACCGGTCTTCCCGCCGCGCCTGCAGCCTCTCGCGAAGGTCGGGCGCACTGAGTTGTATGATAGTCATCGGCCGCAGCCCGTCGCTGAATCGCGCCTGCACCATCGCGCCCGCGCGCCGCTCGTTCAGATACCACCCCTGCAACTCCCAGCCATCGGGCAGCCATCCAGGTTCAAAGACCTCAAAGTCAACCGCCCGCCGCACCGCCTCGAGCGTCATGGCATTCCTGCGCACTCGATCACCGGGAGGCGGTGGCTCCGCTGCCCGCGGGGGATCCACCGAGAAATCCGCCTTCACCCACGTTGTCTCGCTGATCACTTCGCCCCCCGGATCGCGCCGGCTGATATGCAGCGGGAAACCGGTCTCAGCATCCACCGCGAGTTGGATCGACCCGCCGGGACCGGCCCCGCGCACCAGCCTGGTCGTCCGTCCCGCGATCCTGCGTGTCCCCGCGGTCGTGAAGGCCCAGTTCCTCGCCAGCAACTCCTCATGGATCGCGTGATCGCCGACATGGGCTCGCCGGACGCGCTCTCCACCCGGGCGCTCAACCCAGACCGCGTCCTCCTGGCGGTAGACCACAGTGCCCTCGCCCGGCCCACCGAGCAGGCGCATTCTGAACCGTCCGTCGCCCCGATGCATCTCCGCCCGCGTCTCTCTCTGTCCCTGCGGAGTACGCACGACCGTGGTGACGGTGCCGCGCACGGCGACCTCGTCAAGTGCAGCGGCCGCGCGGGCGACGATTGCGCTCGCATCCTCGCCCGAGCCACCGGTGTAATGCAGGATGAGCCCCGCCACCAGCAGCGCCGCCACGACGATCGCGATGCCTCCGAGCACCTTCATCCAGCCGCGCATTACTGCGCCTCCCCCGAGCCGTTGAGACCCGCGAACATCACGCCGAGGGCCGCGTCATCGGCCAGCGGCTGCGACCACTGTGCCACGATCTGCTGCTCCTGATAATCCGACGCCAGCACCTCGTAGCCCTGCACCTCCGACGGCCCCCCACTCAGCCCGAGCCACACGCCTGCGACCGCCAGCAGCATCGCCGCCGCCATCGCCAGCGCCGGCTTCGGCGCATCCCGCCACACCTGCCACCACGGTCTGCGCCTCGGCTTCATCCGCGACTGCACGCCCGACCACATGTTCGCAGGCGCCGCCACCGGCTCCGCCGGATCAATAAGCGCGTCCAGCCGCTCGAGGCTCGCAAGCTCCTCGCGGCACGCGCCGCACTCCTGGAGATGCTCCTGCACCTCCGACTGGTCGGCTCCTTTGAGGAGGTCAAGCTGGTATTCCGTCAGTTTTTCCCTGACCTGTGCGCACCGCACCGGTCATCCTTCTTTCACGCGTCGATGTAAGGCGCAAGCCGGCGCCTGAGGTTCTCTCTTCCGCGCGACAATCGCGACACTACCGTCCCCTTCGGGAGCCCCATCTCGTCCATGATTTGCTGCACAGACCGGCCCTCGAGGTAGTGCATCGAGACGATCACCCGCTGGTGATCGGGAAGGCCGAGGATGGCGTCGCGGACCGCCCGCTGCTGCTCGTCGCGCTCGATCGAGCTATCCGGGCCCGCCTCCCCGCTCGGAAGCGGGTTACTGTCATCCAGCGGGTCCTCGTCACGCTTCGAGCGGAAGTGATCGCGCACCATGTTGATCGTCAGCGCTCGCAACCATCCGCCGAACGCGGCGGGCTCACGCAGCTTCGGAAGCTGATCCCACGCGCGAACGAATGCATCCTGCGTCACATCCTCAGCGACATCCCGATCACCAAGGTAGTGCATCGCGATTGAGAAGATGCTGTCGCGGTGGGCCCGGAAGAGCGCCTCAAACGCGCCCTGGTCACCCGCCTGCGCCGCCTCGACCGTTTGTACGAGGGCCGAATCCTTCACCAGCACCGTCCTCTGCCGGCTATGACGCACCTGCACGTTGTCAGATTCCATCAACGTCGCGGGATCCCTTGCGTCGCGGAGGGATTCGTGCAGAAATGCGAGTGTTGGTCGGAGATCGAGGGCAGCGGACACCGTCACGTGCTGCCATGTCTTCGGGGTTGCTCCGATCCTCAGAGAGCGGTGATTTGCAGCAGGAGGAGCCGCACAAGGACGCAGCGCACATATGCGCCCCGAGGTCGGCACGCCTGATCGTTCGGTCCGCCGCGACTCAAACGATCCGGCCCGTCTCGCTCCCTCACATCGCGTACTCCCGCCTTCTGTGCAGCAGGTAAAGGAAGAACGGCGCGCCGATCAGCGAAGTGATGATCCCGACCGGAATCTCCGTCGGAGCCGCGATTGTTCGCGCGACCACATCCGCCAGCACCAGCAGCGTGCCTCCGGCGATGGCCGACGCCGGCAGCAGCGTCCGATGATCGGGCCCGGCGATGATCCGCATGAGGTGCGGCACCACGAGGCCCACGAAGCCGATCACGCCGCTGACCGCCACCGCCCCCGCGGTCAGCAGCGACGAGAGGGCCAGCAGGATCAATCTCACCTGCTCGACGTTGAGCCCGAGGTACCATGCGGTGTCGTCCCCGAGTGTCAGCACGTTGAGGTCGCGCCCGAAGATCCACGTCAGGGCGCCCGCGATGCCGATGTAAGGCAGCACCACCAGCACATGCGTCCACGTCCTCCCCGCGACGCTCCCGAGCATCCAGTACACCACCTGGTCGAGATCGCGCCGCGACGGGTCCTGCCCCATCACGAGCACCAGCGCGGCAAGCGCGGACATCAGCGAGCCCATCGCGATCCCTGTCAGCAGCAGGACGCCGACCGGCGTCCGCCCGCCCCTGCGCGACAGCACGTACACGAGCGCCGTCACCAGCAGCGCCCCGGCAAATGCCGCGACAGGCACTGCGCCGAGGCCCGCAAAGCCGATCCCGGCGCCCGCGCCGCTCACAACCGCGACAGTCGCGCCAAGGGACGCCCCCGCCGAGATGCCAATGATCGACGGCGCGGCCATCGGGTTCTGAAAGAACGCCTGCATGACCACCCCGGCCACCGACAGCGAGGCTCCCACCAGCAGCGCCAGCGCAAGCCGCGGGAGCCGCAGGTCAAACACGATCGTCTGCTCCCCCGCCGACAGGCCCGGATCAAGGTTCCCCAGCCCCGGAAGGCGACTCAGCAGCGCACGACCGACGTCACCGGGCGCGAGGCTCGCCGCCCCGAAAGACAGTGACATTATCACCGACGCGATCAGCACCGCCGCCAGCGCCGCCCACATCACAGCGCGCCTGCTCACGGAGCATCAACACCCGCGAGAGCGCTCAGTGGCGTGATACGCGGCCTTCCGCCCGGGCCCATCTCCACGCGGACCGAGCAGCGGTAGAGTTCCGAGACGCGCTCTTCGGTCAACACCTCGGCCGGCGTCCCCGAAGCAGCGAGGCGTCCCTCGGCCATCGCCACCAGTCGGTCGCAGTAGCGCGCGGCGAGGTTGAGGTCGTGTGAAACGCACAGGAGGCTTCGGCCCTCGTCGCGATTCAGGCGCAGCAGAAGGTCGAAGATGTCCACCTGGTGGCCGATGTCGAGGTGCGCCGCGGGCTCGTCGAGCAGCATCAGCGGCGCCTCCTGCGCCAGCGCCCGGGCGATCACCACGCGCTGGAACTCCCCACCAGAAAGCTCCGTCACCGGGCGGTCCCGCAGCCGCTCGGTGTGCGTGAGGGCCAGTGCCCGCTCAATCGCCGCTCGATCCTCCGGTCCCTCACCCTGCAGGCGGCCCAGGTGCGGGGTGCGGCCCATCGCCACCACCTCGCCCACCGTGAACTCGAAAGGCGGTGAGGATATCTGCGGCACCACTGCCAGCAGGCGCGCGACTTTCTGCCGCGGACGCGCGCGCATCGGCTCTCCATCCAGCAGAATCTGTCCGGTCGTGGGCGACAGCCTCCCCGCGAGCGCCCGCAGAAGCGTCGTCTTCCCTGAGCCGTTCGGGCCGATCAGGCCGAGGAACTCGCCGCGCCGCAGCGCCACATCGACGTCCGCGACCACCTCCACGCCGTCGTAGCCGCAATGCAGCCCGCGGGCTTCGAGCACCGCCTCACTCATCACCCGGGCCACCGCCGATCGCGTCCTCGATGATCTCAACCATCCGTTCGAGCGCATCGACGAGCCGCGGACCCGCGCGCAGGGCCGTGTCCGGGTTGATCGTATACACGTGTTCGCGCTCGACCGCCGAGAGATCCTTCCAGCCCGGTTGATCGCTGAGGGCCTCGATGCCGTCCATCTCGCCGAGGTCTTCCTCCAGCATCATCGCGACCACCACGATGTCAGGATCAAGCTCCACCACCGTCTCCAGCGAGAGGCTCGGCCACTGCCCGCCGTTGCCGCCCTCCACGAGCGTGGCCGCGTTGATGCCCCCCGCCGTCCAGATCATATCATCCACGAAATGCCCCTCCCCGGCCACGAAGACCGGGTTGAGCCCCACCACGAAGAGCGTGCTCGCCCGCCCCTGCCCGACCGCAAGCGCGTTGCCACGTTCGGCCGCCTCCTCAACACGGGCGGCGAGATTGTCCGCAAGCTCATCCGCGTCCTCCTCAACGTCGAGGTAGCGGCCGATGTCGCGGATGCAGTCGAGGACCTCCTCGATGCTGATCGGATCACGGGCGATGACGGGAATCCCCGCGCGGCGGATGCTCTTCACCACGTCCTTCGGAGTCCCCCGCACCGTGAGCACGAGATCGGGCTCCTGCTCCACGATCGCCTCAAGGCTCGGGTCGGTCACCCCCCCGACGGAGGGCACATCGCGCGCCTCGGGGGGATAGTCGGCAAATGACACTCGGCCGACCAGAAGGTCGCCCGCGCCCATCGCGAAGATCGCCTCGGTGAATCCGGTCGAGAGGCTCACGACGCGCTCGGGAGGCGCCTCAAGCGTGATCTGCTCTCCCATGGCGTCGGTGAAAGTGCGGGGCCACTCGGGGGCCTCGTCTGATGGTTCAGGAGGGTCGGCAGCCGGAGGCGGGGGTTCCGACGGGCACCCGGTGAGAAGCGCCGTCGCAGTTACGACGATGATGAATGCCAGAGATCCGGTGATGCGTTTCATACGCGGTCGCTCCATTGCCCCGACAGGGCGCGGCCGCCGCTCTCCATGAGCCGTCTCGCTCGATGGCAAGCGTCGCGACCGCAAGAACCGCCGCAGCCCCGCACGGAAGCTGCGGGGCCACACGGTATCCATCGGTCACCGTCCGCCCTCGCGGGATGATCCATGGCATGCGTGCCGGTGTCTGACTGACAGCCCGATCGGGCTGAACACAGTTGCGGGGCAGCGACGGACTCTCACCGTCTTCCCGATGCGGCCTCATGACCGCAGGCGATCCTGCGCAACACACATACCTCGTTAGAAGCCGGGTTGGTACCCGGCGGCGAGTTTGCGCACACGATAGCACAAACGCCCCCGCCCGGCAAGCTTTCGCGAGACGGCGAGTGGCCGGGGAGGTGCGCGCGAGTTCCTGGCGAAACACACCCACGGGCCACGATGCCACCTGGCCCTTCGTCACTCTGTCTCCCACTCGACGCGGGCACACTCGCCGCGCCCACAGGCGCCGCGACCGGTGTGGTCACCCCCTGCGGAGAGATGCGGGCGCAAACATATCACACCGGAGGTACGAACCCATGGACGACAACAAGATCTTCCTGTCCGAAAGCGAGATGCCGCAGGCGTGGTACAACATCAACCCCGACCTGCCGGCGCCGCTGAAGCCGCCGATCCACCCCGAGACTGGTGAGCCGCTCGGCCCTGAGGCCCTCGCGCCGTTGTTCCCGATGGCGCTGATCGAGCAGGAGATGTCGATGGAGCGCTGGATCGACATCCCCGACGAGGTCCAGGACGTGCTGAAGATCTGGCGGCCCTCCCCTCTGCACCGGGCGTTCCGCCTTGAAAAGGAACTCGACACCCCCGCCCGCATTTACTACAAGAACGAGTCGGTCAGCCCTCCGGGCAGTCACAAGCCCAACACCGCGGTTGCGCAGGTGTACTACAACAAGCAGGAGGGCGTCGAGCGGATCACCACCGAGACCGGCGCGGGTCAGTGGGGGTCGGCGCTGAGCTTCGTCTGCCAGATCTTCGACATGCCCTGTGAGGTCTACATGGTGCGCGTGAGCTACGAGCAGAAGCCCTACCGGCGCCTGCTCATGCAGACCTGGGGCGCGGACTGCTACCCATCGCCCAGCGATCGCACCGAGGCCGGGCGCGCCGTCCTCGCCGAAGACCCCGACACCCCGGGCAGCCTTGGCATCGCCATCTCCGAGGCCGTCGAACTCGCGGCGAAGGATGAGGGCACCAAGTACTCCCTCGGCAGTGTGCTCAATCACGTCCTGCTGCATCAGTCGATCACCGGCCTCGAGATGAAGAAGCAGTTCGAGATCGCCGATGACTACCCTGACATCATCGTCGGCTGCGTCGGCGGCGGCTCAAACTTCGCCGGTTTCGCATTCCCCTTCGTGAAGGAGAAGATGGACGGCGAGCGCGACATCGATCTCATCGGCGTCGAGCCCACGGCCTGCCCGACCATGACCCGCGGCCACTTCCACTACGACTTCGGCGACACCGCCGAGATGACGCCGCTGCTGAAGATGCATACACTCGGCCACAGATTCATCCCCGCGCCGATCCATGCCGGCGGCCTGCGCTACCACGGCTGCGCCCCGCAACTCTCGTTGCTTGTCGATCAGGGCGTCATCGAGCCTCGCGCGCTGCCGCAGAACGACGTCTTCGAGGGTGCGCTCATGTTCGCCCGCACCGAAGGGCACCTCCCCGCGCCGGAGACCTCTCACGCGATCCGCGCCGCCATCGACGAGGCTGTCAAGTGCAGGGAGACCGGAGAGGAGAAGTGCATCGTGATCGGCTACTCCGGGCACGGACACTTCGACCTCGGCGCCTACGAGAACTACTTCTCCGGCAACCTGGTCGACTTCGCAATGCCGCAGGAGGAGCTTGAGGCCTGCCTCGAGTACCTCTGCCAGTGGGAGTGAGCGCCACCCGCTCCTGATGCGAACACAAGCCGCCCCGGATCACTCCGGGGCGGCTGGCATTCTTCGCCTGATCATCGCCGGCGTCAGTCAACCCGGAGTCTGTCGCGCCAGCTATCGTCCTCCATCATCGGCTCGAAGAACATAATGTAAGGACCGTTGATGACGTGGTCCATGACCCCGTCATCGTGGATCTGGCGGATCCGGTGATTCACCAGCGTCTTTCCAAAGCCCAGTCGCGCCAGCTCCACCGCATCCCACTCGGTGTGAATCATGTACTCCTGCGGACTCGGCCGCGCCTCCTCGGTCTTGAATGCGGGCGCCCAATTGTCAGGCGGGACTGCTCCCAGCGATTCGAGCGCCTGCGCCATGCTCTTTGCGTCAAGCCGGAAGCTGCCCAGCGGACAGACGCCGATCTGCTTGAGGACCATGTACCCGAGGAATCCCGTCGCCTCCTGCAGAAGCGTCTCCAGCGTCTCAACTACGCCGTGTTCGAAGGCCTCCTCGTGTCCGGGCTTGACGGTATGCGGCGCACAGGCGACGCCTCGTTGCGGTGTCGCGAAACGCACGAACTCCTCGCCCTGCATCATCGTCTGCGAGGTGTCGAATATCTGCGACATCGCCTTGATGCGCGGCATCCTCGCGGCGACCACCGCGTAGACCGGCTCCCACGGGCCCTCCACGACCATCTCCATGCAGGAAGTGCAAAGCTCGAAGATCCGATTGAACTGCTGCTCGTGGAACTCATCGTGATCCTGATAGCTGTCCCACATGGTGTACTGCCAGTTGCGGATCGGATTCAGATCGTCCATCCGCACACTCGCGCCACCCCACCGACCGGCCATCGGCAACGCGCCTACCTGCAGATTCGCCTGAAATCCCACGAAGCCGGGATGTTCGGCCGTGGTGATGCACACCTTCGGACCAACCGTGTTCATCAACTCACGGCTGCGATCGTCATTGCGCACCTTCGACATGTTGATCGCAACGTGAATCGGGCTCTCTTCCTCCGGAATGAGATCCGGCATTGTCAGTTCCTGCTCCGCCATCACTACCACACTCTCCCTGATTTCTGCGCATGCTGTGCTACTCCTGAATACTTTTGCACGCGCCCGGGTTCTCCTGCCTGCCGCACTTAGTAAAACCCCACCACCCTCAACTCCGGATGACACCCTCCGCGACCAGATACTCCGGCCGGACCGTCTCGCATTCCGTCGGCGGCTCTGCGCCGTCACAGTCACGGAACGCCTGCTTCACCGCTCCCGCACACGACTTGAGCAGTTCGCGCAGCGACGACGTCTGCCCGGCCGCCATCAGCCGCGTGCGGTTCGTTCGACACAGAGCCGCGAGTTCGTGTGCCTCCGCGAGCGTCTGGACCACCGGCGTCTCGACGATGACCCCCGGGATGCGTTTCTCCGCGCACATTCGAACGAGCTTCGCGCGAGATCTGAAATCAGTGGTGATCGCGATGATGTCAGGCGCCTCGACCTCCATCATCTCCATCGCTTCGTAGTAAGCCGTGAGGTGGTACTCCGCCGCAAGGGCATCTGCTCGTTCACGATCGACATCCGCGCAGGCGGCGCAACTGACTCCGGGCGCGTCTTTGATGCCGGCCGCGTATTCCGCCGCCCTCCGCCCACAGCCGATCATCACGGCCTTCAGATCGCTCACCTCGGCACCTCCACGCGTCATTCTCAGTGTTTCAGCGGCGCAGGGAGGATTCGCCTCCGGCCCTGCGGAACACCTCCCCGCGAATGTTCGTAAGCGGCGCGCGCGTCGCCGCCGATGGGGCGATGCGCGCGGAATCGTTATGCCAGCGGCCGGTGGCTTTGCCGGCCGATTCTGCGTCATCCGGCATGAGTCAGGGGATCCAGGTGGCCAAGCGTCTCGGGCTTACATGGCGAGCAGTACTGATCGGGATTGTCGCTTCCGTGTTCCTCAGCGACTGGAGCCAGTACGCTGAGTTGATTATCCACGGAACGCAGATCACTCTCACCTACCCGCCCATCGGCGGCTTCCTCGTCTTCATGGCCATCTACCTGATCTTCAACGTGATTCTGCGCGCGGTCCATCGCAGCTTCACTCTCACCCAGCCGGAGCTTGTCGTGGTCTTCACCATCATCGTCATGGCCTCCGGCATCGCCTCAATCGATCTCGCGCAGAAGCTCATCCCGATGATCGTGGGCCCCTACTACTACGCGTCGGCAGAGAATCAATACGCTCTCTTCTTCCTGCCACATATCTCCGACTGGCTCGCACCTAACGACCCTCGCGTGGTCACCGCGCTCTTTGAAGGTTGGGGGCTGGGCGTGCCGTGGCGGGCCTGGCTGATCCCGCTTGCCGCGTGGACGTCATTCACCGTCGCCACCTACGTACTGATGCTCTGTGTCCTCACCATCTTCCGCAAGCAGTGGATCGACCGCGAGCGCCTGCTCTTCCCGCTCGTCGCAGTGCCCTTTGAAATCACCGAACCCGCGCCCCGCAGGCGCCTGCTCAACGATTTCTTCCGCAATCCGATTGTCTGGATCGGCCTCTTCCTCGGCTTCGCGCCGCACTTTTACAACGGCCTGAACGGCTACTACCCGTCCATCCCCGAGTCAGAGATCTTCCGCATCGGCGGGATCGCCGTCTCAACCTACCCATGGGACCTTCCGTGGAGCGCGATGGGCACGCTGCGCTTCCAGGTCGCTCCACTCATCATCGGACTGAGCTTTTTGCTCACGCGTGAAGTCTCATTCAGCCTCTGGGCATTCTACTGGCTCGGACGGCTTGAAGCGGTGCTCGGGACCGCACTCGGCCTTCGGGGTGTCAGCACCGCGGCGGGCGGCGACACATTCCCGTTCCCCGGGCACCAGACCGCAGGGGCCTACCTCGCACTCGCCGGGGTGAGCATCTGGATCGCGCGCGAGCCGCTCAAGCGTGTCTTCTATCACGGGCTCACCCTGCAAAAGCACCCCGACGAAGACGAGGAGCCGATCTCCTACCGGATGGCAGTCTGGGGAGGGCTTCTTTCGTTCGTCTTCATGGTGGCCTTCGCCAGCTATGCGGGGACACCCGTCTTCGTCGCCATCCCACTGCTGCTCATCGCATTCGGCTACCTCCTGGCGATGACCCGCCTCACATCCGAGGGCGGCATGCCGTGGATGAGCGAGCCATCGTGGCGCGCCCACGACGTCATCCGCGCGCTGGTGCCCTACCGCTCGATGCAGGTCTCAAACTGGGCATCGATCGCGATGATGATGACATTCACGCATGATATGCGCGTCTCGCCGATGCCGCGGATCATGCAGTCACTGAAGCTTGCTGATGATACTGAAACCAGCAACAAGGCGATCACCTGGGCGATTATCATCGCCACCGTCATCGCCATCCCCGTCTCGTACTGGGCGGTGCTCGACGCGGCGTACACAAACGGAGGCGTCGCGATCAACACCTACCGATTCGTGAGCCTCGCCCGACAGCCCGGACAGTTCATGGAGCGCCTTGCGGCCAGCCCGCTGAAGGACCCTGACTGGATGAGCGTGGCACTCATCGGCTACGGCGCCGCAAAACTTCTCGGACTGACCTTTATGCGCATGAACTACCTCTGGTGGCCGCTGCACCCGGTCGGCTATGCGATGGGTTACATCGTCTACGTGACAAGGGAGTGGCTCTCGATCCTCATTGGCTGGGCGTGCCAGACCGCCCTGATGCGCTACGGTGGCCATCAGTCATTCCGCAAGTACCGCCCGCTCTTCCTCGGGCTGATCCTCGGCGCCATGCTCGCAGGCGGGTTCTGGCTCGTGATCGATGGCTTCACCGGGCTTCGCGATCACAAGATTCTCTACTGAGGCGCCACCGGTGGGCGCCCTCTTGCAGTGAACCGCGGGAGGAAACCGGCGGGCGATGGGAAACCTTCCGACACATCCGCACAGCCGACGGCGCACACCGGCGAACCGCTCTGAAGGAGAGACCCCGACATGGCCAACCGCAACTTCTCGATGATCGACTACTTCAATGCGCTCGCCGCCGAGCACACCCCCGAGATGCAGTTCGAAGGCCAGACACTGGAGGACTTCAATGCGTGGCAGAGCGAGGCCCGCGAGACGTTCATCGAGCTTCTCGGCCGCTGGCCGGAGCCGGCCCCGCTCAACGCTGAGGTCATCGCCTCGATCGAAGAGGACGGCATCATCCGAGAGCGCGTGGTCTTCGACGCAGAGGAGCATATGTCGGTCCCGGCGGTCGTGCTCCGGCCCTCGGAGATGGCCGGTGACGGCTCCAACCCCGCGATCCTGTGCAGCCACGGACACGGGCGCTTCGGCAAGGAACCGGTGGCGGGCAATCGCACCAGCCCCGGCTGCGTGAGCGACATCGAGCAGATGAACTACGACTACGCCTGGCAGATGGCGCAACGCGGCTACCTGACCATCAGCCCCGACCTGCGGGTCTTCGGCGAGCGCTCCAGTGAGGGCACGA
>JBKHFA010000007.1:0-32591 GCA_046540615.1 Armatimonadota bacterium | reverse complement strand
GGTTCAGCGCACGAATTCGATCCAGCCGGCCTCGGCGAGCGGATCGAGGAGGACCTTGATGCGCGAGACGTCCTCGTCCGTCACCTGCCGCGCGGGGAAGAGCAGGCGGCGGTCGATCAGCCCCTGAAGCTCCTGCGCGGTCTTCATGGCGCCCACGATGCTCCCGATGTTTCGCGTGCCCGGTTCGGCGGCGAAGAAGTAGGGGAATGCGTTGTTGACGGTCTCCTGCAATTCCCGCGTCTTCTGAACGTCACCGGCCCTGCCCGCCTCCAGCAGCGCTACGAAGAGCTTCGGGCAGGCGTTCGCCATGCCCATGACCGCTCCGTGGTAGCCCATCAGCGCGGCCATCCCCAGCAGTTGCTCGGAGCCCTGCATGATCGTGAAGTCTTCGCGGCCCTCAAGCGCGTTGACGATGTTCACGCCGCGCTCGATGTTCCCGGTGCTGTCCTTGATACCGATGATCCGATCGTTGTCCGCGAGTTCGAGCACGGTGTGGACCTCAAGGTCATTGTCGCTGCGGGCGGGGATGTCGTATATGACCAGCGGCAGCGGACTGGCCTCCGTCAGCGCCTCGAAGTAGTCGCGAAGCTGGCTCTGACCGTAGAAGAAGTAGTAGGGGCAGGTCGCCACGATCGCGTCGGCGCCAAGCTCCGCGACCTGCTCGGCCTGCATGACGCTTTCCTTGTACGACGGAGAGGACACCCCCGCGAGCAGAGGAATGCGTCCCCCGAGCGCATCGGCGCAGGCGTCCACCATCTCGTAGCGCATCTCGCGCGTCAATGAAGGCCCCTCGCCTGAGGAACCGATGGCGAAGATTCCCACGCAGCCCGCATCGATGAACCAGTCGATCAGTCGCGCCACGCCCTCACGATCGACGGCGTCATTTTCCGTGAGCGGCGTCGTGACAGGTGGGACAATACCCCTGATATCAGTGGCCTGAAGCATGGCGGACGTGCCTCCCGGGTGTGATCTGAACGCTGCCCCGCAAGATACGCCGCCGCCCGCGCGATTGTCAAGCCTGCGTTGCCCGCGCATTGGCATTTTCGGCCGGAATGCCGAACGACGTAGAGGCTGCTCAGAATATTTTCGCGGTCATGGGAGGAATTGGTGCAATGGTGCAGGAAAAATGAGACATATGCATTCGTAAAAACGCACAGATGTAATCCTCGGAGGGGAGTGCGAAATGATCATGAAACGCAGAAAAGGTTTCACGCTCATCGAGTTGCTGGTGGTCATCGCCATCATCGCGATCCTTGCGGCCATCCTTTTCCCGGTGTTCGCGAGGGCCCGCGAGAAGGCCAGGCAGACGTCATGCCTGAGCAACGTCAAGCAAATGACGCTGGGATTTCTGATGTACGCCCAGGACTACGACGAGACGATGTCGCCGCGCTACTATCGTTACGACGCGTCCACCGCCGGAGGTCCTCACTGGGACGTGCTCATCTACCCTTACACGATGAACACGAACATATACGACTGCCCCAGCACGCGGGAGCGGTCATACGGGTACAATGACGGCACGCTGGCGTACGAACCGATCGCCGAGGCCCAGCGCCCCGCTGAACTGGTGATCCTCTGTGATGTTAAGAAGGGCTGGACCAGCAGCGGTGGCACGGGTTGGCCCCGCCGCGTCGGCCGGCCGTCCCAGTTTGGCGATCCGCCCCAGGTGCCGGACAACGATGAGGACCCCGAGCCACTTGAGGGCGACCCTGCGTATACCGGCAGAGCCCGCGGCCTGCACAACGGAGGCGCCAACGTGGGCTTCCTCGACGGCCACTCCAAGTGGTTGCGCACCAGCCAATTCTTCTACGGGCAGAGCCCGACCAACAAGTTCTTCGACTTCTGACGTCTCCGACTCGTTCGCGGACCTGAAGTGCGAGGGAGCAGGTGGAAGCGGCCGCCGAGGCCGCGCCACCTGCTCCGTCGATTCCGGCCATGCGGATATCCGATGCCGCGAGGCAGGTGTCGGAGTCTCTCACGGCTAAATATCCGGTGACGGAGTGATGCGATCGGGGAAATGGATAGTTCAATTGTATCTGACAGCATAAAAGAGGCCTGGGCGCGCACTCGTACGCTGCTGCTGACCGACCGCGATGTCGGGCGGTGGCTTAAGTACGGCCTGATAGCGATGCTGGGCGCCCCCGCCATCGGGGCCACGGCGAACGCGAGTTTTCAGTTCCCGATGGGGATGCCGGGCGGCGAGGATCGCGGGTGGAGCGGTCCCGGCAGCATCGGGCCTGAAGCGGCCGACGCTTTCGTGAGCGCGGTGACGTGGCTCGGCGCGAACATTGCGAACGTCGTCCTGCTGGTCGCCGGCCTCGTGACAGTGTGGCTCGTGCTGTGGCTTGTGTTCCTCTACGTTCGGAGCGTCTTTCGCTTCATCTTCGTTGATGCGATTGCGGCGCCGCGAGAGCCGAAGATCGGCGGATCATGGCGTCGCCACACCGCGCACGGTCTGTCGCTGCTGCTGTGGAATCTGCTGCTGGGTCTGGTGCCGCTGCTTCTGATTGTCATCGCGCTGATCCCGATCCTCAGCAGCATCGGCCTGCTCGCGAGTGGAGAGCCGCTCGGGGCGGTGCTCGGCGTGACGGGGATGATCGGTCTGATCGCGCTGATCGTGCTGGGGCTGATGCTGCTGGCGCTGGGGCGGGCGCTGACCGACGACTTCCTCGTTCCCGCGATGTAC
Organism: Armatimonadota bacterium; assembly: GCA_046540615.1. Lineage (GTDB taxonomy): Bacteria > Armatimonadota > Zipacnadia > Zipacnadales > UBA5352 > UBA5352. Next base: position 29,905 of record JBKHFA010000007.1, on the reverse strand, counting down.
GCCGGTCGCTGCGGGGTCTTTGCGGGATGGCGGCGGATCTTCCGGGCGTGGCGGGGCGAGGCGGCGAACGTGGTGTTGTTCTATCTGCTCAAACTGCTGCTGCTGGTCGGCGCGGCGATCGTCACCGGAATCGTGGGCGTGGTCGCGTTGCTTCTGCTGATACTGCCGGGCCTGAGCATGGCCGCGGTGGTTGGGCTGGTTCTGATGTCCGGGATTGCCCCGGCCACGGCTGTCCTCGTATTCGGCGGCACGGCGCTGGTGACGGCGGCTCTGGGCTTCGGCGTATTCGGGTATGTCATCGAGGTGGTGCTGCTGCCGATCAGCGTGCTTTTTCAATCGTACTCGCTGGCCTTCGTGGGCAGGCTCGATCGGTCGCTGCGGACGATCTGACGAGTATCTCAATCTGGAGGCAGACAGATGGAGACTTACGGCATCTGGATCATCGTCGGCATCATCGCCCTGATCATCGATCTGCTCTCAGGGACAATGTTCATGCTGTGGGTGGCGGGCGGCTGCTTCGTCGGCGGAGCCGTGGCTGCGCTGCTGCCGGATGTCGCATGGGCTCCGTGGGCCGCTTTTGCGGTGTCCACGGCGATTCTGCTCTACCTCGGGCGGCCGCTCGCCCGGCGCTTCCAGCAGCAGAAGCTCACCCCATCCAACGTGGACGCGCTGGTGGGGCAGGAGGGCATCGTGCTGGAGGCGATCGATCCTGTCGGCAACACCGGGCGGGTGCGGATCGGTTCGGAGCAGTGGCGCGCGCGGGCCGACGAGCAGATCGAAGCCGGGGAGCGCGTGTGCGTGCTGGGGGTTGAGGGGGCGACCGTCGTCGTGACCGCGTGGGAGCCTCGCACGTCCTACGGAGAGGGCGCGCAGAACTGACGGAGCCCGGCACGCAACCGAAGACCGTCTTGGAACAGTAAGCTGTCGGCGCATGGGGTACAATCGCAACCTCAGGAGGGCTTGTGATGATCGCGGTGTGGATCTTAGTTGGCCTGCTCGTGGTCGTTCTGCTCAGTCAGGCGATCTTCATTGTGCGGCAGTACGAGCGCGGTGTTGTTGCCACGCTCGGTCGTTATGCGTATGTGGCCGACCCGGGGCTGACGTTCATCTTCCCCTTCCTTCAGACACTGGATCGGGTTGACATGCGTGAGACGGTGCTTGATGTCAACCCGCAGGAAGTCATCACCGAGGACAACGTCGTCGTGACCGTGGACGCGGTCATTTACTTCGAGGTGACCGATCCCTTCCGCCGGGTGTACAACGTCACCGACTTCCGTCTTGCGGCGATGAAGCTCGCGCAGACGAATCTGCGCAACGTCATCGGTGATCTCGAGCTTGACGAGACGCTCACCTCACGCGAGACGATCAACGCCCAGCTTCGCACGATCCTCGACGATGCGACGGATAAGTGGGGCGTGCGCGTCACGCGCGTGGAGTTGCAGCGGATCGATCCGCCCCGGGACATCACCGAAGCAATGAGTCGGCAGATGAAGGCCGAGCGGAACAAGCGCGCGGCGATCCTCGAGGCGGAGGGAGTGCGGGAGTCCGCCATCCTCGAGGCTGAGGGTGAGCGGCAGGCCGCGATCCTCGGCGCCGAAGGTGAGGCGCAGGCGATCCGGGAGGTCGCCGACGCCGAGAAGTTCCGTGAGGTGGCGGTGGCCGAGGGGCAGGCGCAGGCAATCGTCAACGTCTACCAGGCGATCCACGAGGGCGATCCGACTCACGACCTGCTGGCGGTCAAATACCTCGAGACGCTGCAGCGGATGGCAAACGGCAAAGCCACCAAGATATTCCTGCCGATCGAGGCCAGCGGAGTGCTGTCGGGCATCGCAGCGATGGGTGACGCGTTCGAGGAGGGCCGACTGACCGCGAGCGAGGGTGGAGCGGAGGAGTAAGTTGGACATGCCGAAGCGCGTATCATCGTGTCGCAAACGATCGGGGAGGTCTGGCAGTATGAAGAAAACCATCTGCGCTGTCGTCTGCATCGCCGCGTTTGCCGGCGCTGCAATCGCTGAGACTGTCACGCTTGAGGTGACCAACCCGCTTGATCAGGACCGTCCCAGCGCCATCTGCGTCGGCGACGCGTCGCTGCTGGGCGCGGACGTGGAGGTCGGCGCCTACGTGGGCGCCACCGAGGACGGGCAGAAGGTTGCCGTGCAGGTGGACGATCTGGACGGCAACGGCGTTGCGGACCAGTTCGTGACCGTGCTCGATCTTCGCCCCGGGGAGACTACCTCTCTGTGGGTCGATCTTGAGCAACCGTGGGATGGCGCGGACAAAGCCGACGTGCGGCTCTCGTGGCGTTTCGACGGATACGCCGCGCTGGACACGAATCTGGCGGCCTTCGGGCTCTACGGCATCTACGCCCCCACGGGCTTCGCGCCGTCGCTGCAGTGGGACCTTTACGGCAAGCGCCCGGAGGCTCGGGGACTCTCGCTGGACGACCTTGAGGATATTGACTATCACGCGGACAATCCGGTCGCGGTTGACTACCTGCTTGTCGGCGACACGATGGGCCTCGGCGGGCCGATCATCGGGCAGGGCCGGCCCTTCCAGGGCGAGAACGGCGAGTACACCTACCGCGAACTGTGCAACGGCCCGGTGCGCGCGGGCTTCGAGGTCAGGGTCTCCGACTGGGGTACCCCCGCCGGGGGTCTCTACGACGCGACGATCAAGTACTTCACATTCGCCGACCACGACTTCATCGACGCGGGCTTTGAGATTGTTCCGCGTCAGCCCTGCGAGGGGACGTTCGGTGTCGGCATCCGGCGGATTCCTTCCCCCGACGTCTTCCTCGGTGATGACGACGAAGGGGTACTGGCCGTGATGGGCCAGCAGGAGGGAATCATCGGCAGGACGGGCCTGGCGCTGGCCTTCGACCCGGAGCAGTTTGCCCGCTGGGACGTTGCAGCCGAGGATGATTCGTGGGTTGCGTATCTCAACCCGGTCGAGCGCGACGAGCGCAGTTTCTACCGCGCCCGCCTCATCGGTGTGTGGAGCGAAAGTGGCATTGCCGACGAAGACACCCTGCTGTCGCACGCGCTGGGCCTCGCCGATCGCTTTCAGGCGCCGGTGTCAGTCAGCAAGTAGGGGATGAGATAAGCTTCAGCGTGGCCGGAGACGACGGCCATGTCCGTCGGGAACCTTGCATACGAAGTGGAAACGTGCGGCAAACCTGCGACGTGAAGTGGAGATGACAGGATGAAGATTGGGATTCGCAACGGGTCGATGGGCTTTCCGGGCATGGACGAGCTTTTCGCGCAGGCTGCGGAGATCGGCTTCGACGGCGTGGAGCTTGACATCCGCGCTGAGTGGGAGGATGAGCCGGTGATGTCCGAAGAGGGGCGCGAGGAGATCAGGGGGCTCTCTGAGGAGACGGGCGTGGAGGTGCCGTCCCTGTGCATCGGCGCGCTGTGGCAGTTCAGCCCGGCCGCGTCCGATCAGGAGGTGCTGGGCACCTCCCGCACGATCATCTCGGAGGCGATCGTGGCGGCGGCGGATCTGGGCGCCGGGTGGATTCTCGTGCCGGTCACGCCCTCGGAGGATGACATCTCCCACGAGGAATGCCAGCAGCGGTGGATCGATGAGATGCAGAAGGCCGGGCCGGTCGCGGAGGCCGCCGGGGTCGTCCTGTGTCTGGAGAACGTCGGCCGGGGCTGCGGGAAGTCGGCCGGCGATCTGCTTGCGCTGGTGGAGGGCATTTCGAGCCCCGTTGTGCGTACATACTACGACGTGGGCAACGCGTGCGCGTTCGGCCACGACGCCGTCGAGGAGATTCGGGCGCTGGCCGAGGTCATCGGTGTGGTGCACATCAAGGACCGAGAGGCCGATCTACTCGGCGATGGCATCGTGGACATTCCCGCGTGCGTGGAGACCCTTCGCGATGTGGGGTACGACGGCTGGCTGATCCTCGAGACTCCACCGACCGATGAGCCGCTTGAGGCCGGCAATTACAACCTCGAGTACCTGCGGAATGTGGTCGGCTGAGGTGCCCGCGGAGGCTCGAGGGGGGACGGCAGGTTGACGCCGCCGCCCGTGCACGGGCTGGTTGGAACGCTGGTCGCATTACCATGCGTCAACCGCGGTCTCGATCATCGCGAGGTAGTTTTTCACCGTCTGCGGAGTCAGTTCCGCCGTATGCGGCGAGGCGGTGGGGCAGAGGATGAACCCACCGCCGGGAGCGCCCGCGTCGATCGTGCGCTTGACCTTTTCCACCAGCATGTCCGTGGGGTCGTGGTAGAGGTCGCCGATCTGAATGTTGCCTTCGAGGCACACACGGTCGCCGATGCGGCGCTTCGCGTCTTCGAACGTCACATCGCCCAGCGGCGGCCCTTCGACGGGATGGAGGCAGTTCGCGCCAAGCTCGACGAAATCCTCGAGGATGTCATTCAACGGGCCGTGGCAGTGGATATGTCGTAGCATCCCCGCCTCGCGAAGCCTGTCGCGGACGGGAATGCCGGGCTTCACCACGAATTCGCGGAAATCCCTCGGCCCGGCCAGCGGCGGGGTCATGAACTCCTCGCCTGACGTGGCGTAGATCGGCCCGACGCCCTGCTTGATGGCCCAGTCAAGCAGATCCAGCGTCCGCTCAAGCAGGACCTCGACCGCCCGAAGTATACGCGCGCGGTCAGTGATTGACCAGATCGCGAGCCTGTCAGAGCCGGTCAGCAGCGCCAGGCGGTAGATCGGGACGGGAAGGCCGCACATCACGATCCCGCGGTCGCCGATCTCGCGGTCGAGTTCCGCGAACCGTGACAGATCAGGTCGGACCGGCTCCCAGGGGATAGCGAGGATGGCATCGAGATCCTCGGGCGTCTTCACGAAGTTCTCGATCTGAAGGCCCGGCAGACCGCGGGTGCTGGTCTTGCGGGCGGAGGTCAGCGGGCCGCATGGCGTCTGGAGAGTCGTCCGCGTAATAATCCAGTCGCCGACGTCCTCGCTTTCGCTGCTGGTTTCGATCAAATGCCCTGTCAGGACATGCCCGCCGCCGATGCCGACGCCGACCTCGTAAGCGCCGTGCTCGCGTACCGCCTCGATGATCGGCTGATAGCTCTCGTGGCGGCTCTCGCACCACTGCTCGTCCCATGCGCGCACACCGCGCACGTGCAGCGGGAAGCGATCGGGCTTCTCGACGCGGAATGCTGCGAGCATACGTTCGCGCTGTGTCATCGGAGGCCTCCTGCAGGGACTGTCAGGGTGCGTGTCAGTTCGTTGCCGAGGGCCGCGAACCTTTGTGGTGACCGGGTCTGGGCTGTCTGACGGGAAGGCGGCGCGGCTTGACTCGCCCGACCACGCGGCAATATAATGCAAAGGAGCGCCTGCGTGGCCTTGTGCTGCGGCTTCGCCGGTGGAATGAGATCAGGATTGGGAGGAGTGTCGTCGTGGCCAACGATGATGCGGGGCGCAGGGACGGAATGTCGGCCACTGAGGAGCAGCGGCCTGCCCGCGCGGCTGGATCGCGCAAGCGAGGGGTGGTCGGGAGGGTGACGGAGCAGGCGCGGGAGACGGTGCAGGGCATCCGGCTCCCGAGACCCGACTGGCGGACTTTCGCCTGGGGTCTGCTCCTGCTGATTCTCATCATCTTCATCGCGCGGAACTGGGCGCCTTTGAGGATCAATTTCTTCGGCTTCTACGTCGATGCCCCACGAGTCGTCGTCCTCGCAATCTTCTTCGGGCTCGGCATGGTGACGACGTGGCTGATTGAGATTCGCCACAGGCGCGGCCGGGATGTGGATGCCGACGAGGAGGCGCATGAGTCGGCGGAGCAGACTGAGCCGGCTGGCGATGTCCCGGATGATACGTTGCAGCCGGCGGCCGAGGACTTTGCCGACGATCCGGTCTTCACTGATGAGCCGGACAGCGAGGTCCAGCCTGAGCCGGAGGCATTCGCGGACGATGATCTTGCCGCCGCGCCGGGCGAGTTGGACGAGGACTTTGACACGCCCGTGGCCGGTGAGGATGAGACGGCCGGGGACCCGCTCTCGGACGAGTACCACTTCGACCAGCCCGGCGCCTCATTCGCCGATGATGATGCAGCGTCTGACGAAGGTCTCGACGATGAGAGCGACGCGGCGCAGGAAAGCGCTGGAAACGACACCGACGAGGAGTCTTCGGACGAAGACAACTCACGCGGGCGCTTCTGGCGTAAGTGAACGGGGAGGAGAGTCATCGTGAGGCGGTCGATGCGAACGTCGCTACTGATCACCATCCCGTTCGTCCTGCTGCTTAATTCAGATCAGGTCATCATCAGCACGCAGATGCATGGTGACAGGTCGGGGATTCGCCGGGTGCAGGCGCGGGCCGACAGTTCGATGGTCGACGAGATTGAGAAGTGGACGAAGGAGATGGCACGTCGTTTCTACCGCGAGCCGGTGCATGTTGGCACGGATCGCGTGGAAGTGGCGCGCAGCAACCAGGTGAACGACCTTGGCGCGATCGATGGCGTGAATGCGGGTGTCGTTGACATCGTGCAGGAGCCGCTCTCGTTCGTCACCACGTACACCTGGGAGGAAACGATCAACATCGACTTTCTTGGCAACGAGCGGGAGAGGGCTGCAGCCGACGTCATCACCTTCGAGTACCGGCTGGCGATGCCCGGTGAGATCCAGTCAACGCAACCTGCCGCACAGGTTGATGGCCGATCGGCGACATGGACGCTGCAACCCTCGGATGTCGGGCCTGACGGGGATGGGATCACCGTCAGTGCGACGGCGACCTCAGTGCGGTGGGACGTCATCGCGCTGCTGGTCTACGTGGGCGGATACATCCTCTACCGCGTGATTGCGTTCTTCGTGAGACGGGCTCGACTGCGACCGCGCAAGATTTGACGAGCCATCCGCAATACAGCGGCCGCGGGCGTGATGTCCGCGGCCGCTTCGTGCTTTATCACCCGAAGGGGGCCTGACAGGTGCCCATCCCCGGAACTGACACGATCGACCTGCGCAGCGACACCAAGACACAGCCGGATGCCCAGATGCGCCTGGCGATGAGCGAGGCTGAGGTCGGTGATGACAAATCGGGGGAGGACCCGACCGTCCGCCGGCTCGAGGAGATGTCCGCTGAGGTCCTCGGCAAGGAGGCGGGACTCTTTGTGGTCTCGGGGACGATGGGCAACCTCGTCTCCATCAAGACGCAGACGCGCCCGGGCCAGGAGATTATCTGTGAGCGGCAGGCGCATATCTACCTGTGGGAGGGCGGCGGAATCTCCACTCTCTGCGGGCTGCTTCCGCGACTTGTGTCGGGCATGGATGGTGCCATGAATCCCGGCGACGTGGAAGCGGCAATCTCAGACGGCTCCAACGTTCACGTCGGCGCGACCGGCCTGGTTGAGATTGAAAACACGCACAACATGGCCGGCGGAGTCGCGATGTCGGTTGAGCAGACCCAGGCGATCTGCGACGTCGCGCATGCGCATGACATCCCGGTGCACTGCGACGGTGCTCGTATCTTCAACGCGGCGAGCGCGCTGGGCATTGACGCGGCAGATCTGGTCGCTCCAGTGGACACCGTGCAGTTCTGCTTCTCGAAGGGCCTCGGCGCGCCGGTGGGCTCGATGATCTGCGGGTCACGCGAGTTCATCGATGAAGCGCGCAGCGTGCGCAACGTCGTCGGGGGCGCGTTGCGCCAGGCCGGCGTCATCGCCGCCGCGTGCATCATTGCGCTGGAGGATGGGCGCAAGCGTCTGCACGAAGATCACGAGCATGCTCGGCAGATAGCAGATACGCTCGATGAACTGCCTGGCGTCGCTGTCGATCTCTCCACCGTGCAGACGAACATAGTGAATCTCGAGGTCAGGCGTGAGGACGTGAACGCGCCGTCGCTGTGCCGCGCGCTTGAGGCGTATGAGATCGCCGCGGTCTCGCGCAATGACGCCGAGATTCGGCTGGTAACGCACAGGCAGGTCACGGACGAGGACACCGACCGAGTCTGCAAAGCGCTCAGAGAGGTGCTGGGCTGAACTGATGTTGGAGCACACATTCGTGCACATTCAGGGCGTCGGCCCTGCGACTGAGCGCAGTCTGTGGGAGCAGGGGATCGTGACATGGGCGGACGCGCTCGACTCGGGCGCCTGCCCCGTGGGGTTCTCTGATGTGCGCTGGGGGCAGAACTGTCGCGTGATCGAGGAGTCGCTGCGGAGCCTCAGCAGGCGCGATCACCGGCACTTCTCTCGGACGCTGTCCTCTGCGGAGCACTGGCGGGCGTGGGAGGACTTCCGGCGGAGCACCGCCTACCTCGACATTGAGACGACCGGGTGCAGCCGATCCTCGGAGATCACCGTCGTCGGCCTCTACGACGGCGCGCGCGTTCACACTTTCATCGCCGGGGACAATCTCGACCAGTTTCCTGACGTACTTGCGCAGTATGCGATGGTGGTGACATTCAACGGCGCGAGCTTCGATCTGCCCTATCTGCGGCGGCGTTTTCCGGACCTGCCGAGCGACCATCTGCACCTCGACCTGATGCACGCGCTGCGGCGCATGGGGCTGAGGGGCGGGCTCAAGTCGATCGAGCGGCGCGTCGGCATTGAGCGCGACGATGACCTCAGCGGGCTCACCGGCCTTGACGCAGTGCGTCTGTGGCGGGAGTACTGTCGCGGCGATGACAAATCGCTCGACACGCTCGTGCGTTATAACGCAGCGGACATAGTGAATCTCGAGCTTCTGGCGGAAAGAGCTTACGGCGGCCTGCGCGGATCGCTTGGTCTCCCGTGCGACGCCGGGTGCTGAAGGAGAGGCCGCGTGTGAGTAGTATCACCGACAGGCAGACAGGACTGCCGCCGGTCTACCGCATCTTCGCGGCAGCGCTGGTGATGGACCTTGCGATCGCGGTCATCGGCCTTGGCGTGCAGCTTCTTGGCAATGATCTCGGCGCGACTCCGAGTATGCTCGGCTGGCTGGGGACGATCGGGGCGCTGGTCTACGCCGCCGGCTGCATCTTCACAGGGAAGCTCTCCGACCGCTTCGGGCGGCGGCTGCTGGTCACGATCAGTTGCTCGCTGTGCGGGCTCGCGTGGCTGACAATGACGCAGGCCGGATCGCCCCTGCAGCTTCTCGCGATTCTTCCTTTCTCCGGCGCCGGGATTTCGATGTTCTGGCCACCTGTGCAGGCGTGGATGTCGGAGATCACGGTGGGCGGCCGCGACCGCCTCAACCGCAACATCGGCGGATTCAACATCTCATGGACGATCGGATTGATGCTCGGACCAGTGGTGGCGGGCTTCGCGTGGGACATCGATCGCTACCTTCCGGGGCTTGCCGACGCAGCGCAGGGGGCGGGCATCACACACGACCTCGGTCGCTACGCACCGTTCGTCATCGCCGCTCTGTGCGCGGCGTCCGTCCTGATCCTCGTCCAGACGATCCCGCGCGAGGTACCCGGAGGCGGCGAGCCGGCTCCCGAGGACAGGGACTTCGTCCGGCCCGACAGCAGCGTCGCGGCCCGCTTTTTGCACATTGCCTGGATCGCGAACTTCGCAAGCTGGTTCGGCCGAGCGCTGAATATCGTGGTATTCACGAAGATCGCGACGGTGATGGGGCTGAGCGGCACGACGATCGGCATGACGGTGGCGATGTTTCTTGCCGGCCAGCTTTTGATGTTCCTTTACCTCCGCAATCGATCGGGCTGGCAGTATCGCCTCTGGCCGCTGCTGGCTGCGCTCGGTGTCGCGGCGGGCGCGTGGCTGCTCGCGTGGTTCGCGCGATCGCCGTGGGTCTTCGGGCTTGCATTTACGATCGCGGGGATGGGCGCAGGCGTGACCTACGTGTCGAGTCTTTACTACAGTCTTGAGGGGCAGGCTGTCTCCCGCGGCGCCAGGGCGGGGATTCACGAGGCGGTGCTCGGCAGCGGCGTCTTTCTCGGCCCGCTTTTCGGCGGGTTTGTGGCGGAGCATTTCGGCCTGCGCTCGCCCTACCTGCTGTCGGTGCTCGTGTTCATAGTTGTCGGGGTTGCGGTCTTCCTCGCCTGGCGGCAGATGAAGCTGGCGCTCCAGCAGGAGCATGCGGCAGATGAGATTGAGGTGACCGGCAAGTGAGCATGAAGGCAGTGATCCTTGCGGCGGGAGAAGGCACGCGCATGTTGCCGCTGACGAAACGGCGGCCGAAGCCGCTCGTGCCGGTTGCCGGGCGGCCGATCCTCGAGCACATCGTGGGCGGCCTCAGCGCGGCGGGTGTTGACGAGATCTGCCTTGTGATTGGCTGGATGGGAGAGCAGATAGAAGAGGCTCTCGGCGATGGCAGGCGTCTCGGGGCAAAGCTGACGTATGTCTGGCAGGAGGAATACGAAGGAACGGGTGCGGCGTTGCTGCTGGCGGAGGATTTCATCGGCGACGATCAGTTTGTGCTCGGCTGGGGAGATATCATCATCCCACCGGAGAACTACCGCCGGATGATGGCGATCTACCGTGATGAGCGACCGGAGGCGATGCTCGCGGTGAACCGTGTGGACGATCCGTGGGAGGGCGCAGCGGTCTACGTCGAGGATGACTGCGTGGATCGGATCATTGAAAAGCCCCCGAAGGGCGCCTCGACCACGAATCTCAACAACGCCGGTCTTTTTGTCTTCGGGAGCGAGTTGCTGGAGATCCTGAAGGGCACTGAAGTCTCCGAACGCGGTGAGTTGGAAGTCCCATCGGCAATCGGAACACTGCTCGAGCGCGGCACGCGTATCCGTGCGTATGAGATCGACGGCTACTGGTCGGATGTCGCGCGGCCATCGAGCGCAATCGCCGTCTCCGGTGAGATCATCGACCGCATGGCGCACTCCGGCCGCATCATCCATCCGGAGGCGAGGCTGGCCCCACGCGTGAAACTGAGGCCTCCGGTGCTCATCGGCCCCGGGGCATCGGTGGGCAACTCGACGATCGGACCGAACGCGGTCGTGATGGCGAACGCTCGCGTGGCTGATGGGGCGACGCTGACCGACGTGATCATTCTGCCCGGGGCCGAGGTCTCCGCGGATTGTGAGCTTTCGTGGGCGGTGGTGGAGGAAGGGGCGAGCGTGCCCGCGGAATCGTCGGTGGAGGGGACTGACAGCGAGGCCGTGACGATCGGGGGATCGTAGATGGCGACCGGTGGCTCGGAAGCCGTGTTCGAACTCAGGCCGATGAACCTCGCCGACCTGCTCGACGCGGTTATCCGTCTCTACCGTCACAACTTCGGGACGCTCGTACACATTGCCGCAGTCGTGCATGTGCCCCTCGGAGTGCTGCAGATCGCCAGTTCCGCGCTTGCGACCGGCGGACTTGACTTCGAGACGCCAACACCGACGATCGGCACCTCGACGCTCATCGGCGGCCTTGGGGTCATCATTTACTGGGTGCTCTTCTTTCTCACGATGCCGATCGTGCAGGGCGCGATGGCGAGGGCCGTGGCGCAGTCGCATCTTGGCGAGGAGACTTCCGTCGCGGAGGCCTACCGCTTTGCGCTGCGGCGCTGGTTCAACCTGCTCATGGCCACGCTCCTGCAGGGATTGGCGCATGTTGCGGCGGTCGGGGTGCCCCTGCTGCCGGTGGGCGTGGTCATCGGGGCGGATATGTTCGCCACCGGTGGCGGCCTGCCGGAATTCGGGGTTCACACGCTTATCCTGGGGCTCGTGGGTATGCTCGGAGCGCTTGCCGCCTGGACGGTGGTGTTCGTCAAGCTCTTCTTCGGCCCGCTGACCGTGGTCCTTGAAGATCGTGGGCCGGTCGAGTCGCTGGGCAGAAGCTGGACGCTCACAGCGGGGCACTTCGTGCGCGTCGCGTTGACGATGTTCATCGTCGTGATGCTCACGGTGGTCCTGACGTACATCGTGGTCATTCCCGCGCAGTTAGCCGCACTGGCGCTTCAGGTGGTCTCCGCGGTGGGCGCTCAGGCGGTCTCGGGCGCCGCGGTGATGCTGACACAGGTGCTTCTTCAGCCGGTGCAGATCGTCGCGACGGTGCTCATTTACTACGACCTGCGGATACGCAAGGAGGGCTTCGATCTCGTCATGATGGCCGAGACGATCGACGAGCCTCAGCTTGCGACGCGCACTGCATCCGGCGAAGCACGCCCCGCCGGCGCGCTCTACGGTCCGGGGTCAACACCAGTAGCAACGACGTCGAACGGAGCGGACAATGAGTCGGGAAATTGAGATCACATTCCTTGAGGACGATGCCGTTGCGACCGCCACTCTGCTCGATGAGGCGGCTCCTGCCGCGAGTGAACTTGTGTGGAGGATCCTCGAAACACCGATCGTGGCACGGGCGGTGCATGCCATCTACGCCGGACCGGCGGTCCTGATGCATATTCCCGAGCGCCACGGGGAGCCCAGGGGCGGGCAGATCCCGGTGGAGAATGAGACCCAGCATCCGGAGCCGGGGGATATCCTCCTCCTGCCGCCCGCCGATGACGCGGCGGAGGACATCTGGGGCGAGCCGGGAAGTGAGCCGGGGGTGACGCTCGCCGTGTTCTACGGGGACAGGGGGCGTGCCTTCAGCCCGAGCGGCTGGCAGCCCGGCGTGGTGGTCGGGAAGGTCGGCGAGGGCCTGTCGGGCCTCCGCGAGGCCTGCCGCCGGATTCGTTTCGAGGGCGGACAGCGCATCTGCATCGCGCGTGAGCAGTGTGTCGAGCGCGTGACGGACGTGGTGCTGCACTCGGACGGTGCTTCGCTCGGGAACCCCGGTCCGGCGGGCGCGGGGTTCGTGATTGAGAGCCGGGCGGGGCGCACTCTGGCGGAGGGCTCGGTGCCGCTCGAGCCGACGACGGTGAATGTCGCGGAGTACCGCGGGCTGATCGACGGCCTGCTGGAGGCCCAGCGGCTGGGCGCGCGTCGGGTACACGCTCTGATGGACAGCCAGCTCATCGTCAGACAGCTCACCGGTGAGTACCGCGTGAAAGCAGAGAATCTCCGGCCGCTTTACCAGTGGGCGAGCAAGATCATCAGCAGCTTCGACGCGTTCAAATGTGAGCATGTGCCGCGAGAGAAGAATGAGCGGGCGGACGAACTCGCCGGCGAGGCCGCGAAGCGCTCAAAGGAGCAGCATAAAAAGCAATGACACACGACCGGTCATGGGCCTCGACAATCAGTTGGATCATCGAGGGCGAACTGGCGGCCTTTTCCGCGTTCGCGCTCGGCGATCTCGATGTCCTCGAGGAGGAGGGCATCTGCGCGATCGTGTCCCTGACGGAAAGCGCCCCGCCGGAGTTGATCGGCGCAGCCCGCTTCAGGACGCTTCATCTTCCCATCGAAGACATGACGCCCCCTGAGCGCGAGCAGATCGAGCGCTTCGTTGAGTTCGTGGACCGGCACTCCGGCGACGGCTGCGCAGTCGGGGTGCATTGTCTCGCCGGACTCGGCAGGACGGGCACGATGATCGCCTGCTATCTCGTGACGCGTGGACGTAGCGCCGATGACGCCATCGAGGAAGTTCGCCGCAAGCGCCCCGGATCAGTTCAGACCGAGCTTCAGGAGCAGGCCATCAGGCGCTGGGAGATGATCCAGTCTGGCGGCTCCGGCATGACTGAGTTCCTCTGATCGCCGCCGACGTCACCGCACAGAAGAGGCCCCGTGCATCGAGTGACGCACGGGGCCTTCAGCTTCGGCCTGACGGTCTCAACGTGTCATCTCAGGTCTCACGCGGGACGAGTTCGATCGCATTCTGCGGGCAGATCAGGGAGCACAATCCGCAACTGTCGCACAGTTCCGGGTCGACCTGCGTGACATCGTCCACGCGAGAGATGGCTCGCCACGGACAGACGCGGACGCAGTCCCCGCAGTTGCTGCAACGGCCGCAATCCATGCACCGCTCCGCCTCAGCGTGCCCGACGTCCTCCGGGAAGCCGAGCGCGACCTCGTCGAAGTCCTGCACGCGCTCCTCCGCGGGTCGATGTGACATCCGCTGGCGGCGGGTGAGGATGATCGGCTCAGTGTCACGGATGACGTCCTCCGGCTCCACCGGATCCAGCGGCGTTTCCGGCCTCGGGATCTCCTCACCGCGGAGGTAGTCGATGATGCTGAACGCGGCGCGCTTGCCGGCCGCGACCGCTTCAACAAGCGCCGCCGGGCCGGTGACGCAGTCGCCGCAGGCGAAGACGTCAAGCTCACAGGTCGCCCCGCTGTCAAGATCGGCGAGGATCCTGTCGCCCTCGCAAAGGCGATCGAGGCCGACTTTCTTGAGCCAGCCGATGTCTGGAATCTGGCCGACGGCGACCACGACCGAGTCGCACGCGATGAACTCCGTCTGATGCTCCAGCAGTTCGAAGCCGACGCGGCCACTCTCATCCGGCGCCGTCGCTTTCGTGCGCGCGAAGCGTACGCCGGTGACGCGACCGTCCTCCCCAACGATCTCGACCGGCTGGAGTTGATCGACCAGCTCGACGCCCTCATCCAGCGCCTCCTCCACCTCATCGCGCCGCGCCGGCATGTCCTCGAAGCGACGCCGGTACGCGAGTGTCGCTCGATCGGTCAGCCGCACCGCGACGCGAGCGCTGTCCACCGCGACATCGCCGCCGCCGATCACAACCACATGCTCGCCAAGTTCCGGCTCCTCGCCCAGGGCGTGTTCGCGCAGCAGCGTCACGCCGTCGATCATGCCGTCGAGTGTCTCGCCGGGTATTCCCAGCTTCCGCTGACGATGCCCGCCGACCGCCAGCACAACTGCGTCGTACTCCTCGCGAAGCTCGTCAAGCGTGATATCCTTGCCCACCGAGACGCCGGTGCGGATATCCACGCCGAGTTTTTCGATCTCAGAGATCTCGTGTTCGACGACCTCGCGCGGGAGGCGGTACTCCGGAATCCCCACGCTGAGCATCCCACCGGCAACCGGCAGACGCTCGAAGACCGTGGAGGCGTAGCCTTCGAGGGCAAGGCGGTAGGCCGCCGTCAGGCCGCCGGGGCCGGCGCCGACGATCGCCACGCGCTCGGCCTGTCGCGGCGCCGGCTCAGGGGTCTCGGGCAGATAGCGGCCCCCGTGGTCCGCGGCGAAGCGCTTCATGCCGGCGATTGAGATCGGATCATCGACCTCGCCGCGCGTGCAGGCGGTCTCGCATGGATGGTGGCAGCATCGCCCGAGCACTCCGGGGAAGGGGTGGTTCTGCTTGATCAGCCGCAGCGCGTGATCGTACTTGCCCTCGGCGATCAGGTTCAGGTAGCCCTGCACGTCCTCGTTGATCGGGCAGTCCCAGCGGCACGGGGGAGTGCCGCGGGGCTGGATCTCCGCGACGATGTCGTGGCTGCGATCGACTTCCTCGAGCGGGGTGATTCGCTCCGTCATCACCCCTCGGAGGTCTTCGATCGCGGCCGAGTCGCGCGCCTCCAGGAACTCCTCGATCTGCGTGTTGAGGCGCGTGATGATCTCGAAGCCCTCGAGGTAGATGCCGGTGCAGACCTGCACGGTCTGCGCGCCGGCCATGATGTACGCCAGCGCGTGCTCGGCTTCCGAGACCCCGCCACTCGCGCTTATCTCAAGGTCGGTCTGCGGCGAGACGGTGTTGATCCACCGCAGCACGAAGTTCCGCGCCCACGGCCCTCCGTGCCCCGCGTAGCCGCCGTGCATCACGGGACGCCCGCTCTCCACGTCCACGTCAAGCCCGGTGAAGCGGTTGAACATCGTGATTGCCTCGACGCCGATCTCCTCGATCGCCCTGACGAACGCCGGGGGCGAGGTAAGCTGCGGGGTGAGCTTGACGATCAGCGGCAGGTCGACCTCAGCCCGCACCCCCTCGACGACCTCGAGGATCCGCCGCTCCACGTCCTCACCGCTGAAAGCGATCGAGCCGTGCGGACATGAGACGTTGATCTCCATCGCCGACGGTCCCGCCTCCGCGATGATCGCGGTGTTGACGAGCCAGCTTTCGAGTGTCTGGCAGTCCACGTTTGCGATCACGGGGATCGACAATGCATCAACCGTCCGGGCCACTTCCTCGGCGTACTCTTCCGCATCGAAGTGGCTGGCCTGCTCGTAGGAGTAGAACGTGAACGCGTCGCGGTCCGCAAGTTCGTGTTCGATCAGGCGGTAACGCGGAGCGGGGGAGACCCGCATCGCCTCAATGTCGGAGAAGCCCTTCATGATGACCGCGCCCGCGCCGGCATCCTCCGCGCGGCGCATCTGGTCGAGGTCCTTCGTTATTGCGGCCGAACCGGCGATGATGGGGCTCGGCAGTTCGAGTCCTGCGAATTCTGTCGTAAGAGTCGGCACGGTCAAGACACCTCAAGCGAGCGGAGAGTTTGTCAGCATATCACCCGGACAGGTTACCATCATCCGAGCCCGACCGTCAACTTCAGCGGTCTCCTGAAAGTCCCCGCCCTGACACGATGATCTGCCGCCCTGGCCCCGGGCCCCCTCCGGTCGCTGCAGGCGAGGCAGGAGACACGCCGCCGGCGGAGAATCCCAACGTAGACGCGCGAGAAACTCGCCCTCGCACTCGCCTGGAGACATCAGGGAGGTCCACTGCCATGAAACGAGCAGCCGCCGTCGTTGTCGCGATCGCTCTCCTATCCGTCAGCGTCTGCGCACAGGACGACGCTCCGGCCAACGTTCAGGTCACAGTCAACGACACGCCGGTGACGTTCACCGAGCCGGTGCTGGTGGTGAACATGGACTATCCGCTGCTGCCGGCGCAGACCTTCGTCGAGGCGCTGGGGGCCAACTCCGACTGGGATCCGGGAGCGCAGCAGCTTGACGTGCAGTCGGGGGACACAACACTCGTGATGTGGGTCGATCGCGACTGGGTGACCGTGGACGGCACCCGGCAGGAGCTTCCCGGAGGTCTGCAGACCTTCAACCGCCGCCCCTACGTTCACGCGGCGGAGACCGCCCGGCGTCTCGGCTTCAACGCCCGGTGGGACGCGGAAGCGCTCACGCTCGACATCTCCCGCGCGATGATGATGCCGCGCGGCCCGACGGTCGCGGCAACGCTCCTTGAGATGCCGGAGACCGGCGTGCTGCTCGTGCGTCTCGACGACACCGGGCAACTCCGGGAGATCCCGCTTGCCGACGACGTCGTCGTCCAGCGCGGCCCTGCCGAGGGCTCGCTGATGGCCGCGGACCTCGATCATCTGCAGCAAGGCGATCAACTCGAAGTCGTGCTCAACGACGCCGGAACCGCCGTGGGGGTCCGCGCCAGTTACACGCAGGCACTCGGGACCATCGCCTCAATCGAGGACAACCAGCTCACACTCCAGAGCGGCGAAAGCTATCCGCTCGGCGAGGGCGTCCGCGCGGTCGGCTCTGACGGACAGCCGCTGCATCTGCTCGGCGCGGTCGGCCAGGGCGCGATCCTCACCCTGAACCCGGACAGTGGCGCCGTCTGGCAGATCCTCGCACAGCGGCGCGGAACCGTCACGCCACCCGACACGGAGGCTCCTGTCATCGCCGCCTTCACTCTGCCGCGCTACGAAGGCCCGCTCGGCGAGGGCAGTGGATTGAACATTCGCATCGTCGGAACCGGCGACGCATCCGCCAGCGTCCAACTCGGTGCTGAGGGCCCCACGGTCAGCGTGCCTGAGACTGACCCGGGCATCTACTCCGGAACGATGGAGATTCCCGCCGACCTGCTGATCACCGATGATCACATTCTCGCCACGCTGGAGGAAGGTGAGGAAAGCTCCCCGACCGTGCCGAGCAGTCGTGCGGTGATGGTCGATTCGCAGCAGCCGGTTTTCCACGAGCCTGTCCCCGCCGACGAAGCAACCGTCGCCGATGCCAACACGCACATTCGCGTCAGCTTCGGCGACGGTGATGGCGTCGGCATCGATCCGAACACCGCCCAACTGAGCCTCGATGGCACTGATGTGACCGCCGAATCCCGGATCGAGGCCGACCACATCTTCTACGCCCCGCCTGAGGGGCTGACCACCGGTGCGCACCAGGCCACGGCATCGGTGGCCGACGAACTGGGCAATGCCGCCACTCACACGTGGGAGTGGACCATCGGAGAGGCCGAGGCCGGAATTCAGACGGTCTCACATGACGCCGAAGAGGCCCTCACACCGGGTGATACACTGACGGTCACGATGACAGTCGCAGCCCCCGGCAGGGATGCCAGCTTCTCCATCAACGGGGTCGCCGACGACATCGCCATGACGCGCGTCGAAGGCACGAACACCTACGAGGGAAGTTACACAGTCCAGGAAGCAGATGCCGCCGCGGAGGCGACGGTCACGGCCAGCTTCACCGCCGCCGACGGCGCCGAGTACCAGTCCAACGCCGCCGCCCCTGTCACGATCACGGTGCCTGAAGTCGAGTTCGCCATCACCACGCCTGCCGAGGGCGCTGAGACCGGGCGCCGCATCCGGCCCGCCGGCACCGCGCCCCCCGGATCACGTGTGCGCTGGACGATCAACTATCAGAAGGTCATCCTGACCGGAGAGGTCAGGAGTCGCACCGCAACCGCCGATGCCGACGGCATCTGGGAGGCGGCTGAGCAGGTGGACCTCAGACTCATGCTCTTCGGCATGGCCGACCAGTACACGCTGACCGCGGAGTTGCTCGACGCCGATGGCGCCGTTGTGCAGACGAAGTCCGTGCAGTTCGAGGCGGATGACTGAGCGGAGGACGCGGATCGGGCGCTCGGTCAGGCTTCGCGCACCGAGCGCGCCTCGACAAGCCGGGCGATCGCGTCCTGAAGCTGGTTCAACTTGAACGGCTTGTGAATATGCGGCAGCCCGGTGCGGTCGAAGAACGACTGCGTCCGGGGGCTCAGAATGTCGCCCGTGGCCACCATGATCCGGTCCGCCATCGCGGGGTCGTGGTCGAGCAATGTCATGCACACGTCCTCCCCGCTGATGCCTGGAAGACGCATATCGCAGACGACGGCGTCAAAGTGCTCCTCGGTCGCCCGCGCAAGGCCCTCCTCGCCAGTGTGAGCCACGGCGACGTCGTGGCCGTGCCGGCTGAGATACTCCTGCACCAGCGCGCACAGGGATTCCTCATCATCGATCAAAAGCACGCGCAACGGACCATCCGGCCGGCTCGGCCTCTCGGAACTGTCCTCCACAGGCCCTTCCTCCTTTACTGCTGCTCGGCCGGCTCCGCTGGTCGGAAGCACCATGTTGAAGCACGCGCCGCCACCAGGCCGGTTGTGGCCTTCGATCTCGCCCCCGTGAGCCTCCACGATCCGTCGGCAGATGCTCAGTCCCAGTCCGGTGCCCTCGCCCCGGGGCTTGGTCGTCACGAAGGGCTCGAAGATCCGATCGATCACCGTCTCCGAGATGCCCGGTCCGCTGTCGGCCACGCGCAGATGCACGCGATCCTCTTCAGCCCACGTCGCGATCTCAAGCGTGCCCCCACCCGACGCCTCCAGTGCCTGGTAGGCATTATCCACCAGGTTGTATACGAGTTGCTGGATCTGTCCGTATTCACCCACCATCGGCGGCACGTCCTCCTGCAGGTCTGCGATCAGTTCAATGTCGGCAGACCGCAGGTCGTACGCCCGAAGATCACACACGCCTCGCGTCACCGCATTGAAGTCAAACTCGGTCAGACGGCTTTCGCTCTGGCGCGCAAAGTTCAGCAGGTTCTGCGCCACGTCCCGGCACCGGGCCGCCTCGTCGGCAATCGTTTTGACGGCCTTCAGCTTAGCGCTGTCACGGGTCTGGTCGGCCAGGACCTCCGCATAGCCGCCGATCGTCGTCAACGGATTATTAAGCTCGTGGGCCACACCCGCGATCAACGTGCCCACCGAGGCGAGGCGATCGGCCTGAATGAGCTGTGTCGTAAGCTGCTTCTCAGCGGTGACGTCACGCGCGATTCCGTGAACCACGTCCCCCTGACCGGCGCGCCGGATCAGGCTCGCCCGAAGCTGGACCATCGCCACCCGGCCGTCCGCGCAGGTCATCTGCAGCTCGATCTGGCCTGGTTGAGGCTTCCCGCCAAGCAGAGTCTCGATGTACTCCCGTGCTTTCGACATTGAAGCCGGCGCCACGACATCCCAGAAGGTCAGTTTCGCAAGTTCGCTCTGTGAGTGGCCCAGCACACGCACCGCGGCCGGGTTGACGTAGAGGAATCTCCCGTCGGCGTCGTGTGTGTAGATGATATCATTCGCGCCCTCCGCCAGCTCGCGGTACCGCCGCTCCGACTGCGCCAGACGCTCCTCCGCCCGCCACTGCGACGTCATATCTCGCGCCACACGCACGCAACCCACCACGCCCCGCTGGTCGCTGGCAAGGGGCGTCATCTGCACCTGATACATGCGCCCGCGAATCCGGTGAGTTTCCGGCGTGGAGGCTTTTCCCGTGGCGACGCAGTTCTCCAGCGTCTCCTCCTGAGCGGCACACTCCTGGCCGAAGACCTCGCTGAGCGTGCGTCCCACCACCTCCCGTTCGCTCATTCCGCTGAAGTCAAGGGCCGCGCGATTCGCCGCCACGATCCTGCCCTCCCCGTCATGCACCGTGAGCAGTTCGGTGATGCTGTCGAATGTCTGCCGCCAGCGGTCGCGCGCCTGCCTCGTCTCCTCAAGCAGGAGTGTGTGCTGCATGATGACACCAAGCTGCGCACCCGCCCGTTGCAGGCCATCCACGTCTGAAGAACCGGGTTTCAGGCCACTGTGCATGCCGACGACGATGACGCCCATGGCGCGTGAAACGCCCAGCAACGGCACCGCGACACCCGAAACCATCTGCCCCGCGCAGTCGATCTCCAGCCGCTGCGCCTGCCGATCGGTGAGAGCCCTTGCGACCGCGTGCGAGTTCTCGACCGGCAACTCCCCCGGGAGGTCCGCGCAGTCATCCGTGGCGTGCGCAAGCCTCAGATGCCCCAGACGCTCCTGATCGACCATGTACGTTGCAGCAAGCCGCGCGTCGGGCAGAGCGCGGAACTCCGCGGCCGTGGCCTCGATCATCTCCTGGAGTCCCCGGGCGGCGATCGCCGCGCTGGTGACGCGGTCGATCAGGCTCAGCCGCCGGTGTCTCTCTCGCGCCTTCCGGTCAGCGCGGTAGACGTACACGGCCAGCGCGTTCCCGATGAAGAGGCTTCCGAGGACCTTCGTGGCCTTGCCCAGCCAGAGCGCACCTTCAGGGCCCACGCCGGAGGCCACGCCGATGAGCAGGAAGATCGCCCAGCAGACGTACGCGGCGCCGAACATCCGCGAAACGTCCTCACCGAGCACCCGGCGCTCCCAACTGATCCAGGCACAGGCCAGGAACGCCGAGGCCACTCCCACACGCAACCCATGCTGGAATGTCACGAACGCACCGTCATTGGTCGCGCTCGTCAGGAGATCACGAAGCGGCGCCCAGAAGGGCAACGCCCACACGAACACTGTGCCAAGCACCGCGAGCGTGGCGGCCGCAACCAGCAGCGCGCGGCGCGCCCCCCCGGGCGTGCACACGGGACGATCCTCCACCATCGCCAGCGTGCCCACCGCAATGAGCACACATGCCACGCCAAGCGACAGCGTGGCGCCGGCGAATCGCAGCGATGCAGCGGCGCCCATGAGATGCTCGGGGATGATCTGCAGTGTCAGAACCGCCAGACCGCCGGCGATCAGAAGATGCCCGCTGCGCCTGCTGCGATCATGCAGCATCAGCAGGAGATAGGTCCCGCCCGCCAGGCAGAGGAAATCGATGACCGTCAGAAGGTGGTAGGCGCTTTCAGAGAGGGTACCCGGCACGTAAAAGTCCACGCGACCTCCTTAAATAACCGTCGGTGATGTCGTCATCACAGACGCCCTTGTTCAAACCACGTTCATCTTACGTGTTGACAACAAAGTCGTCAACATGTCCTTAACGCCACCGAACACACCCGCCATCAGGTTCGCGCGATGCGGTCCTTCCCTCGAGCGATGTTTTCGGCTCTCACACGATCAACGGCCCGCACCTGCGCGTAGCAGAAGGTGCGGGCCGTGTTCCGCCGAAAAGTGCGGCAGCAACGTATTCCGACGCCGCTCAGATGTACGCCTGGTCGTGCTCCGGGCCTGTCTGACCGGGGCCGAGATCGCCGCCGGCCTCGCCCCCGTGCTCGGCGAGGTACTCCTCCATCCACGCGTGCATCTCGGCGGCGACCTCGGGGTGCTCCTCGATCACGTTCGTAAGCTCCTCCGGATCGCTGTCGAGGTCGTAAAGCTCGGTGCGCGAAGGCCGGCGCTGCTCGGGCACATCGGACCATGGCGCGATGTAGTTCCACTTCGCATTTCGGACCGACGCATGCCATCCGAAGCACGTGATGATCTGCTCGACCTCGCTGTCGCGTCCCTCAACCGCCAGCGGCCAGATATTCCGTCCGGTGCAGCGCTCAGGGATATCCTCGCCCATCATCGACAGCACGGTCGGCATGATATCCTGGTGCTGGACGAACCCCTTCACGCGCGCGCCCGCCGCCTCGCCCTTCGGGTGGCGGATGAGCAGCGGCACCTGCGTCACCTGGTTGCGCAGCCGGTTCGAGGCCTTGTGAACCTCCCCCTGCTCGCCCATCATCCCGCCGTGATCCGACGTGAACACCACGACCGTGTCATCGAGCAGGTCCTGCTCGACCAGCGTGTCCATGAACCGCCCGACCCACGCGTCCACCAGAGAACACTCGCCCGCGTAACCGGCTTTCACGCACCGGAAGTCGGCCTCGCTCATGTTCTTCGTACTCGACGGCGGAAAAGCCGCCCTGAACGGGTCAAAATCCGGATCGTACTTTCTCCCGTATTCCACGGGCGGGTCCCACGGCTCATGCGGGTCGAACATGTCGATCCACATAAAGAACGGATAGTCACCACGGAAGCCCTCGACCCAGTCCATCGCCTTCGTCATCGTCCGCGCGGTGAGGCTGTCGCTCTCATCCTCCCACTGCACGCGACCGTTGATATGCTGCACCAGCCAGTGTCGCGGATCCTTCAGCGGCTGCCCCCAGCTTCGCACGGTCGGCCAGACGTCCTTCACGCGATCGAGGTCGCGCCAGTTGTACCTGTCATCCTCCACCCCCCGAATCCAGTACCAGTACTCCATCCCTCGGTGGAAGTTCTTCCCCGGCTTCATCATGTGATAGACGTCCGTCACCAGGCAGGTCGCGTAGTCTTTCCCCAGGAGGTGCTCCGCAAGCGTGACGTCCTCATAAAACAGCGGGTGCCAGCCGGGCACATTCACCTTGTCACTGTGCTGCGGGTGGTACTGCATCGGGATGATGCCCCGGCCTGTCACCATCACCCGTCTCGCAGGCAGCGTCGGCAGGCCCTCGCCGAAAGCCTGCTCGTAAAGCGCTGATTCCTTCGCCATCGCGTCGAGGTTCGGCGTCTCGATCCACTCGTTGCCGTAGCAGCCGAGGTAGTCCCATCGGAACGTATCCGAACAGATCAGTACAAGGTTCATGGGCTCTTCTCCTCGTGCGTCGGTCTCATTATTCCTCTGTGAGCAGCCCCGCCTCGACTGCGCAGCGGTAGAAGCGGCCGATCGGCAAAAGGTATGCGGCAAACGACTTCGGTCCGCGGCCCTGAGGATGGAGCACCGCGTCCGCATCGGCGTACTTCGGCCCACTCCCGCCCGGGGACCTGAGGTCGAGCGACAGCTCAAAACTGTCCATCCCGGCCCGCAGATAGCGATCGTCGCCGGTCAGCATGTAGGCGTGGGCAAGCCCCTGCAGAACCTGCGTCCCCGCGCCGCGCCTCTGCAGGCTCGGCAGTTCCTTGTAGTAGAACCGCCCGTCGGGCATCAGACAGTGCTCGATGAGATCATCCATCGCCTGCACCACCATCCGCTCGATCCGCTCCTCCGGCCGGGCTCGGTGGTAGCACATCAGGCCGTTGACGGCCACCGTGATCATGAACGGCACCCGCACGAGCGTGTGGTCGGTGTAAGGAGCCAGCCATGTCCCGTGCTCGTCCATCCACTCCTCAAAATGCCCCACGATCGTCTCCGCGGGCTCAAGCCACGTCTCGTCGTGCGTCTCCTCATAGAGCGCCACCAGGCTCCGGATGGCCCATCCCGTCTCCCGCGCCGCGAATGCGCCGACCCCGCGCGCCATCATCCACTCGAGGTGGCGCAGCACGTTGCGCCCCACCCCCAGCGCAGTCTCCAGCGCAAACTCATCGCCGGTCTGGTGGTAGTAGTCCAGCAGACCCTCCACCCACTCGTGAGAGATCGTCACTCCGCCGGTGGCGTGGCACGCCGAGTGCACGATCATCCCCTCGTGACGCATCGGATCGTCGCTCTCATGGCACACATCCACTTCCATCCAGTGCTCGGCGGAGACCAGCAGGTAGTCGAGCATGCGCCGCTCACCGGTCCGCGCGAACATGATCAGCGCGGCGCGTGGGAGATCGTACTCGAGGTTGCAGTACACAAGTGCGCCACGGCCGCGCCCCTGGTTCGTGTACCCCGAATCCGGCGCATCTCCCCAGTGCAGCATCCCGAATGTCCGCGTCCTGCGGTCCGCCAGGTCCAGCAGGGTCCGCTCCACTCGCCTCACCGGCTCATCGACGAAGAGGTCGGGCAGCACCCGCGCCTCGCGGTACGCCCGCGACTCCACGATCGGCCGATCGGGCATCTGGTACTGAAGCCCGCGCACGATCAGTTCATCCTGCGAGACGTCGCCGCGGTGAGCGTGCAGCAGAAAGCGGTGCCCCTTCGCCATCCCCCGCAGCAGCGTCAGATCGTGCGAGTCCTCGGGGACAAGTTCGACCGTCAGTTCGGTCGGCCCCGCGCTCAGCGCCTTCGGGAAGTTCTGAGGCGCCTGGAAGATCGTCGCCGCGAGGCCACCCCGCTCGGGATGTCGCCAGTGTCCGGTGAATGTCCCCCAGTTGACCTCCGGGACCTGCTCGTTCGAGGTGTACAACAGGTACTCCGCATCGAGCAACTGCCGGATCTGCTCCTCGCCCTCGGCCGTCTGAGTCCGCGACCGGTAGTTCGAGACGGTGATCGCTGTCTCGGCGCCGTCCGGCGCAACGTCCGGGCGCATCGCCCACGTCATGCTCTCAACCGCGGTGCTCTCGCCCGGCTCGCGGTTGATCAGCCGGTAGTGCGCTTCACACCACGGCTTTCCGGCCCACGCCGTGATACGCGCGCGGAAATCCAGCGTCTGCGCGCCATGCGCGCTCACATGCTTTCCGTCCGCCTCCACGACGAGGCGCACCGGCCCCGGCTCCACCACCCGCCAGCCGCCCTCGCCGACGGCCGCGACAAAGCGCTGACCCTCGATCGTCAACTCCGGCCCCACCAGTTCCCCACCTGATGCCATCACGCGCCCATCGACCGCGATCGATCGAATCAGCCCGCGCTCGTCCGGACCGGCCAGCTCCAGCACCAGCCGCCCGGTCTCGACCCGCGGGGCGTCGTCGCGAATCTCGACCCGGGCCTCATCGGTGGGGGAGAGGGGCTGCGCTTCCACGGTCAACTCGTAGTGCGTCGAGGCATTTCCGGGCAGATCGACCAGCGCGTCCACCAGCAGCCACTTCACCGAGCCGTCCGGCCACAGGGCGGTCGGTCGCGTCTGTGTCGGGGCCGACACCCCGTCACGCGTGAGCGCCACCGCCGCATCCGGGGACAGTTGACCTTCAGGAAAGGGCACGGCACAGGTCGTAGGCTCGGCAATGCGATCAAACTTCGAGAGCTTCGGGAAGTCCACGCGAATGCTCATCCGGAATCACCACAGGCGCGCCGGGATATCGACGCGCCTGTGTTCGACTCGAGAGCTTCTGAGACCTTCACGCGCGTTCAGTCAGATCGGTGTCGAATCTCCGCCGCTTGCGCCACGGCCCGGGCTCACGGCATGCTTCTGAGGCAAATCACGGCTGATGAGGGATCATCAGCACCGCGACCGGCGATGTCCGCGCGACCTTCAGCGCCACGCTTCCGACAACAAGCTCCTCCATCGCGCCCCGCCCCTGTGTGCCCATGGCGATCAGCGAGACGTCATTGGCCTCGGCGTATCTGGTCGCGCTGACCGCGGGCGCGCCGGTTGCTACGACCGTCTCGAGGTTGTCTACGCCCCTGTCGCGCAGAGCGTCAGCCATCCGCTTCAGCCGCTTCCGCTTCTCCTGATGAAGCGCCTCAACATCTGCCGCGTCTTCCTCTTCGAGATACTCTTCCTCATCGTCATCGTATGCAGGCGGGTTATGCACATGAAGCAGTGTCACGCGCGATGCGCTTCCCGCCACGAGGTCGGTCATTCGCTCGAACGCGAAATCCGCCGCCTCCGAGAAGTCGGTGGGGAAGAGTATATGATCGAACGGCTGGTCCGGCTGCAGTTCACACGAGACGCCCTCGTCCGTCTCGCACAGTTCCATCCTGACGATCAGCACCGGCACGGTTGACTGATGCAGCACCGACATCGACACACTCCCCAGCAGGATCCGCCCGAGCAGTGACCGCCCGTGCGATCCTACCACGAGAGCGTCGGCGCCATGCTTCTTTGCGAGGTCGGCAAGAGTGGGCGCGGTCGCGCCGTGCTCGATGATCGTCTCAACGTCCAATCCATGCTCCCGCAGATGGTCGGCCTGCTCGTCAAGCGACGAACGCACCCCTTGCATCAACACCTCGCCCACGCCCGGAGCGGGCGGATGGGTGACGTGCGCCAGCACCACATGCTGCAGGCCGCCGTCTTTGAGCCTCGGCAGATAGTCAAGCACAGCCAGCGATGGCTTTGAGAAATCGGTCCCGACAAGAACTTTGCTGAGCATGTAATCCACTCCCTTGGAATCCACCACTCCATGTTGCGGCGTCTCGTTGAGCTATCGGTGCGGAACCATCAGCACGGGCACCGGCGAGGTCCGCCCCACCTTCAACGCCACGCTCCCCACTACGAGTTCCGCGAGTGTCCCGCGCCCGTGTGTTGACATCACGATCATCGACACGGCGTTTTCGGCCGCCACCCGATTGATCAACTCCGTGGGCGAGGCGTCCTCCACCACGGTCTCGATCTCGCTGACACCGGCCGCGCGGAGCTTCTCCGCCAGCCCCTCAAGCCGCTCCCTGTCCTCTGCGTTGAACCGCTCGACATCCTCGAGGCGGTGGCCGTGAGCGCCCGTGTTCTGCGCGTGGAGCAGCGTGACCGCCGCCTCCGCCTCAGTCGCAAGGTACTCCAGCCACTCGAACGCCGCGTCCGCGGCCTCCGAGAAGTCGGTAGGGAAGAGCAGGTGGCTCAACGGCTCGTCGCCGAGCAACTCGCAGGAGATGCCCTCATCTGTCTTGCACAGTTCCACCCGCACCAGCACAACCGGCCTCGTCGCGTGATGCAGCAGAGACATCGCCACGCTTCCGAGCAGCACCCGCTGGAGCATCGAGCGCCCGTGCGATCCGGCCACGATCGCGGACACATCATGCTCCTCGGCCAGATGCGCCAGCTTTGAGGCGGGCACGCCCAGTTCGACGACCGTCTCGACCTCCAGCCCCGCCGCCCGCAGTCGCTCGGCCTGCTCCTCGATGTCCGCCGTGGCCTGATCGATCAGCTCCTGCTCCATCCCCGCGGCCCCGGCGACGAAGACAACGTGTGCCAGCACAACTTCCTGCAGACCGATCTTCCGAAGTCTCGGCACATAGTCCAGCACCGCCTCCGATGGCTCCGACAGGTCGGTCCCCACCAACACCTTCGCGAACATCTCACTCACTCCCTCTTGCAGGTGGCCCGGCAACCGGCTCTTTCTCAAAGAACCTTCGCCGCAAAGCCAGAGATACATGCACCAATCCGATTAAGACCGGCACTTCCACCAGCGGCCCGATCACAGCCGCGAACGCCTCGCCCGACGCGATTCCGAAGACTGCGATGGCGACCGCGATCGCCAGCTCGAAGTTGTTGCTCGCCGCGGTGAACGACAGCGTGGCCGTCTCCTCGTAGTTCGCCCCGACTTTCATGCTCAGGAAGAATGACACGAGGAACATCACCACGAAGTAAATCAGCAGCGGGATCGCGATGCGAACCACGTCCAGCGGAAGCTCGACGATGTACTCGCCCTTGAGCGAGAACATCACCACGATGGTGAAGAGCAGCGCGATCAGCGTGATCGGACTGATCCTCGGGATGAACTCGTGCTCGTACCACTCCTGTCCTTTGCGCCTGACCAGGAAGAACCGGGTGAGCATCCCGCCGAAGAACGGGATGCCGAGGTAGATGAAGACACTCTCGGCGATCTGCCGCACTGTGATGTCAACCGTCGTCCCCTCGATGCCGAAGAGTGTCGGGAGGATCGTCAGGAAGACCCAGGCGTACGCGGTGTAGAAGACCACCTGAAAGATGCTGTTGAACGCCACCAGCCCAGCGCAGTACTCGTTGCTGCCCTCGGCCAGTTCGTTCCACACCAGCACCATCGCGATGCAGCGGGCCAGACCGATCATAATCAGACCGTACATGTACTCCGGATAGCCCTGCAGGAACACGATCGCCAGCACGAACATCAGGATCGGGCCGATGATCCAGTTCTGCACCAGCGAGAGCCCCAGCACCTTGAAGTTCTGGAAAACCTCGCCAAGCTCGCCGTAGCGCACCTTCGCCAACGGCGGATACATCATCAGGATCAGGCCGATCGCCAGTGGCAGTGACGTCGTGCCGATCTGCGTGGCCTCGTTGAGCGCCTCGATCCCCCGGGGGAAGAGATACCCCGCCAGCACCCCAAAGCCCATCGCGAGGAAGATCCACAGGGTCAGGTAGCGATCGAGGAGAGACAGCTTCTGAACGACTGAACGTTGCATGACAAATCAACTCCGATAAGGGTGGCCGCAGCGTGGTGCGACTCAGGCCAACGGCTTCCGCGCGCTGACCGTGATCGAGGTCACGATTCCCTTCAGCGGATTCGCCCGGGGGGTGCATGCGCATCCGCCCCCGACCTCGCAGCAGCCCGCCAGCAGCTCGCTCGCGTCGCTCGCGCTTTCGATCTCAATGTTGTCCAGTCCGGCGGCTTCCATCGCGGTCAGATACGTCTCACGGCTGACCGCCCCCGCCACGCAGCCGACATACGCCTCAGCGCTGCCCGCGACGGCCGTCGGAAGTTCTCCGTCCAGCACGATGTCCGAGACATGCAGCCTGCCGCCCGGCTTGAGAACACGCGCCGCCTCGGCGAAGGCCTGCTGCTTGCTCGGGACGAGGTTGATGACGCAGTTGCTGATGATCACATCGACCGCCTCGTCCTCGACCGGCATGTCCTCGATCTCACCGAGGCGGAACTCCACGTTCTCATAGCCGCCCTTCTCTGCATTCTCGCGGGCGCGGGCGATCATGTCCTCGGTCATGTCCACGCCGATGACCGCGCCCTCCGGCCCGACCGCGTTTGCCGCGAGGAAGCAGTCGAAGCCCGCGCCTGAGCCCAGATCGAGCACCTTCTCGCCCGGCTTCAGGTCCGCGATCGCCGTCGGGTTGCCGCAGCCGAGACCCAGGTCCGCCCCGTCCGGCACCTGGTCAGCGTGCGCTGCGTCATACCCGATCGTCTGCGAGGATTCTCCACAGCAACTCGATCGACGCGCTCGCGCGATGCTCCCGTATCTCTCCTGAACTCGTCTCTTGATGTCGTCCATCTCTGATCACCACTCCTTGTAATTCGACGAAATGCGATGAGAGAACTGAAAAAACCGGGCGCATCACTCAGCCTGCAACTCTGCGACAAGCTCCTTGAGCCGCGCGAGCGATGCCCCGTCAATCGAGTAGCAGATCCGCGGGCCATCAACCTCGCCGCATATCAATGCCGCCTCCTTGAGCACCTTCAGATGCTGGGAGACGGTGGATTGCGCCAGCGGGATCTCTTCGCAGATGTCCCCGCAGATGCACTGCCCCTCGCCATGCGCGATGAGGAATCGCACGATCTGCACGCGCGCCGGATGTCCCAGCGCCTTGGCGAGCGCAGCCAGCTCCTCATCCTCGTTCTGCCACACGTTCTGCCGCGAGGATGGAAGGGCATCCTCGCAGCACTCACTGGATTGCACGACAGGCTCTCTGTCTTTCATCGTAAAAATACGATAACACGTCGGACCGTCCGTGTCAACCCCCGCGGTCCCTCACGCGGTGTAGAGCATGTACAACCCGCCGAGGATCACCAGCGCGCCG
>JBKHFA010000006.1:0-33285 GCA_046540615.1 Armatimonadota bacterium | reverse complement strand
AGGGGGCCGGGGGTGAGGTTGTCGTGGCCGCTCACCCAAAGCTACCTGCAGAATTAGGTTCAGACCCGCCGGCGCTGCCGGGTTGACCGTGGAGGGGCCGTATGCTACGCTCATGCTGCTGGAAATCGCGACCTTACTTCGTCTCAACACGGACACGCTGCGCCTGACACCTCATCCGCTCGCGGGCGCCACATGGCGGTGGCAGCGGCCACCTCCCACGCTGTGGGGATGACCGGATCAGGCGGAGCGTTCGGTGCACAGCGACGCAAATGCTGCCACCGGATGTGTTGTCCCGCCCCGAAGCGCCGCGAGCGCGCCTCATGTGCCTCACGGAGGATTTTCACAGGTTCGCAATGAGAGGAGACGGTCGGCAGCCGGCGCGGTTTCCACCGCCTGAGCAGGGCAAAGAACACAGGGCCGAGGGGCTTCTGAATGCTTTCCGGAACAGATCTCAATGTAAGAAACAAGCTGCTCACTGGCCTCCTGCTTATCGTGGCGATTGCCTCGGCGGTCACGCTTGTCCTGCTGGGTCAATCAGGAGTTGGCATGGTCGTTTTCGTCAGCGTAGCTGTGGTGGTGACGGTTGCCAGCCTCTACTCCGGCGAGTTCGGCCTCATGGCGCTCATCTTCGTGGCCGCGGTTGACGGTTTCCTCAAGGGGATCAGCCCCGGCTGGCATACGCAGTTGCTGAAGGACTATCTCATCGCGATTCTCCTTCTGCGGTGGGCGTGGATGATGTTGATGGGACATCGTCCGAAGTCCCTCAGTACGGGGCCGGCACTGCCGATCGCGTTGTTCGCCGGATGGACCGCGGTACAGCTTTTCAATGCGCGCCTGGGAAGCGTGATTCTCGGTCTCGCCGGTTTTCGAACGTGGCTTTTGTGGGTGCCGGTCTTCTTCATCGCCCACGACATGCTCCGGTCACGCCGGCAGATCGAACACATGGTGCTGTTTATCGTCTTCCTTCTGCTCCCCGTCTCCGTCTACGGAATCATCCAGTATCAAGTCGGCCTCGATCACCTCTACAGGCTTGGCAGCGGCTTCGACGTGTACCGATCAGCGCACTATGCCGGAAGCGGGGGGCTGGAGCTGCGACCTCCTTCGACAGCGGTCACACCGCATACATTCGCCGGTCTCGCGGTGATGGGCCTGTTTCTGACGACGGGACTGGTGGGCTACTTCTCCCGTCGCCGGATTCTCCAGTTGGTACTGGTGGCTTCGATTCCGATCATGAGTACTGCAATCCTGATCACAGCGGTCCGCAACGCGGCGGCATCGGCGGTGATCGGTGGGATCGCGATCCTCGTCATCATCCGTCGCGTTGATCTGGCCTTGATTGTGGCGGCTCTGGGGATTCTGGCGTTTCTTCAGGTGGACGTCATGACCGCCGACGAGGCGACCACCCGTGTGCGGTCGGTGGTGGACAATCTCGATTATACCGTGGGCAGAATAATGGGGCCCTGGCAATCGGGACTTCGAAGCGCTATCGAGACCCCGCTGGGAAGAGGGATTGCGTCGGGGGTGGGATTGGGCAGAGTAGCTCTGGAGCAGGGGTACGGCCCTGAGAATATGGCGCCCGAAACACGGTTTAATTGGATCGAAAACGAATACGGCAGAGCGCTCCGTGAACTGGGAATGCCGGGGTTCATCTTTTTTGTCTGGATGTTGTATGCGGTGCTCCGGGGGAACCTCAGAGCGTATCATTCAGCCGTCACCAGGCGGGACAGTTGGCTGCTGGCAGGTCTCTTTGGTGCGTGCTCTACTGTCCTTGCTCGTTTGCTGGTCGGTTCCGCGTTGTACGGTCCGGCAGGATCGTTGTTCTGGCTTTTCGGGGCGATGGCCCTGCGGATCTCAGAGGTCGAGCAGGATGAGATTGTGAGTCACCACTCCTCCAGTGCCGAGGCGCGGGCGACCGTGCTTGGCGCCGCGGAGCTTCCGTGGCAGCGCAGAGCCGGGCAGTGACGATTGTGCCGCAGATCGCCCGCGTCCTCGGCTGAGTTGTAGAGAGGCTCGGATGCGCCATGATGAATCGACGCTGTCACGGCCCCGACCGCTCTCTTCGCCAGCGCCCGTTCCGCCTGCTGTCAGGGCGCTCAGACGTGGCAGGTCCAGCCGCCGTCGAGGTCGATGATCGAGCCGGTCATGTAGCTTGAGGCATCTGAGGCGAGATAGACCGCCAGGCCCTTCAACTCGCCCGGGCGCCCAGGGCGGCCAAGGGGGATCTGCTCACGCATGGTCTGCATGAAATCGTGATCCTCAAGCATGTCGGAGGTCATCTCGGTCTCGAATGTGCCCGGACAGATCGCATTGACCCTGATATCCCGGGACCCGAACTCGAATGCGAGTGATCGCGTAAGCTCGATGACGCCGCCCTTCGCGACACAGTATGCCGCGGACTGCTCGAAGGCGCTGTGGCCGGCGATCGAGGCGATGTTGATGATCCGCCCGCCGTCGGGCATACGCGGGATGACATGCTTGGCCATCAGGAAATACCCGTTGAGATCAACGTCGAGGATCTTCTGCCAGTCCTTCAGTGTCGTCTCGACCACCGGCGTCTGAAAGTATATCCCGGCGTTGTTGAGCAGGACGTCGATCCCCCCGAAGTCTCCGACAACCTCACCGACGGCCTGCTCGATCCGGCCCTCATCGGTGACGTCCACTTCGTAGAATCTGCTTTCGACGCCACACTCACCCGCTATCTCCCTGGACGTTTCAGTGCCATCGATCACGTCGAAGATCGCGATGTTCGCGCCGAATTCGGCGAGGCCCTCGGCCATCGCGCGCCCCAGTCCCCGCACCGCACCGGTGACGATCGCTGTTTCGTCCGTCAGGTCGAACATGTTCCATCAACCCCTCGCTCTCATGCTGCTTCCCTCAGTCCGGGGATTCGGCGCAGGGCGGCTTACTCCTGCCACGGAGCAGCGGAGCAGGCTCAATATGACGCGGCCTCTTCCACGCCCTCGACAAACGCGAAGTAGTTCTCCGGCGGCACGTTCTCGCCCACGATGGTGTTGACGGCCGCGACGTAGCGCCCCCCGTCGCGCCCGATCTCTACCATCTGGCGGGCCTGCTCCCGGATGTTCTCAGGCATATCCGTGGCCAGGGCCACCGGATCGAAGTTACCGAAGAGCGTCATCCGGTCACCGAACTTACGCTTGATCTCGGCGAGGTCATTTGCCTGCTTCTCGACACCGTGCGCGCCCGCAACGCCCATCTCCAGCCAGATCGGATAGACGTTGTCGATCTTCCCGTCGGTGTGCATCAGGATCGTGATGCCCGCGTCCGCGAGCATCTCGCAGGTCGCCTTCGTCGGCTCAAAGATCAACCGCCGGTAGTCGCTCGGGCTGACCATCATGGCAGTCTTGAATGCGCAGTCCGCGTCGAAGACCGCGATGTCGGGCGCAACCCCGGTGTCCAGCAGCGCTTTCAGCCCCCGGCGATTGAAGGCCTCGACCTGGCGCATGTATTCCGCGAGGAGGTCTGGCTGATCGTACACCATCATGCAGAGCCGCTCCATGCCGATGCCGGTCGCCGCCGAGTGGAAGCAGTGCAGCATGAAGACGTGCGCGAGCAGCCCCTCAGAGCGAAAGAGCGCGATGTTCCGCGCAGTCTGATCCATCGGTGGCGGCTCGGCCTGAGCCATCTGCTCGACGATTGCCCACGTCAGTTCACAGCCACCTGCGTAGTGGGAGGTGCCGTCTGAGGCGACGTCGTTTCGCCCACCGGGTCGAATGCTCCACGATCCCGCCCAACACATACCCCACTGGAGGGCGAGCGCAAGCTCCAGGGTCGCCACCGGATCCCTCCCGCGCTCGCGGCCGATGAGATGGCGTTCGATTCGTGGATTGTTGAAGAACATCTCCTGTCGAGGGACGCGGCCGGTCAGTTCACCAGCGAGCGTTGCGCGCAGGTTCGCAGCCTGCGGTCGAAGACCGGTGCAGGAGTCTCGGGCGGGCATGGCGTATTTCCTTCCATGACAGGGCTGGCATCACGTCTGGTCTCTTCCGCTGACGCACAGGGCGGACCTGCACGGCATCGAGCACTTGACGTCTGCCACCGGCTTCAATACGATGGCACGGACGGTTCAGTCAAAAACACATTGGACAGGTGAGGGTTAGCATGGCGAAGCCGCTGGACGTGACCGGAGATGATTTCGAGGCTGAGGTGCTGAAAGTCGAAGATCAACCGGTGCTCGTCGACTTCTGGTCGGAGACCTGCGGGCACTGCCTGACGCTCAATCCGCAATATGAGGCAGCCGCAGAGGACAATGAGGACGTTAAGTTCGTGAAGATCTCCTTCCAGGACGCGAAGGACCTTTTTAAGGAGCACGGTGTCCGGGCCACGCCCACCCTCGTACTCTTTTCGGAGGGCGAGGAGATTGCCAGGACCGTCGGCGCGAAGCGGGCGGATGAGTTGAACGGGTGGCTGGCGGAGGAAACGTCAGACTGAGACGGCAAGCGAATCTCCGCGCCCGCCGTGGCGCGTTTACGATGGAGGAGACAGATGGCACAGGGCGATCTGACCTGTGACGTACATATCATCGGCGGTGGTCCCGCGGGATACACCGCCGCGATCTACGCAGCGCGCTCGAACCTCAAGACGGTCGTATCCACGCCGGCGGCGCTTTCGGGTATGATGGCGATGGCGCCGAGTGTGGGCAACTGGCCCGGTCAGGCCGAGCCCTCTCCGGGACGGGAGATACTCGAAGGCATCTATCAGCACGCCCTGCAGGTTGGCGCAGAGGTGGTCGTGGAATCGGTCGCGGGCGTGAACTTCAGCGAGGACCGCGGGCTGCAGGTGTTCGGCGGCGCGCAGTTACACGTCGCGCAGGCGGTCATCGTGGCCACCGGGGCGTGGAACCCATCCGACAGAGTCCCTGGTGAGGACGAACTGCTCGGCAGGGGCGTCGCGTACTGCGTCGCATGTGACGGCCCGCTCTTTGAGGGTGAGGACGTGATCGTCGCCGGCTGTGATGCGCACGCTGCGGAGGAGGCGCTCGCGTTGAGCGAGATCGCGTCATCGGTCGTGGTCACGGCGCCTACTCCCACGCTGCCGATCGACGAACAGCTGGTCGGTGCATTGGATGCTGCCGAGAACGTGCAGGTCCGCACAGGCCTGCGCCTCCGGGAGATCACCGGCGAGGAGGCGGTGGAGGGCGCGCGCTTCGAGGACAGTGATGGGAAAGAGGTGACCATCGAGGCCACGGGCATCTTCATGTATTTGCGGGGGAACGCACCCGCCACGGAGTTCCTCATGGGTTCTGTGGACCTCGATGAACACGGATACATCATCACCAACGAGATGATGGAAACCAGCTTCCCCGGTGTATTTGCCGCTGGCGATGTGCGGAAGAAGCAGGTCAATCAGCAGGTTGTCGCCGCCGGAGAGGGCGCGATCGCGGCACTTTCGGCCGAGCGCTTCATCAGTGGCGGCGAGGTCCGCAAACAACGTGGTGCGGCGCTCGAGTAGTTGTCGAAACGCGGCGCACAGAGACGCACGGGGTCGGAGGAGTGGACGATGATACTGATCGGCACAGAGCAGGGGATCGTTGCGCTTGACGAGGACGGGAACGAGCGTTTCCGCGTATTGCGTGATCGGGAAATAAGCCACATCGCGGCCGATGCAG
Source organism: Armatimonadota bacterium (assembly GCA_046540615.1). Lineage (GTDB taxonomy): Bacteria > Armatimonadota > Zipacnadia > Zipacnadales > UBA5352 > UBA5352. The sequence goes on along the minus strand of JBKHFA010000006.1, from coordinate 27,659 downwards.
GGGGCCGGATACTCGCAATCGCCGACGAAAGTGAGATCGTGGCGGCGCCCTCGATGGCTGAGGCGAAGCGCGAAGAGGGCTGGACGACGCTGGGATCGCTTCCCGGCACGCGAGCGAACTGCCTCGCCGAACTGGGCGGGCAGCTTTTCATCGGCGCGGAGGATGCTCGCATGTGGCGGATGCCGGCCCGCGGCGGCGATCCGGAGCGGATCGAGAGCTTCGACACCGTCCCCACGCGCGATGAGTGGGATACGCCGTGGGGCGGGCCTCCCGATGTGCGGAGTCTCGCGACCATCGCGGGCGATGAACCGGCGATCTACGCCGACATCCATGTCGGCTGGATCGTGCGCAGCCTCGACCTCGGAGAGACGTGGACGCAACTGAAGGGCGGGCTCCACCGGGACGTCCATCGCGTCAACACCCATCGGCTTGCGCCGGACCGGGTATACGCCGCTACCGCGCAGGGCTGCTTTGTCAGCGAGGACCGTGGGGAGACCTGGGAGCAGCACCTTGAGCCCTTTGAGCCGCGCAACTACCAGCGTTGCGTGATGCCGGACTTCGACGACCCGGACTTTTTCCTGTGTACCGCATCGCTCGGCCCTCACCCCGAGGGTGACACGGGCTGCGAGGCGATGATCTTCAGGACCGAGGACGGGGGAGAGACGTGGACCGCCGCGCATGAGGGGCTGCCCGAACACTTTTATCACAACGTCAACACGCACATGCTCGCGGCCGCGATCCAACGCCCAGGGGTGTTCGCATTTCATGACGCGGAAAAGAGCGTCTACCTCACAACCAACGCCGCTCATGAGTGGCGGAAGATTGCGACTGTCGAGGACGCGCTGGCGGTTTTCACGCTCTGACCAAGGCGCAACGTAATCTGACCGGTCCCCGCGGACCGGATTATGAGAAGACTGCGGGAGGAGAACACAATGGCGGACGAGACGACCAACAACAACGACCAGGAGACAGAGACGTCCGGGGTGGAAGCGGCGGCGGCCGAAGAGCGCATCATGTTCTTTGAGACCGGCCCATGGGATGAGGCCGGACTTGATGCCTCTGAATGCGGCCTCGACAGCCCGGAGTACCACTCCACATTCAGCCGATTGCAGAACACACCTGACGAGCAGATCGAAGATCTGACCGTCGCGTCGGTTTTCATCGGCTCAGATGTTGACGCAGAGCAACTCGACCGGATGCCACACGTAAAACTGGTATGCACGCGTTCGACCGGCTACGATCACATCGACCTCGACGTCTGCCGCGAGCGAGGCATCGTCGCGTGCAACGTCCCGGCGTATGCCGAGCACACGGTGGCGGAGCACACATTCGGCCTGATGCTCGCGCTCTCGCGCAAGATACTCAAGGCCTATGAACGCACCAAGCGCAGCGACTTCAGCCTCGAGGGCCTCTCAGGCTTCGACCTCAAGGGCAAGACACTGGGCGTGATCGGCGCGGGGGCGATCGGGCTGCGCGTGATCCGGATCGGCGTCGCGATGGGCATGGACGTGCTGGCTTTCGACGTCAAGCCGCAGAGCCTGCTGGCTGATGTCATGCAGTTCGAGTACGCGTCGCTTGATGACGTCCTGTCGAGGTCCGACGTCATCTCCCTGCACGTCCCGCTGCTGCCCGCTACGCGGCACATGATCGATCGCGAGGCTCTGGGGAAGATGAAGAAAGGCGCATTGCTCATCAACACCGCGCGCGGCGAACTCGTGGACACCGACGCCCTCCTCGAGGCGCTCTCCAGCGGTCAACTCGGAGGCGCGGGCCTCGACGTCATCGAGGGCGAGGAGCGCATCGGCGATGAGGCGCAGATGGCCGGGTCCGGGGCGCCCCGCGAGGACCTCGCGGTCGCCGTCCAGCGCTACGCGCTGCTCAACCGCGAAGACGTCGTGCTGACGCCACACATGGCGTTCTACTCGCGGGAGGCGCTGTTCCGGCTGATGGATGTCACATGCAACAATATCCGCGCGTTCCTCGAGGGTGAGCCGCAGAACACAGTGACCTGACTGACGCGGCTTTGAGGTGAGAGGAGTGGTGGCATGTCTGAACTGAGTGAAGGCGATCGAGCGCCGGATTTCGAGTTGCCGACCGGACCCGACGAGACGGTCAGCCTCTCGTCGGTCCTTGAGGACAACGAGTACGCCGTCGTGGCGTTCTTCCCCGCCGCATGGAGTCCGGTCTGCGGTGACGAGGCGCTTATCATCGAGGCGGTGGCCGATGATATCCGCCGCCTCGGTGCGGCCATCATCGCTGTCTCCGCGGACAACTACTGGTCCACGAAAGCGTGGGCGGAGGAGCTTGGACTGAGCTTCCCGATCGGCTCGGACTTCGAGCCGAAGGGCGAGGTCGCGAAAGCGTGGGGGGCCTACCACCCCGAGGGCGTCTGTCAGCGAGCGCAGTTCATCGTCGATCGCGACCGGCGGGTCGCGCTTTCATACGTGGCGCCGATCGATGAGAGTCCGGGCGCGCGCCCGATCCTGAAGAAGCTCGAGGAGTTGAACGCGCGTGGCTGAGATCGACGTCGACATGGTCGAACTCGAGGCGCCGGTGACGAAGGACGATCACATGCGCGGTGACCCCGAAGCACCGCTGACGCTCGTAGAATACGCCGACTACCAGTGCGAGGCGTGCATCGAAGGCTTCCACGCGGTCGAGGAACTGATCGAGACGCACCGCGACAAAGCCAACGTGGTCTTCAGGCACTTTCCACTGATGAGCTATCATCCGATGGCCCTGCCGGGCGCGATGGCGGCCGAGGCCGCAGGCAGGCAGGGGAAGTTCTGGGAGATGCACGCAAAGATCTTCGGCGCCGATGGCGAGTTCGACGACGATGACCTTGTCCGGTGGGCCGGCGAACTCGAACTCGACATGGAGCAGTTTGAGGAAGATCGCCACAGCGACGAAATTGAGCAGCGTATCCGCAAGGTGCGGCTTGAGGGCGCGCGTTCGGGTGTCAACGGCACACCGACCTTCTTCCTCGACAACTGGCGGATCGACGTGTATCCGACCCACGAACACCTCGCGGCCTACGTGGATCATTTCTACGAGCACATGAATGAGTGAGTGCGGGGCAGACCCGCGATTGCCTTGAGCGGGTCTGCCCGGCTGCGATCACTCGTCGTCCGCAAAGCGCAGCGAGTAAAGGTCCGCGTCTTTCATGAGGAAGCGCAGCCTCACCGGCATGCCCTTCCAGCGTGGAAGACGCGTGGTTGCAGGCCAGCCGACCTCAAGCTCAAGCCCGTCGCCGTAGATCGCCGGGCAGTCCGCGAGGCTCATCCCCGGGAGGGGTCGCCCCTGCTCGTCCTGCATCTCCACGCGGATCGATCCCGCCGCGGAGGTCGCGGCGTTCAGCAGGAGCCGTCCGCCCTCGAATGTGAGCGGCTTCGTGACGAACTCCCCGCCCGCATAGGGCGCGTTGACGGACACAAAGCCGTCCGTGCGCACCGTGCCCCGGACCATCCTCGGCGCGGGGCGCCGGTAGTCCTCCATCCAGTAGATCGAGATCTCGGTGTCAGTAGTCGGAATGATCCCGCGTGTGATCATGTAACTGCGCTCGGTCCAGCGCTCGTCGCCGAGGCCGGGGCGGATGAACGCCTCGAGATGGCGGCGCCAGCGCAGGCCGTCGCGACTCGACATGAAGACCCCCTCGGAAAGACCACCGCTGGGCCAGTCCTCAACCACCTGCCGGTGCGGAATGAAACGCTTCGGGAAGCCGATCAGCATCTCCGGCGCGCGGAAGTAGGGCACAACCGCGTTCGTGTAGAGGTCCTCGAGCGGCGCCTCACCGAAGTCCAGTGATTGCGGCTCGCTCCAGTTGATGAAATCATCCGAGCGTGACATGAAGATATGACGCACCGCCCCGACCCAGTTGCGGCCGTAGAGACGGTACTCGCCGGCCTCCTCGTGCCAGAACGCGACGTTCTGACTGTCGAGCATCACGCGCCAGCTTCTCCCCTTGAAGACAGGCTCTCCGTCATTGAGAACGCGCCAGTTCACGCCGTCCGCCGAGGCGAATGCGCAGAGCGAGCGCAGTCGCTCCCCGACATTCGGGCCGTAGCTCACAGCCTTGTAACGCTCGTCTTCGGGCACGCCCTCGCGAGTGTCGAGCGATGGGCAGAAGTTGTGCGCGCCGCGCTCCCCGGGCATCGTATCATCCGAGAGCACGATGTTGTTTTCGGTCGAATCGTGGTATTCAATGACGCTCAGTTCCGGCCGCGTCCACTCGAGCCCGTCCGGGCTCTCGGCGATGCAGACGTAGGCCGTGCCATCTTCGTCGGGCCAGCCGCGGTAGTACATTCGCCAGCCGTCCTCGAACGGAACGATCGCCGGATAGCCGCAGAGATAGCCCTCCCATGGGCGGTCGAAAGTGAGCACGGTCTCTTTCGGCGTGGGTGAGTGCAGGCGAAGCGACGCCCCCTCCATCCGGTCAACGAGGTGGTCGTCGGTGAAGAGCTGCAGGCGCGAGCCGATCTCGATCATCATTCTGCTCCCCGCGAGACGTGGTGGGTTTGCAGCAATTTCGTTGAATGTGAGCTGGCACCTGCCCGGGCAGCCTACGCAGTCCTGGGCGTTGCGGCCTCGCGCCCTCGCGGGGGACCTTCTTCTCGTTGGTTCCTCGTGCTTCTTCCCGGCGAGGATCGACGGCCTGTCAAGAACGCTGGCAGGAGTGTTGGCGAGGGTGCAGAAGTACACCCACGAGTGGAGGTCGGAGCGCCCCGGCGATTTGCTCCCGGCCGCTCGGCCGGGAGCCATCATTCACGGGTGGTGTGTCACGAGAGAGCCGTTGGAGAGAGAGGGATTTTACGATGCTGCCGATTGGCCCGCTGATGAAAGAGCATCGCAAGACCGAGCGCATGATAGCGCTCATCGCCAATGAGACGGAGCGCATGAGCGACGACGATTCACAGGAGCCCGATCCAGAGTTCATCTTTGACGCGCTGCTTTTCCTGCGTGAGTACGTCGATGAGTCCCATCACGGCAAGGAGGAAGACATCCTCTTCGCCGAACTCAAGGAGCGGGACATCTCCGATGAGCACCGGCAGATCATGGACCGCCTTCTCGAGGAGCATGTCCGCGGCAGGGAGTTGGCTGACGCGCTCGAAGAGGCCACGGAACGATGGGAGGACGGAGACGAGGAGGCGAGAGCGGACATCATCGAAGCTCTCGGAAGCATCGCCGACATGTATCCCGATCACATCGCCACCGAAGACGATGACTTCTTCATCCCCGTCATGGAGTACTTCTCCGACAAGGAGAAGGAGGACATGATGGAGGACATGTGGGACTTCGACCATGAGCTGTTCACCGATTTGTACGAGGGCTGCATCACGGAATACGAGGATAACGCACAGGACTGATGCAGGACTGTGCCGCACGCCCTCGAATCCTAACATGTATGCTCACGCACGCCGAGCGGAGGCGGTGATGAGGTGGACAGAAGGGAGTTCGTCAGATACGTACTCGGCACCGCCGGCCTGGCGGGCATCGCAGTGATGACAGGCTGCAGTCGAGAGACACAGACAGCACCCGTCGCGATTGATCCGACGGAGGAAATCGACGGAGGAGGGGTTGGACAGATGGCTTTTGAGCTACCGGATCTGCCGTACGCAAAGGACGCGCTTGAGCCGTTCCTGGGGGAGCAGACGCTCACGCTCCACCATGACAAGCATCACCAGGGCTACGTCGACAGTCTCAATGAGGCTGAAGAGAAGGCGGCGCAGGCTCGGGAGAGCGGGGACTTCAGCGCCATCCGCGCAATCAGCGACGCACAGGCCTTCAACTACTCGGGGCACCTTTTTCACTCGATCTTCTGGACCTGCATGAGCCCCGACGGCGGCGGCGAGCCTGATGGTCCGCTGGCCGAGCAGATCGCAACCGACTTCGGCAGCTTCGCCGACTTCAAGGCCCACTTCCTCGCTGCCACCAACGCCGTCCAGGCGTCAGGATGGGGCGTGCTGGCATGGCAGCCGCTCGGTGAAAAGCTCGTGATCCTGCAGGCTGAGAAGCATCAGAACCTCAGCGAGTGGGGCGCGCAGCCGATCATGGTACTCGACGTCTGGGAGCACGCCTACTACCTCGACTACCAGAACCGCCGCAGCGACTTCACCGAGGGCTTCTTCGACGTGGTCAACTGGGAGGCCATCGCGGCTCGCTTCCAGCGCGTCATGGAGTAGGCCGACGACTGGTCACATCAAGCGAGAGGGCCCCCGTCGGTCCTCACCTTTACACACATCTTGAGTCGGCCGATTCGCCTCGTTGTCGTTGTAGCGGACGACAAACGACGCAACGACCGGGCCGGAGTCGCGCTGCCCGCAAACGACGCGGGCCAGCGCTCTCCGGCCCCCAGCGGCAAACTCACCGCATCGCATTTGTGTGTCAAAGTAGGGGGCGGCCGGGGGCCTCTTTGTGTGCGCACACGGCACTTCTTACTCGGCGCTTTTGCCGAGTCGGAAGATCAGTACTACCGTCGCAAGCGTTCCGCCGAGCACAGCCGCCGCGAGCGCGGACAGAGCAATATGCTCCCCGACAGGCGAAGGCAGGTCCTCCCTGAATGTCGAGAGTACCACCCAGCCGACCGCGGCGCCCACCAGCCACACGCCCACCGGCAGCAGCGCGTCGATGGCCGCCTCCCGCGCGTCCGCGCCCTCCGCTGTGAGCGCGCCGAGCATGGCTCCAGCGATCACCAGCAGCCCCGTGGTCAGCACCAGCGGGCCGCCCGTCGCGAGCGCCGTGACAACGCCGACCGGGCCGCCGACAATCGCGCCGATGGCCGCGCGCGTGATCGGAGCAGCGAGTATCCCGCGCTCCTCGGTCCCGTCAGATCGTCTCTCGTCGATCAAAACATCTGCTCCCTGCGCGAAAGTTGCCAGGCGGTCCCGATCGATGCGATCGTGCCGCCTATGACGCCGGCGATCATCAGCGTCCCCCACGAGGGCGTGGGGCGAATGTTGTGGCGGTCGTGCGAAATACTCATTATGACCAGGACGGCGCCCACCAGGTAGACCACCGCGCAGACCGTGCCGATCACCCCGCCAAGCACCGGATCGTCCGGGCGCGCGAGTACTCCCGCGACGATGCCGCCGACGAACGCGGCGATGATCGCGCCGCCCACAGCCCCCTCGGTGGTGAACTGGCCGATGAGGTAGCCGATGGGCGCCGCGACACAGACGACGACCGCCGCCACCCACATGCAGCGCTGCCACGAGCGATCTGAGGCTTGCTGCTCGGCCTTCAGCTCATCGTAGCCGGGGCCGGCGCTGATGCTTTCATCGACCGGATCACCGGGCTTCCATCCGCAGCGGCGGCATTGCTTGTCGAAAGGCTGGAATTCGTAGGAGCACTGCTCACAGCGGACGGGCTCATCGCCGCCCGCGACCTCCTCCCACCCGGCCTGCTGATACGACCTGTCCTCGGACATCGTGGACCTCCACGCATTGCGGTCTTTCGCCTACAGGCCGATCTCCGTGCCCTCCGTGCCTTCCTCAGCATGCGGTGGCTCTTCCTCCTCGATCATGGCCTCGAGGTCGCCAAGTTCACTCACGCCGCTGAGCATCAGGAGCGCCTTCTCCATCGCCATGTCGAATCCCGCCTGGAAGCCATCGCCGAACCCGTCGGTGAAGCCCTTCCGGTAGCCCTTCGAGAATGCTTTGTCCCTCTTATCACTCATCGATTATCCCTCTCAATCCGTTCATTTGCGGTCACACAGGCGTGTCCGGTAGTCGCCGCGCCAGCCGTACTCCGAGCGCTCAACGAGGCCGTTCCGCTCCGGAATGACGTAGCGGGCGAACCACTCGTCCATCATCCCGAAGAGTTCCTTGCGCATGTCCTGATAGCCGGCGTCATCGGCGAGGTTATGCCGCTCATCAGGGTCCTCGCTCAGGTGGAAGAGGTCGTCGGGCCCATGTGAATGCCGGTAGACGTACTTCCACTCGTCGGTGCGAATCATCCGCACCGGACCGTATTCGTCGAAGACGCAGATCTCCTCGGCAAGCTGCTCCTTTTCTCCGCGCAGGATCGGCATGAAGCTGCGTCCGGGCAGGTTTTGCCCGACCGGGATCTCGAAGCCGAGGTAGTCGAGAAGCGTCGGCATGAAATCATACGCCGAGAGCAGCGCGTCACACTCGCCGACGGGGATGGAGCCGGGCCGGCTCATCAGTGCCGGCACGCGCACCGAGTTCTCGTACATGTTCCGCGGCCATGTCCCGTTGCCCTTGCCCCAGAAGCCGTGGTGGCCGCATGAAAAGCCGTTGTCGGAGACGAAGAAAATCAGCGTGTCCTCACGCAGGCCGAGTTCCTCGATCCGGTCGATGATCTGTCCGACGCCCGCGTCCATGGCCGTCACCGCGGCGAAGTAGCCCTTGAGCGACTCGCGGTTGCCGAGGTTGTTTTCAGTGAGCGAAATCGCCCACGGGTGCATTTGTTCCTGCGGGCAGGTGTCGAACGCGCAGTCATCGTAGCTGTCCACGATCTCCCTGGGGTGATTGTTGATCCACGGGCTGTGCGGCGCGGTGTAGTGGACCGACAGATAGAATGTCTCGTCGTGGTGGCGGTCGATGTAGCCGAGCGCCTCATCGGTGATCAGATCGGTCACATAGCCCTCGTCGGTGACGGCCTTCCCGTCGCGGACCATCGGCGGGTCGTAGTATGCGGCGCCCCCGAGTTGATGGGCGTACCAGAAGTCGAAGCCGTGCTGCGCGCGCAATGAATTGCCCATGTGCCACTTGCCGGAGAGGCCGCAGGAGTATCCGTGAGCGGACAGGACGTCGGTGTACGCGATTTCATCGGCGAGATACTCGGTTGCGCCGGGACCGACGTTGCCTTCATTGATCCACTCGTGGATGCCGTGCTGGCTGGGGATGCGACCGGTGAGGAATGTCGCGCGACTCGGTGAGCAGACGGGGGTCGCGCAGAAGAAGTTGTCGAAGCGCGTGCCTGTGGCCGCGAGGCGATCGAGATTCGGGGTGCGAATCTCGTCGTTTCCGTAGCATCCCGCGGCCCACGGCCCCTGGTCGTCAGTCAGGATGAAGATGACGTTGGGGCGCTCCTGGCCGTCCGCTTCGTTGCTCATTGCAATGCCCTCCCGGCGGTGCAGATGAACCGTGATGTCACCGCGAGCGTCGGAAGTGCCACGCTTGACGCATTCGCGCTGCATGCTGTATTGTGACGTCGCACCGATATTCGCCGGCTGCAACGCCATTCCCTCCCGCTCGAAACGCGCTCCGGGGCCGACAGATCGTCGTATCAGGGGCAGTGACGGCGCATCGAGCGACCCTCATAACGATTATTCGCGCCGCGAGCGCGCGCAGGGGACGGTCAGATGCAGGAGCAAATCAACGATCCCGGCTCCGCGGGAGTCACAGACGCCCGGTCACAGCCATCGCGCGAGGTCCGCATCATCACGATGCTCCTTCTGGGCATCGTGCTGACGTGGCTTGCCGGGTACTGGATCCGCCAGGGCGAGATCATTGCGCTCTCGGCTCAGATGACGGAGGCGGTCCCCTCGATTCCGGGACTGACCGCGCTCCTGCTGCTTGCCGCGCTCAATCCGCTGCTGCGTAGACTCCCCTGGGTCCGCGATCTCTCCGCAGGCGAGATCATCGTGGTCTACCTCTTCGTGACCGTCGGGACCTTCATGTATGCCTGCGGTGTGACCCGCTTTCTCATCGCGACGATCAGCGCCCCGTGGTATTACTCGACACCGGTCGCGCCAATCGACACGATCGCTCCGAATATCCCCGCATGGCTCTCGCCGCCCGAGGGCATCTACCATCGCTGGCTCTACGAGTCATCGCCGACCGGCGAAGTGCCGTGGGAGGTCTGGCGCCTGCCGGTGGCGGTCTGGAGCGGCTTCTTCCTGCTCTTCGGCGGGACGATGCTGTGCCTGATGATCCTTTTTGCCGAGCAGTGGATCGAGCATGAGCGCCTCGTCTTCCCGCTGGTGCGCCTGCCGCTTGAGGTACTCGGCGAAGAGGGCGGCATGCCGCTTTTCAAGAACCCCATCACCTGGATCGGCATCGCGCTGGCGACCGGCCTGAACTTCTATCTGATGACCCGCGCGGTCTTCTTCGGCGGGCCGCAGGGGACGCTCAACTTCGACCTTGCCTCCGGGATCACCGACTATCCGTGGCGTTACATCCGTCCGCTGACGATGGATCTGCGCCCCGACCTGATCGGCCTCGGCTATCTGATCTCCACTGAGCTGTCGTTCTCGATCTGGTTCTTCTATCTTTTCCAGAAGGCGCAGGCGGTGACGATGGCCGCGGTCGGCTACCGTGTGGGCGGCATGCCCTTCGCCCAGGAACAGGGGATCGGCGCCTATCTCGTGCTCGGAATTGTGCTTCTGTGGAAAGCGCGGAAGGTCTTTCTGCACGCGTGGCAGGGCCTGATCAATCCATCGGTGGCCGTCGGCGACAGATTCCCCTACCGCTGGGCCCTGCTGGGGTTGATCGGAGGGACGCTGGGGCTGGTGCTGTTCTTCGTGGCCGCCGGGATGCAACTGTGGCTGGCGGTGGTGTACCTGTTGATCCTGCTGATCGTGGGCATGGTCTACGGCCGCCTGCGAGCCGAGACGGGCGTGCCGATCCTCTGGGCATTTCCCTACGGCCAGCAGCACAAAGTACTGTGGAACTTCCTTGGACAGGGCGGAATCGTTCCGCGCACGGGCGAGCTTCGCTCGCCGACCGTCTTCGCGCTGATGGGCTTTCTGTCACGCGGTTTCTTCCCGACCGTGTCCGGCTATCAGATCGAGGGTTTGCACCTGGCTGAACGCACGGGCGTGACCGCCCGAAAGATGATCGCCACCCTGCTGATCGCGGTCGTGCTCGGCTCGGCGTTCTCATTCATCTTTCACCTGCAGCCTTACTATCAGGAGGGCGGAGTGGGTCTGCGCGGCGGGATCTGGGGGGCTTCGACCGCCCGCCAGGAGTTCAGACAGGTGCTGCGGGCCACCGATGCCCCCGCGCCACCGGACACACCACGCATCGTTGCGACAGTCGCCGGTGGGGGTCTCGTCGCGGCAATCTCCGCCGCCCGCAACTACTGGTTCGGCTTCCCCCTGCACCCGATGGGGTACGTGCTTGCGAGCGCATTCGGGCACAAGCTCTGGGGGCCTTTTTTGATTGTGTGGATCTGCAAGACGGTGCTTCTACGCTACGGCGGGAGTCAATCGTACCAGCGCGCTCTTCCAGGTTTCCTCGGCTTCGCGATCGGACATTTCATCACCGCGGGCCTCATCTGGGGGTCCCTGGGCGCGGCGCTGGGTGGGCCTTTCTTGCGCTGGGGCGTGTGGTTCGGCTAAGGGCGACGTCGTGTGGCGAGCCTGAGGTGCGCTCAATACGTCTGCGCGTGCAACGTCGGCGATCAAGGAGCGAATGATGATGCGGATTCGCTGCGCAGTGGCGCTCGCGGTGATTTGTCTGGCCATCTCGCCTGTCCTCGCGCAGGTGACACTCGACTGGCCGGGAGGCGCGCTGGTGGTCGCCGGGGATGCGACGCTTCGCTCGCTCACCGAGGCGTCGTCGGGCCGCGAATTTGCTGCTTCGGGCGCAGGATCAATCTGCGTCGCGCATGTCGATGGAGAGGCGCGCGCCGCGAATGCAGCCGAAGCCACCGACGACGGCTTCCGACTGCGCTTCACCGGCGTGGACACGGTGCTGGAGTACACCGCGCAGCCTGCAGAGGACTGGCTGCTTCTCACACTCCGATCGGTCTCCGGCACGCGCCCGGAGAGGGTGATGCTTCGGCTGCCGCTCACGCCCGGTGACCGCCTCGGGCGGCGGCTGAATATCTCGTGGGATGACGAGACCGCCGTCTGCCTGATGGCCGGCAACATGCAGGTCCGCTGCGGCGCGAGCGCCTCCGATGACGCGCATCTTTTGACCGCCACCACCCAGGACGCCCCCGGTCCGGCGCTTGAGGGCGCCGCGGCCGCGTTGATCACCTGTCCCACCGATCGCTTCAGGGGGATCGCGCGAGACGTCTCCCACGCCTGCGACCTCCCCACGAACGAAGACCCGTCCGGGACGCCGGTCAAGGACACCGACCTCGTCCGAGGCTCCTACTGGTTCATCGCGGTGACCCCGGACAACCAGGAGGAGATCATCGAGTACTGCCACCGCGCCGGGATCGGACAGGTCATGATGAACTCGGGGTCGTGGTGCAAGACTGTCGGGCATTACACGTTCAAGGACAGCTACCCGAACGGTCAGGACGACCTCAAGGCGGTCGTCGATCGCTTCCACGACAACGGGATCCTCGTCGGGATGCACTGCTTCGTTTCGAAGGTCTCCAAGACCGACGCCTACGTCACTCCCGTCCCCGACCGCCGCTTCTGGGTGGACAAGCAGGATGTGCTCGCGGAGGACATCAGCCCCGACGCCACCGAGATCACAGTCGCCGGTGATCTGCGCGAGTGGGCCGGCAGCCCAGTGACTTCGCAGGGGTACTGGGAGGGCGGGATGGTCAAGCACCAGGAGTGCATCATCGGCGACGAGATCATCAAGTACGAGGCCATCGGTCCGGAGGGTGAGTGGAACACGTTCCTCGGCTGCGAGCGCGGGGCGTGGGGGACTGCCGCCGCCGCGCACTCGGCCGGCGACGATCTCCGCCACTACGGCGTTGACGGCTGCATCAACGGATACATCATCGACCAGGAGACCGACCTGATGGATGAGGTCGCCGACCGCATCGCGGCGATCTTTGATTACTGTGGCTTCGACATGGTGTACTTCGACGGTGGCGAGGACGTTGATCGGCGCCGCTATCACTACTACTCGTCGAACTTCCAGCACCAGGCGATGAGCCGCTTCAGCGAGCGCCCGATCATTCACATGGGGACCGTGCTGACGCACCGGCTGTGGCACTCATTTGCCCGCAGCGGCACGGTGGATACGTACCTCAACACGCTGCGAGCCGCGATCGTCGGCGGAAAGCAGATCGACGAGTGGCCGACCGTGCGCGATCACATCGACCGCTCGGTGCGGCGGCATGTTTCGCTCGCCGACGACATGATGCCCGCGGAACTGGGCTGGTTCGGCATCTGGCCTGCGCAGGAGAATACCGACGGTCTGCAGCTTGATGAGTTCGAGTATCTCCTGTGCAAGTCGCTGGCGCTGGATGCGCCGATCTCGTTGCAGACCACCATCGCTTCGCTGCAGGCACACCCTCTCACTCCGGGGCTGCTGGAGATGTTCCGGCGTTATGAGCAGCTTCGGATGGAGCGGGCAGTGCCGAACGCGGTCAGGGCTCCGCTGGCGGAGATCGGACGGGACTTCGCGATGCTGCAGGACGCCGAAGACGTGCGCTTCGTGGAGGTAGAGCCGCTGGCGGAGGTCGGCGGCACGAGCGATGTTCGGGCTACCGTCGGCGCGACGGATGACGGCAGCGTGGCGACGCTGTGGCACTTCGGAGGCCGCGACGCAACCGTCGGACTGGCGCTTCCCGAAGCTTCATTGACATTGACCGACTTCGGCGGTGAGTCGATGGACTTCGATCTCGAGGACGGGCGCGCGGGGATCCCGATTGGAGCGCACCGGGCCACGCTCGTTTGCAGCGGGATCACATCGGATGAGCTTCGGGCGGCGCTGGAGCAGGCGACGGTCAGGATTGCCCCGCCTCAGACGGTCTGGGTGGCCGCCGACCAGTACGATCGCATTGAGGGCGAGATGGCGCCGGGGTCCGCACTGGGTGTCGAGGAAGACGGGGCATTGAGCGGCGATGTGCTGCTCTCCACCGGTCACCCGAGCTTCAGCGATCCGAAGCCATGGTTCGCGGAGTACACGGTGGAGATCCCGGATGCTGGCGTCTGGACGCTGTGGGCGCGTGTACGCTATCCGCGCGCCACTGACGATTCATTCGGTTTTCTCCGCGAAGAAGAGACTCTCACTCTCAGCGGCGACCAGGTCCTCGGCAACTGCGGGTTGAACGAAGCGGCGTGGCACTGGACCGGGCGCGGAGCGGGGAGCACCACTGCTCCACCCGGCCGTCCGATCAGACTCACGCTCGAGGAGGGGCCCTTTACGTTCCGCATCTACGCCCGCGAGGGTGGCGGCACGGATGTCAATCCGCGCCTCGACCTGATCTGCCTGACTGATGATCCGATGCTCGTCCCGACTGATGAGATGGCGCGCGAGGCGCTGGCGGACGATTGAGCGGCCTCAAAGGACGAGATCGTAACTCCACAGCTACGAGCCGCTCGCGCCTGTCACCGGGTCGATGACCAGTATGCAGCCGCGCGGGCTGCGGTCGAGGTTCAGTGCTATCAGCAACGGCCAGTCGTCACCGTCCATGGGCGCGAGGAGCCCCGACTCTCCGCGACGGGCGCGCCGACCCCGTGGTCGATGAAGCGAACCCGCGGCTCCGGGGCTTGTGACGAGGCGGCGAGACAGATGCAGACGAATGTGAGTGCCAGCTTCATTGTTACGACCTCATGGAGTCTGATTGATTGATTCAACGCCGCCGGCGGGATGGCCTTCCGGTGGCCCGACACCCGCAAAAAGACAACGCTGCGCTTGCAGGATTCCTCTCCACGAGGTAGAATTGAAGCAGGAGTCCGTGAATCGCAACAGCCGTGGCCGGACGGGCAGCAAAGGGTGATCGTCTTGATTCGACGAGCGGCAGTTGTCCTCGCAGCAGTCGTTTTGATGGTGGGACTGACCTCAGTCGGCTTTGCGCAGGATTGTAAGATCCCGGTGTTCACCGGGAATCTCGGCGCGGTGGATCTTGGCAGTTGGGGATCCGGGACCATCGAGTTGGATGAGGAGGAAAGCTACGTTGATGGTGACGCGCTCAAGATTGAGACCACCGGATTCTTCGCGGGCGGCCGCCTTGCACTCCAGGAGCCGCTCGAAGCGAGTCGGATCCTTTCAGACCCCGCCGGTGGCTACCTGAAGCTCGTCGTCAAGATTCACGAACCCGAGCCTGAGCAACCGATGGGCGAAGAGGGCATGTTCCCCGAGGAAGGGATGTTCCCTGAAGAGGGAATGTTCCCCGGAGAGGTCCCGCCAGGGTGGGACCCCGGCATGATGGAGCCCGGGGAACGGCGGCCGATGGACCCGCGGATGATGGACGATCCTGAGATGATGGACGACCCTGAGATGATGGATCCGGGCATGATGGAAGACCCCGAGATGATGGAAGACCCCGGGATGATGGAAGATCCGTGGATGATGGAGCCGGGCATGGAGGGTCCGATGGCCGCGCCCGAGCCTCCGAAGAAGATCAGCAAGCTTCGGGCACTGATCGTCACGGACGAGGGCGCGATCGACTCCGGCGCGATCGAGATCTCTGAGTACTCAGAGATCGTGGAGGACTGGGTGCAGATCGTCATTCCCCTCGACCGCTTTGCGGGACCTGTGGATATCAGCGACGGTCAGATCAGGCATGTCGCGCTCTTCGGAGACGTTGAAGAGACCTTCTGGCTGGGCGATCTGACCCTCGGCTACGAGCAGCAGCCGCTACTGGCGGACGCGGGTGAGAACCGGACGGTTCGAGTCGATGAAGAAGTTGACTTCGAGGCCGCGCCTCAGCCTGAGGGCGTCAACGCCAGCTACGTGTGGGATTTCGACGACCTTGACGGCGTCCAGGAGGAGGGCTTCGGCCGGGAAACCACGTGGACGTTCGGCTCGGCGGGGTATTACGCCGTGACGCTGACCGTGAGTGATCCGGACGGACAGAAGGTCGATCGGATTGACAGAGTTCATGTCAGGGTGACCGAGTGAGAAACGCCGCGCTTAATCACGACGAGAAGGCCTTCCTCACGGAAGGCCTTCTACGTTCGTAAAGGACGCTGATGCAGCATGAGCGCAGATTCGGTGACCGTGATCCGCGGAGGCCGTGTGATCTGCTCCGCAACCGGCCGCGACGGCCTCGCCGACGTGTACGTGAAGGATGGCCGCATCGTAAGCGTCGGCTCCGAGGGCGCGCCTGCGCCGGAGGCGGTGATTGACGCAGCAGGGCAGGTCGTCTGCCCCGGATTGATCGACCTTCACGTGCATCTCCGGGAGCCTGGCGCCGAGCAGAAGGAGACCATCGAGAGCGGAACGCGCGCAGCGCTCCGCGGTGGCTTCACGACAGTCTGCGCCATGCCCAACACCACTCCGGCGCCTGATTCCCCCGAGACTGTGGCGGCGATCAGTGCGCGAATCCGGCGGTCGGCCTGGTGTCGCGTCAGCGTGATCGCCGCGGCGACCGTGGCCAACGATCGCGAAACGCTCACGGATTTCGATGCACTCCACGACGCCGGCTGCGTGGCCGTCAGCGACGATGCGTTCATGCTCCGCACCACCGAGCAGAGACGCGAAGCACTGCACCGGTGCGCGGACGCCGGCCTGATCTTCATCGCCCACGCCGAAGCCGAAGAGCTTTCAGCGGGGGGCGCCATCCACGATGGCGACGTTGCCGGGGAGCTTGGCGTGCCAGGGCAGCATCCTGACACCGAACTGCGCTCGCTGGAGCAGTGGCAGGAGGCGTGGGACGGCCCCGGGCGACCGCCGCTGCACATCGCTCACCTGTCCACCGCCCGAAGCGTCGGATTGCTCCGCGCATGGAAGCACCGCCCCACCGCCGAGACCGCGCCGCACTACCTCGCGCTGACTGAGGCAGCCGTCCGCGAACATGGTGCGAATGCGAAGATGAACCCGCCTCTCCGCACCGAGCGCGACCGCACTGCATTGCTCGCCGCGGTGCGAGATGGCCTCATCTCAGTGATTGCGACCGACCACGCGCCGCACACCGCGCAGGAGAAAGCGTCCGGCCTGGTCGATGCGCCCTTCGGGGTCGTCGGACTCGAGACCGCGCTGTCGGTGACACTCAGCGCGCTGGTTGGCGAGATGCAGATGACGCTCGCCGAGGCGCTGGCGCCACTTACGAGCGCACCCGCTGAACTGCTCGGCCTTCCCCAGGGGCGGATTGAGGAGGGCGCGCCCGCCGATCTGCTCGTCTTCGATGCCGACGTACATCAGACCGTCGATCCCACGGAATTCGAGTCGATGGGTCGAAACACCCCCTTCGCCGGCTGCGAACTTCCCGGCGTTGTCAGCGCGGTGATGGTCGGGGGCCAGGTGGTCTTCGGGCGCGATGGATTCGCGCGATCACGTCCCACGGAGTTGAACTGAGCCGTCATGCGTCGAGCCATCACTGCCGCCATCATCGCAACTGCGCTGAGTTTCGCCGTGACGTCCTGGGCCACGGACGGCTGCACGGTCGTGGTCAACGGTCGGGCGCTCGGGTCTGAGGATGCCCGTCATGATGAGACGGGGAACCTGCTTCTGTCCGCGGACGCGATCAACCATGCCCTCGGCCTCACCGTGGTGAGGGGAGAGGATGGCGCGCCGTGGGCAGTCCGCGGCTTCGGCCGAAGCATTCTCATCCGCCCCAACTCACGCTCATTCTCCGTCGAGGAAGACGTTCGCACCGCTGCGGCCTGCCCCGTGATCATCGAGGACACGGTCTTCGTTCCGCTGGTGATGCTTGCCGACGTCTTCGAACTGCGGGCGACCTCGCAACGCGACGCGGATGCGACCATCTGGACCATCTCCACGCCCGGCGCGGCGGTGACGGATATCCGTGACGGTCGTCACGGGGATCGGTTGCGCATCGTCATCGATCTCAGCGGCCCTTCAGGCGTCGCGTGGTGGAGTGGCCCGGGCGTGGTCACCATCGAACTCCCTGCAGACGACGGCGCCGCGGCGATGGCACCGACCGTCCGCCTGCTCGGCATCACCGACGAACTGGGCGACGAGATCCGCCAGGGACCGACCGCCAGCGGGAATACGCGCGTAGAGGTGCTTCATTCGTCGCCCGCGGCTCCGGAGGTCTTCACACTTCCCGATCCGCCGCGTGTCGTCGTTGATCTGCGGCGAGCGCCTGAGGACGTCGTCCCTGACCCCGGGATCGAGGCTGAGCCGGAACCGGCGCCTGTCATGCCCCTGCCGGTGGCCGCGGGCGTGCTCGAGACGCGGAACTTCATGACCGCACGAGGCCCTGTCAGGGTCCACGTGCTCGATGTCGATCCGGCATCCACCGCAATCGACGTGCGCCCGGTACTCGCCTCCGAGACAGTTCACCGGCGCGCATCCGTGGCGCAGATCGTTCAGCGGTCGGGAGCGTGGGGCGGAGTCAACGGCGGCTTCTTCGCACGCTCGGGACCGCCGCTGGGGATGCTGGTGATTGACGGAGAGTGGGTACGCGAGCCGTGGGGTGGCCGCACGGTGCTGGGCATCACGAGGGACGGCGACCTGCTGATGGATCGGCTCGAATTCGCCGGACGGGTGCTCTTTGACGGACACGGGTGGCAGAAGCTGTCCGCACTCAACCGGGGACATGAGCAGCAGGATACGCTCGTGATGCTCAACCGCCACTGGGGGCCCTTCGTGGAGGGCGCGACCGGCCGCACGAGGCTGGCTGTGGACGCCTCAGGCGTCGTGACCGAGACGTCCACGGATGGAAAAACGATCGCCATCCCCGCCGGAGGCTTCGTGCTGTCGGGGAACGGGCGGATGGCGCGCAGCCTTGACCTGATCGACGTGGGCTGCGAGATCACCGCAGAGCTTGCAACGACCCCGCGGTGGCCCGAACTTGCGCACGCGATCGGAGGCGGGCCCCGCCTGGTGAAGGATGGGCGGAAGCACATCACTGCCGCCCCTGAGCGATTCCGACCAGACGTCTACGCGGGAACACCGTCCCGCACCGCGGTCGGCATCACCGAAGAGGGGCGACTGCTGCTGGTGGTGGCTGAGGGCGCGACCGTCACCGAGCGGTGCGGGATGACGCTCGATGACCTGGCAAGCGTGATGATCAAACTCGGGGCCCGTGACGCGATGAACCTCGACGGAGGCGGCTCATCGACATTCGTGGCGGATGGACGCATACGTAACGCGCCCAGCGACGGCATCGCGCGCCTTGTCTCCAATGCGCTGGTGGTGTTCGTGCGGGAAGCCGATCGTGCCGCCGCCCGGTGATGCTCCGAGGCAGGCGCCCCTCCCCACGGCCGCGAACTTCATCATGAGTGACCACGATCCATCACAGCGCAGGAGGATGCAAGACCATGGCGGAAGAGACGGCCGACCGCGGTGAGTTGAACATGCAGCAGCAGCGGATACTCCTCGACCTCGCGCGGCGGACGATCGAGCAGTATGTCACCGATCGATCGGTCCCCGACCTTCCGGAGGGAGATCCCGTCTTCGCCGCCGAGCGCGCGGTCTTCGTGACACTTCACAAGCACGGACAACTGCGCGGGTGCATCGGTGGGCTGGAGGCCCAGCACCCCCTCGCGGAGGCAGTGCGATCATCCGCGGTGTCGGCCGCCACGCAGGACCCTCGCTTCCCACCGGTGTCACCGGATGAGCTTGATGATCTTGAGATCGAAGTGAGCGTCCTGTCGCCGCTGGAGAAGGTGGAGAGCCCCGATGAGATCATCGTGGGCCTCCACGGAGTGATGATTGCGGAGGGCATGCGACGCGGTGTCTTCCTCCCGCAGGTGGCGCCCGAGCAGGGATGGGACCGCGAGACGATGCTCAGCTACCTCTGCGCGCACAAGGCCGGTCTGCCCGCTGACGCGTGGAAGACCGGCGCCGACCTCTACGTCTTCACCACGCAGGTGTTCAGCGAAGAGGACCTCGCTGCGTCCTGAGAAGAGCTTACGCGACCACATGCCCCGGCTTCCCCTGGCGGACCGTCGTCCTCGCCCTCGGAAAGCAGCACTCGCGCGCCAGCGTCGATCAGTCCGCCGTCAAGTGCAGGGGCGGTGTTGCGCACATGAGCACTTCTTCTCGTAGTTCATAAGCGTGACCTCGTGAACCTTCTTCGCAGTTCAAATTCTCCGCGGGAGGGACCATGCGTTCGAGCGGCGAAAACACGATCTGATGGGAGACCGCTGAAGGAGGTCACGCTGATGAAGTACGGCATCTGCGCGGGTGGGCGATTCGACGAACTCGAGGATGCGTTCAGGCTCGCGCCGGAGATCGGCTTCGATGGACTGGAGATCCCGTTCACGAAGGTCGAGGATTATGAGGATGAACTGATCTGGTCTCGCGAAGGGGTTCGCCAGCTTCGCAACTGGTCGGAACGCTACGGCGTGGAGATGCCGTCGTGCGTAGCCGGTCGGTACAATCGTCGCGGCTTTCCCGACGAGAACCCGGCCGTCCGTGAAGAGGCCGTCGAGCTTATGCTGCACCTCATCGACATGTGCGCGGAAGCCGGCATCGGCACAATCCTGACGGCATTCTTCGGCGACCAGGCCCTGGAGACCGAGGAGCACATTCAACGCGCGATCGAGGGCGTGGCGGAATGCGCGCCGAAAGCAGAGAGCCAGGGCGTCACGCTCGCGCTTGAGGGAACCGTCGATGTTGACACATGGTTGCGCATGGTCGATGCGATCGACTCTGAGGCCATCGGCGTCTACTACGACGTCGGCAACGCACTCCGCTTCGGGCACGATGGCCCCGAAGAACTGCGCATCCTTGACGAGGAGGGTCTGCTTGAGCAGATACACATCAAGGACATGACATACGATCATAAGAACGTGCCGCCTGGGGAGGGCGACGTGGACTGGGAGGCGGTTGGCGAGGCGCTGCGCGAGATCAGTTACGACGACTACCTGGTGCTCGAGACCCCTCGCAGTGACAATCCGCGCAATGACTACGCCACCTGGCTGGAGTTCACGCATGCTCTGGTTTCGGAAGGATAAAGACAGGAAGAAGCGCCGGCGGAGTTCATCTTCGAAGAACTCCCGGGGGGCGGAACGCTGGGATTCAGGTGATCGCAAGTCACGCGCGAAGCGATCCTCGAGCCGCACGGACCGGCGCTCGACGAGACAGGAGACGCGCGGGACCCGGCGGGAGGACACGCGGGATCGCGATGAGCGAAAAAGAGAGCGGCAGCGCGATCGGACGGTCGCGAAGGAGCAGGAGGAGATCTTTGCCGCGCTCAACTACGATGACGCGCCCGCGGAACCCGACGGGGTCGATCGAGCCTTCGGTCGCGTTCTCGCCATCGCTCTCGCGCTCATCGTCGTTTTGCTCGTGGCTGCGGTGACCATCCACGCCGTCGATCGCCGCAGCGAGGCGCGGCGGGCGGCGCAGCTTCTCCCGCTGCAGAATGCGGCGGCTGAGGGCGATCTCGACAGGCTCCGCTCCCTCACGAATGAGGGCCTGCCGGTCGACGGCATCGGCCCCGACGGCGGCACGGCCCTGCAATCCGCGATCAGAGCCGGAGAGCTTGAAACGACGCGCCTGCTGCTTGATCTCGGAGCCGAGCCCTCTGATGATGCGGTCCGCATGGCCATGCGCTACGAGCGTTGGGACATTCTCTCGACGTTGATCGACACCGGTGGCAATCCCGAAGTAAGAGCGGAGTGGAGCGGGCGCTCGCCGCTCGAGCTTGCCGTCGAGCGCGGGGACATGGAGATGATCCGTCTGCTGCTCGCCCATGGCGCGGATCCGAGTGCTGTGAGCAACGAGGGCCCGTCGGCGCAGCCGGCGCTGCACTATGCGGCCGAGAACGGCATGCGCGAGGTGGTTGAGTTGCTGCTGGAGCACGGCGCGGATCCGGGCCGCCTGTGGATGGGATACCAGCCGCGTCACCTCGCCGAGGATGCCGGCCACGACGAGGTCGCGGAACTGCTGGCGGAGGCCGAGAGGACCGGGGACGGCGCGAGCGCCGGGGTGTCGGAGTAGAGCCGGCCCGGGCGGTCGCGCCCACGCGCAGGACGAGGAGGACCACGATGAAGCAGGTACGTCCGAGTGAGGCGATCCAGCGCAAGTATCCTGAGTGGGTGATCCTCGTGGTCGCCCGCGACGCTGATGGAAAGCCGAACCTCATGCCCGCCGGATGGGGCATGATCTGCTCCGGCGAGCCGAAACTCGTCTGTGTCTCGGTGGCGCTGACACGTTACACGCACCAGTGCATCGAGGACAGCGGTGAGTTCGTCTTCGCGTGGGCCGGCGAGGCGCAGGCGGAGCTTGTGAAGTACTCTGGCTCATGCTCTGGCGCAGACTGCGACAAATTCGCGGAGTTTAATATCCCGACCGGGGAGCCGACGGCGATCGATGTGCCCCTGCTGGCCGAGGCCGCGGCGAACCTCGAATGCACCGTTCACTCGACGCACCTCACCGGAGATCACACCATCTTCGTGGGCGAGGTGCTGGCCGCGCACGTTCCGGAGGAGCCGGTGGCGACGCTGCTTAATTTCGGCGGCGAGTTCGCACCCGCAGCGCCGGTGGAATCGTCGAATAATCTCATGTAAAGTCGAGCACACATGGAAGGATGACCACGCATGGACGTGATGGATGCGATCGAGCAGCGTTTCTCGGTGCGCAAATTCAAGGACTACGAGGTGGAGGAGAGTAAGCTTAAGCAGGTGCTGGAGGCCGCGCGCCTGGCGCCGTCGGCCCGCAACCTGCAGGAGTGGCGCTTCGTCGTGGTGCAGAACGCCGACATGCGCGAGGCGCTCGCGGAGGCGGCAAACGGCCAGCAATTCTTGGCCGATGCGCCCGCGGTGATCGTGGGCTGCGCGGTGACGAGCGAGCACGTCATGTCGTGCGGGCTGCACTGCTTCCCGATCGACGTCTCGATCGCGATGGCGTACATGACGCTGGAGGCCGTCGAGCAGGACCTCGGGACCTGCTGGATCGGCGCGTTCAATGCCGACAAAGTGCGAGACCTCCTCGGCATCCCGAACGATGTCATCGTCGTGGGCCTGATGCCGATCGGCTATCCGGACGCGGACGCCCCGCCGAAGAAACGTATGTCACTCAACGAGATCATGATGGAGGAGCAGTGGCGAGACTGACGGGTCGCCGCTGGATCGAACAATGCCCGGGCTGGCGTCGCGCGGAGATAGGCGGTATCTCCGCGCGCTCCATCCCTCCACAACGCACCGGCGACGACCGACGCCAACGAATTCCCTGACCATGCGCGGCATGGCGAGCCCGCTCGAAGCCCACGTGACCGAAGTGCGGCTCCTCACGTTTCTCAGATGTTCCGCCCGGCGAGTGCGCCCTCATGAACCGCCGCCTGGGCGTGGCGCGGCTTCTCCGCGTCCCCGATCACAATCATCGTGATCGGGAGGCTCTCAAGCTCACTCGCGAGATCATCGTTCGCCCGACGGCCCAGCGCCAGCACGACCGTTCCAGGGTCGTCAAAGCGCTTCTGAGGCTCATCCTCGGTCTCCACCATGATGCCCTCAGCGTCGAGGCCGAGCACCCGGTGGCCTGTGAGGATCGTTACTCCAAGCTCCTCCAGCCGCTCGAGCAGAAACGCTCGCGGGCCGCTCGGCAGCATCGGCGCCGGGGCATCGCCCGCCTCCAGCAGCGTCACGCCGTGGCCCTGCTCGGCCAGCAGGTGCGCGGCCTCCGCCCCCGCGCCCTTCCGACTCACGACGAACACCGGGTCGTTGACCTCCGCTCCCTGCAGTGCCTGGTCGGCGAGGATGAACTTCGCGCCCCCGCCGAAGGGAAGCGATTCGGCGCCAAGTGGTCGAGAGCCTGTCGCGACGATCAGCGCATCCGGGTCGAACTGCAACACGGCCCCGTCGGTGGCGTGGGTCATCGTCTGCAGTGTGACGCCGAGGCGCTCAAGCTCCCCCTTCTGCCACTCCAGCAGGTTCGCAAGCTCGCTTTTGCCCGGCGCCATCGCGGCGATTCTGAACGCTCCCCCGACGTCACTATCCTGCTCCCAGACCGTCACATCATGCCCACGATGCGCCGCGACGATCGCGGCCTGCATCCCGCCCGGACCGGCCCCGATCACCAGCACCCGCTTGCTCTCGCCGGTGGCGCGCCCGCCCGGATAGCCCGGCCAGTCAACCTCGCGCCCCGTCCACGGGTTACTTGTGCACTGACAGTGACCGAGGTCGGAGTATGAGCGGTCGAGGCAGCCGAGGTTGCACCC
Source organism: Armatimonadota bacterium (assembly GCA_046540615.1). Lineage (GTDB taxonomy): Bacteria > Armatimonadota > Zipacnadia > Zipacnadales > UBA5352 > UBA5352. Next base: position 3,767 of record JBKHFA010000006.1, on the reverse strand, counting down.
GATGCACGGGACGATCTCTCCAGCCCGGTCCTCCGCGGCCTTCCTCGCCCAGTGCGGATCGGCCAGCAATGCCCGTCCGAGGGCCACGAAGTCGCAGTTCTCGCCGGCGATGAACCCGTCCGCCTCCTCGGGAGTCAGCACCCGACCCACGCCGATGACCGGCACCTCGACGACCTCTCGAACCCCCCGCGCGTAGTCCATCAGGTGCCCGTGTTCGACGTAGTAGGGAGCGGAGGCGAAGCGCGCGGTCTCGCCGATCGCCGCGGAGACGTGGATCGCCTGGTAGCCCGCGTCCGCGAGGATCGGTGCGAATCGCTGCGCCTCATCAAGATCCGTCCCGCCCTCAACGAATTCGTTCGCGGAGATTCGGCACCAGCACGGGAACTGCTCGCCGACGCGCTCAACGATCGCCTTCCGCACCTCGCGCGCGAAGCGCGTGCGGCGCTCAGTGTCGCCGCCCCAGTCGTCGTCGCGGCGATTCAGCAGCGGAGAGAGGAATGAGCAGCCGAGGTAGCCGTGCGCCATGTGTACCTCGACGCCGTCGAATCCGGCCTCCTTCGCGCGCCGCGCGCCCTCGCCGAACGCCTCGATGGCCTCGCCGATCTGCTCCTCCGTCATCTTCGCGGGCTGATTGCCGCCGCTCACACCCACCGCCGACGGTGACAGAGGTCGCTGTCCGATGACGTCCGCGTTCGCCTGCCGACCTCCGTGCTGAAGCTGCAGCGCAATCAGACCGCCAGCCGCGTGGACCCGGTCGGTCAGCGCCCGGAGGCCCTCGATCATCGCGTCATCGTAGACGCCCAGCATCCGCTCGCCGGTCAGCCCCAGCGGATGCACCGCGGTATGCTCGACGATCTGCAGGCCCACCCTGCCCTCCGCCCGCGCGACATGGTAGGCGATGAGCCGCTCGGTGACATGGTGGTCCTCTCCGGCGTAGTTGGTGCCCATCGGCGCCATCACGATGCGGTTGGGTGTCGTCAGCGTTCCGATCGACCCGGGTGAGAAGAGCGCTTCGTATGCAGCCACTGTCAGTCACTCCTTGCAACGTCCGTGCGGCATGATCTCCGACAAAAGGTTCGCTTTGCACGCGCGGAGACCTGCCGGGGCGGGCCGCAAAGGACGAGCCTCCCGGAAGGTATCCTCGGGCGCGCGGCGAAATTCCTGTCGAGTATTGTGACGACACGGATCACGCGGGAGCACTGCTGGGAGGGTCTGAAAGTGGCGAAGATCAGGGCGGGCGTCATCGGCGCGGGAATCGGCACGTATCACATTGAGGGCTATCAGGAGCACGAGGATGCTGAGGTCGCGGCGCTGTGCGACCTTGACGGAGATGTGCTTGCCGAGGTGGGGACCAGCTACGAGATCGACGAGCTTTACACCGACTACGAGGAGATGCTCGAAGAGGCGGACCTCGATTGTGTCAGCGTCTGTGTGCCCAACAAGTTCCATGCTCCGATCGTGATCGACTGCCTGGAGGCCGGCAGGCACGTGCTCTGCGAGAAGCCGCTGGCGCGTAACGCAGAGGAAGGTCAGACGATGATCGACGCGGCCGAGAAGGCCGGCAAGACCCTGATGATTCAGTTCAACAACCGCTTCCGACCTGAGGCGCAGGTCATGAAGGGCCACGTGGATGACGGCACCTTCGGCGACATTTACTTCGCGCGATGTGGCTGGATCCGGCGCAACGGCATCCCCGGATGGGGCGGGTGGTTCACGCAGGAGGAAGTCGCCGGGGGAGGCCCGCTCATCGACCTTGCGGTGCACATGCTTGATCTCACCATCTGGCTGATGGGCAATCCGAGGCCGGTCACATGCATGGCCTCCACCTACTCGGTCTTCGGACCGGAGATGAAGGGCCTCGGGCCGTGGGGCACCCCCGACCCGGACGGGACCTTCGATGTCGAGGACATGGCCGTGGGGATGCTCAAGTTCGAGGACGGGCAGACCATCCTGCTGGAGGCGTCGTGGGCCTCGCGCATCAAGCGCGAGCGCGTGTACTCCACGCTCATGGGCACCGAGGCGGGCGCCAGCCTCGAACGCGTCTTCGCCATCGACGGCGTTGATGACTCCGCGATCGACACGCTTGAGTTGTACACGCAGGAGCAGGGCGAGGCGGTCGATCGCATCGTGAAGGTCGAACCTGACCTCGAGATGGGCCGCCACGCCGCGGTGATGCACTTCGCCGACTGTCTCGTTGAGGGCGAGGAGCCGATCTCACCGGGGACCGATGGGCTTCGTATCATGAAGATACTCGACGCGATGTACGAGTCGGCCGAGACGGGCAAGGCCGTGGACATCGCGTAGCCAAGCGGACACCTCGCACATCGGACTACTCGCAGGCTGGAAGCCTGCGCCACATGGGCGAAAGGTGGTCCATGTGGGGCGGCCTTCCAGCCCGCCGCCTTTCAGCGGAGGCAACTCATGCCCATCGAAGCAATCCGACGCGCTGAGATGACCGATCTCGAGGACCTGCACGCACTCCTCCAGGCGGCGTTCGCCAGCCAGGCGCGTGAGCTTGAACTCGCACCCGCCGAAGCACCCTGGCACACGGCGTTCCGCGAGACTGACGCGACTGAGCGCGAGCTGGGCTACCTCACCTTCTTCATGCTCATCGCCGATGATCGGCCGGCGGGCTGCATCGCGATTCAGAATGACGTGGAGCCGGAATACGGCGGAGACGGCTACATCGGCCGCGTTGCGGTGCACCCCGACTCCCGCGGACGGGGCTACGCACACCTGCTTCTACGCTTCGCCGAGACCGCGCTCCGTGACCGCGGCGCAGAACGCGTGCGCCTCGTGGTGCTCTCCGTGCTTCACGAACTCGTCAGCTTCTACGCCGCGCAGGGCTACGAGATCGTGGGCCACCGCGAGTTCCGCGGCTTTGCGCTGACGGACATGGATAAGACGCTCACATGAAGCGTCCTGTCATACGCTCGCGGACCGGCAAACTTCGGCCCGTCCGCGCAGCATATGACTGACGCCGACAACGTCTCTTCTTCTCCGCATTCTTGCGCTCAATGCTGGCGCGCATTTTTCACGCGCCCGCACTCAGTTTTGCCGCGCATTCTTCGCAGAAGACGCGCCGCTTCCTGTCGGTCTCGGCGAGGCGGTTGGAGAAGCGCATGACGCAGTCGGGATCGTCACAGTGGCGGAGGCCAAGGGTATGCCCAAGCTCATGCACCGCCTCCTTGACCGCCCGGTCGATGAGCAGATCGCGGTCAGGGTCCTCGTCCCAGTACTCGGGGCGCAGCCTGGCCACACTCATGACCGCGCGGTCGCCAGGAAGCTGTGCCTGCCCGAACACGAAGTTGAGGTCGGGCGCGTAGAGGTCCTCGTCGGTGATTCCGAGCGTTTTCACACCCGCCTCTGACCTCGGGATCGCTCCGATCAACGAGTTCGCCGCGTACTGCCCCCGGGTATGATCGTAGCCCCGCCCGGGAAGGTCCAGCGTCTCCTCAGCGATCTCCACCGGCGTCTCGTAAACCTCTTCGACGCCCGACGCTATCTCCCCGGCAATGTCGCGCTCCATCCCCTCGAAGAGCAGAAATCTGATCTGCTGCAGTCCCTCCACCACGCCCACCTCCGGCACACATTCCTCAGCGGCTCACTATGTCGTCGGTCCGGTGGTAAGGTCTTCGACGCCACCTGAATGAAGCCTTCAGTGGACAGCCGGGAGCCGAAATGCCACCGAAGACGACATCTGAGCCTGCACCGATCCCGGATCGCCAGCAGGCCCGCCGGGGCGGCGGGCCTGCGTAATGACAGCT
>JBKHFA010000005.1:0-33650 GCA_046540615.1 Armatimonadota bacterium | reverse complement strand
GCGATGACACGGACATGTATCAGAACTACGCGATGTTCCCGATGATCAGCGACGATCCGGTGAGCCGGCTGGTTATTGAGGGCGCGGCGGCACTCGCGGAACACGCCGAGGCGCACACGATGGAGCAGGGCCTGAACAAGAAGACAACCGACCCGCTCCATGCCTACGAAGAGGGCGTGAACCACGAGGCGCTGATGACGTGGTGGGGCTACGGCGACCCGGTCTACTTTGAGCGCTCGCTGGCCGCCTCGCGCTCGATGCCCGCGCTGACGGTGATGACCGACATCGGCCACCGGCATTTCAAGAATCAGACGCTCGGGGCGGAGGATCTGCGGATCGATCGGGAGTTGGGGATCGACGGGCACGCGCATCCGCTGATGCTGCATCCGCTTTTCGAGGTGCTGTGGTACAACCGCCACCCGCGGATCGAGCAGTTCCTGCGCGAGTGGGCCGATGGATGGCTGGAGCACCAGGAGCCGGGCGCGTACGCGACGAGCGTGGATGTGGCGACTGAAGAGGCCACCCAGGTGTACGAGGACCGGCCGCTCTACGGCGGCTACGGCGGGCAGGCGTCGGCGTTTGCGTCGATGATCCAGTACGCGGGCGAGACGAAGTACGCGCGACCGTTCATGGACCAGTTGGCGGAGGGGCGGGCGACGTTCCGCGTGGCGGATCATCTGCCGGAGTTCTATCAGGCCGGCTTGCTCGACGACCTCGACGATGAGACGTTGCGAGCGCTGGAGGAGAAGGAGCCCTACCTTGCTGTGCTGAGGCGCGGGGATCGCGGGCCGCTGGTGGAGGCGCTCCGGAACGACATTGCGCATCTGCAGCGTTTCAAGTATATGTACACTGAGGCCGAGCAGTTCACAGACCGGATATTCCTGTCCTCAGTGAACAATGCGGCGAAGGCGTACTGCGGAGCGTACACGACGCGGAACAAGTACTCCCACGGGCTTTCGGCAAGCTGGGAGGGCTTCGGGACGGATTTCGCGGCGCTGGTGCTGGATGCGGGCGACGATCGCCTGAAGGCGGCCGTCTACTCATTCGCGGATGAGTCGATGGAGGGCGGATTGCGGGTGTGGGGGCTCGAGCATGGGCGCTACCGCGTGGCGGTGGGGCCGGATGCGGATGGCGATGACGCGCTGGACAGGCCGGTCGAGGCGCTGGAGATGGAGCTTAGCCGTCACTCGCTGGTGCCTCTGGCGCTGGAGCCGCGGCAGGTGACGATCGTCGAGATCGAGCAGGTTGAGACGCTGGAGCCGATCCACGACCGGCCGGACCTTGCGCTGTCGCCGCTGGACACGGTGGTGGAGGATGGCGCGGTGCGGGGCGTTGTGCATAACATCGGCCGGTCGCCGGTCGCGAGCGCGGTGCTGGCGCTGGTGGACGCGGACAGAGAGGTCGTGGCGAGCGAAACGCTGACGGATATCCCGGGCATCGGCGGCGATCTTGAGCCGGTGCGGGTGGACTATGAGCTTGCGGGAGTGCCCGAGGACGCGGCGGGGTGGCGGGTGATCATCGACCATGCGGAGACCGTCGATGAGATATGCGAGGGGAATAACGCGGTGGAGTTGTCGGGGGGACGTTCAGGAGAGCATTGATGCGGGAAGGCGGAAGAGACGATGATCGGAAACACGATGCACCGGGGCGGCAGGGGCCCGGTGTGTGCAGGCAGACGTTTGGACGAGAGCCTTCGGCGGAGGGTATTCGCGGCTACGTGGAGAATCGACCTTTGAGCGCGACAGTGGAGCGTACTGAGGCTGAAGGGCCGCGAGAGCGCATGCGGAAGAACATGAATGTGCCGAACCTCCTCACGCTGAGTCGGATTGCGGCGATTCCCGCGGTGGTGCTGCTGATGTACTACCGTGTCTGGCACCCCGAAGCGGCACTGGCGAGCCAGCTTGCATGCGCGGTCTTCGCGGTAGCATGCATCACGGACCTCGTTGACGGGCACATCGCGCGTTCGTACAAAGTTATCACGAACCTCGGCAAGTTTCTCGACCCGCTTGCGGACAAGCTGCTGATCCTCTCCGCGTTGATCATGCTGGTGCGACTTGAGTGGGCGCCGGCGTGGGTGGTCATCATCATCCTCGCTCGCGAGTTGAGTGTGACGGGTATGCGCGCGATGGCCGCTGACGAGGGCGTTGTGATCGCTGCGGACAGATTCGGGAAACTTAAGACGCTTACGCAGTCTTTTGCGATCGGGATTTTGATCTGGAATGTGCCGCTCTTCGGCGTGGACCTCAACCCGCTCGGGATGGCGCTGCTTTACATCGCCCTGGCGCTGACCGTCTTCTCCGGCATAAACTACTTTCGGAATTACTACATGGGCTGAGTCGCGGGACCAGGAGTCGTGTGGAGGTGTTGTTGATGCGCTTTTCGGCCGTCGTGATGGCATTGCTGCTCATCACCTGCTCTGCGTTCGCGCAGGACGGGCTGCTGGCGAATCCGGGATTCGAGGAGATTGATCCGGATGATCCGACGATGCCCGCCGGCTGGAATGCGCACGGTGGCGAGACGGAGGAGTTGACGCGGTATCTCGTGGATGACGCGCGTTCGGGCGAACGCGCGGTGATGATCATCGATGATCACGCGAGTGAGGAGCGCGTGGGCTACCGCGAGGCGACCTCCGGGATCGTGCAACGTGTCGATGACGTTGAGCCGGGCGTGTATTACAAGCTGACCGCGTGGGTGAAGTGCCTCGAGCGCGACAGGGACGATGCCGCGTGGCTGCAACTGCGCTTTCAGCCGTCGAACGAGATGGCGAACACACATCTGAACTCGCCGGTGGGGGAGTGGCAGCAGTTCTCGGCGATGGCGAAAGCTCCCGAGGACACGACGCACGCTGAAGTGTACATCAAGACGCTGCACATGGCCGCCTCGCGCTATGTGGTCGATGACTTCGCGCTGGAGACCGCGGCGGCTGACGCCGACGATCAGCGGCTGGCGCTCTTCCCCTTCGGCAGTGAGGGAATCGCGCCGGAGGACGTCCACGAGCCGAATCTGCACACGCCGCTTGTGGCGGGCGGGGAGCCCGCGGCGCAGATCGTGGTGCCCGAGGGTGAGGACTGGCAGGCTGTGGGGATGGGTCTGCGGGATGCCATCGAGGCGCGGACGGGTGCGCAACTTGAGGTCATAACCAGTGAGGGGCGCGACTGGGCGCCGCTTCGCTCGGAGCAGACCACGGTGGCGATCGGGCACCTGGGGAACAACTTCGTGGTTGAGCGCATGTGGCTGCAGCGCTATCAGGAAGTGCGGGCGAACCGCCCCGGAGGCGAGTACATCCTGCAGACGATCCCCGAACCCCACGATTCCCCGGCGGGCAAGAACGTCCTTCTGATCGGCGCCGCGGACACGGAGGGCGCGCGGCGGGGCGTGGAGCGGCTGCTGGAGGTGCTGGAGGAGGGCGAGGCGGAGGATATTGCGGTCGATGAGTGGCTGCTGGAGGTCTCGGGCGTCGAGCACATGGACGATGAGCAGAGGGAGGCGCTGGTCACCAGCGACCTGAGCAAGTTCTGGCTGCGCGACTTCCACCGCGCGGTGAAAAGCTACCGGGACACGGGGGACCCGGCGTGGGCGGAGCGCGCGCGGTTTGTGCTGCGGAAGATCAATGAGCGCTATCTGCAGTTCGCGCATGATCCGGATGTGCTGAAGTACTGGCCGGAACCGACCGCGGCGGGCACGCACCGGATCTACTGGTCGGAGGAGACGACCGCGGACTGGCTCGGCACGATGTGGGACTTCTTCGAGGAGGCGCCGGTTCTGACGGAGGACGACCGCTGGCGCGGGGCCAACTCGATGCTCAACGCGCTGCACGACCTCCCGCGACATGTCTCCGGATACGCGATGTTTGCCGACCCGGAGAAGACGTGGCCCGTGCTGCACAACCATCAGACATTCCCTCTGATCGGGATCTACTACCTCGCGCGTCACTTCGACCGGTTCTACCCGCAGGTGGACAGCAAACGTGTTGATGACTACCTCCAGCGCGTTGAGAACGGTTTCGGCAACCAGGTGCAGTCGTGGAAACCGAACGAGGACGCGACGGGATATTACTCGATCGTTCCGCGGCATACGATCTACTGGTCGCTGAGCGAGGGCGACTACTCGTTTTTTGAGACCGATCAGATGCGGATGTATGCGGATTACACGGTCGGGATCTGCGACAACACAGGAGATTCGGCAAGCTTCGGAGACAACGGCTACGGGCGCGGGATTTACACTCGCGAACTGGACTGGGCGGTGTGGTACTACGATGATGCAAAGCTTCAGTGGTGGCTGGACCGGGTCTCTCGCGGCGGCTGGGACAATCCGTTCAACGCGGAACTGCAGTCCGAGCGGTGGGAGGAGCTTGCGGGGATCAGCGTATTCCCGCTGACCGAGCAGGTGTACGAGTGGACGAGGACGACCAACGCCCGAGGACCGTCGGTCTCGCCGCCGAACGTGCCGCTGGAGAAAGCGTTCGACAAGATCGCGTTCAGGGAGGATCTCGATCCGGACGGTCAGCACTTCCTGCTGGATGGCTACGCGCGCGGCACGCACCTGCACTACGACGGCAATGCGATCATCCGGTACTTCGCGGACGGCGAGGACTGGTTGATGGACGGGGACTACCTGGTGCGCAACACCACCGATCACAACATGCTGTCGGTGGTCCGCAACGGTCGGGCGTACCGGCTGATCCCATCGTGCGCGGGGCTGGAGCACATGGCGGACCTGCCGTCCGTGGGCATGACGCAGACGGCGATGTACGGGTACAACGGTATTGACTGGCGACGGAACATCTTCTGGCTCAAGGGCGGCCCCGTGGTGCTGCTCGACCACTGCACGGCGGACGAGGCCGGGGAGTACTCGCTTGAGTGTATCTTCAAGATGATCGACCACGGCGAGGTCGCCTCTGACGGGCGCGACTTCTCGCTGACACGGGAGGCGGCGATCACGCGGGGGCTGACGGTGGTGGAGGAGCCCGTCGAGGGCGTGGAGGCGGCGGTGCGTTTTGAGGGCGCGAGTTCGTCGCTGAGCTTCCCGCTGGAGATTCCGGCGGGCGAGTACTTCGCGAATCTCGTCAGCATGGGCCATGACAGCGGGACCGACAGCTTCTGGCTGTCGATCGATGACGGTGATCCGGTGGCCGTCCATCTGCCGCTGGAGGAGTTCGGGCGGCCCTACGACAGCGGCGTGAATCCGAAGTCGGGGCCGATGCCGCGGATCGAAGTTGAGGGTGACGGGATGCACCTCGTGAAGGTGTGGCTGCGCGAGTCGCCCGGCGTCTACCTCGACCGGGTGGAGTTTGTCAGCGTGGAGGATGAGGAGGTCGTGGCGGCGATCGAGGCGGAGGACGCGCCCGACGCCGAAGAGCCGATCCCGGATCTTCCCGACAAGATTTTTAACATCCGCAACACAGGGCACTCGCGACTGGTGCAGAGCACGCGTATCAACCACGCGCGGTTGCCGATCCGCTACCTGCATCACAAGTTCGGCGGCGAGCTTGCCGAGGGCGAGACGCTCAGTAACCAGGCGATCTTCTTCAACACCGACAGCGAAGAGGGCGCGGACTGGGACGTCCGTCGGATCGATGACAGCACGATGCTGCTGATGGAGGACGGACGGGTCGCCGCCGCATTGGCGATCGGGACCGACGGCCTCGACCTGCCGGAGGCGCTGGAGACGGATGCCGCGATGATCTGGCTGGGCCAGCGACAGATGGCGCTTTCTGACGCAACACGAGTGGGCCGGACGCTCAGCTTCGAGGAGCCGGCGGATGTGCAGATCGATCTTTACTCAGGCGAGATGACCTGCTCGCTGCCGGGTGAGGGAGCGCTCTCGGAGGACGACACGACCGCGCTGCGCCGGGCCGCGAGGTCCGCGCTCACCCAGCTTGGGAGCGCTGCGGACGAGGCCGAGGGCGCGGGTCCGGCCCTTGCGGACGCGGCGGGCCTCGCGCGCGCGTGGGAGGTTGAGCCAGCGACGCATGACGGCGTGGCGCAGCCTGGGATCGAGATGGAGACACATGACCTCGACGGTGATGGCTCCGATGAGACGCTGGCGATCCGCGGGCGCTACCTGACGGTGCTGGACGCGGATGGATCGGTGCGCTGGGAGTTCGATGGGAAAGATGAGCTTTACGCGGTCGGTGCGTACGACATCGATGACGATGGTGAACTCGAAGTCTTCGTGGGCGGGAAGAGCAAGATCCTTTACGTGCTTGAGGCGGACGGAACGCTTGTCCGCGAGCACCCGATCGAGACGTACTGGCGGGTGTCGCGGACGACCATCCATGAGCCGAGGCTTGACGATGTGCTGGTGGATGACTTTGACGGCGATGGCGAGTGGGAGGCCGCGCTGGGGACGGTGGACGGGTTCGTCCAGGTGATCAACTCCGACTTCTCGCAGCGATGGATCTTCGGCGAGGTGAACCACGGGACGACGGAGCTTTCGGCGATCGACGTCAATGATGACGGCGTGCAGGAGATTGCCGTGGGGAATCGCTACGGCAAGCTCTTCGTCCTCAGCAGCGAGGATGGCAGTGTCATCGGTCAGCGGGGCTCTGAGCTTGGTGACGTGCAGATGGCGGTGGAGGACCTCGACGGGGACGGGACGGTGGAGATGGTCAACGGGTCGGCGACCGGTGCGCTGAAGGTCGGGCAGGTTGGCTCGCGGGATATCCTCTGGCAGTACCCGAACTTCGGATATGCGTGGAGGGACATCAAGACCGCGGACCTGACCGGCGACGGGGCGCTGGAGGTCGTCGCGTGCTCTGACACCGGCTACGTCTACGCGGTCGATGCGGACGGGGAGACGGTGGCGACGCGGAATCTGGACTCGGCGGTGCTGGACCTTGCGATCGTGGAGGGCGACGGCGGGCCGATGGTGGCGGCCGGGACACTCTCGGGGATGGTCTACCTGCTGGACGCGAACCTCGCGGAGATCGGGCGCTTCCCGGTGGGCTCGCGGGTGAACTGGGTGAGCGCGGTGACGATGGAGGCCGGCGCGCAGATCGTGGCGGCGCTGGAGGACGGTCGGGTGGTGGCGGTGCGGAGATAGGCGGCGTCGAGCGGCAGTGCGCGCTCCCGCAGGCAGTCACCGGCTAAGGCGGAACCATCTGCGACCGGGGGCCGTCGAAAGATCGCCGGAATGACAGCGGAGTGTCACGGAGGTGGCTCGCATGGCGTGGCATGTCGCTCGGAGATCGGCACTGGTCGTGGCCGTGCTGGCGACGACGTTTGCAGTCGCGGGAGGGCAGACGATGGAACGCGATCCTGTGATGCCGAATGACGATCGAATCCGCCCGTGGAGCGAGGACGCGCGGTACTGGCAGTACAAAGGAGAGCCGGTGCTGCTGGTGGGAGGCTCGCGGGAGGATAACCTCTTTCAGATCGACGACCTCGAGGAGCAGCTTGACCTGCTCGCGAGCGTGGGCGGGAATCAGATTCGCAACACGATGAGCGACCGTGATGAGGGGGATGCGTATCCCTACGCGCAGTTGCAGGACGGTCGCTACGACCTCGACGAGTGGAATGACGAGTACTGGGATCGCTTCGATCGTCTCCTGACGCTGACCCACGAACGTGACATCATCGTGCAGATCGAGGTCTTCGACCGCTTCGATCTGAGCCGCGATCCGTGGCAGCGCCATCCCTACCGCCCGGCGAACAACGTGAATTACACCGGCGAGGAGTCGGGCCTCGCCGAGGAGTACCCCGACCACCCCGGGGGCGATCAGCAACCCTTCTACCACTCGATCCCGGGCATGCAGAAGTATTCCCCGCAGTATGACCTGATCCGCGGCTATCAGGAGCGCTACGTGGCGAAGATGCTCGCGCACAGCCTTCCCTTCGGCAACGTGCTTTACTGCATCAGTAACGAGACCTCGACCGAGCCGCTGTGGGGGCAGCACTGGATGGCGTTCATCAGGCAGCAGGCGGCGGATGCGGGCGTTGATGTGTTCGTGACGGACATGTTCGATGACGGCTGGCGGCCCGAGGAATCGCGGAATGTCCGCCTCGTCCTCGATCGCCCCGATCTTTACGACTTCATCGACATCTCTCAGGTGAACTCCCGCAACTTCGGCGAGGACCACTGGCGGCGGTTGCGCTGGGTGGTGGAGCAGGCGGCCGAGCATCCTCGGCCCGTCAATCATACGAAGATTTACTCGGCGGGAGAGACGGGATTCGGATCGGGTACGCCGCAGGACGGGATCGAGCGCTTCTGGCGGAATCTGCTGGGTGGCTCGGCCTCCTCGCGCTTCCATCGGCCCGGATCGGGCATTGGCATCAACGAGATCGCGCAGGCGTGCATCCGGTCGGCGCGGCTGGTGGAGGAGCGCGCGCGCTTCTGGGAGATAGAGCCGGCGATGGAGCTTCTGAGCGATCGGGAGGAGAACGAGGCCTACCTTGCGGCGCGGCCGGGAGAGGCGTGGGTACTCTTCTTCAGCAGTGGCGGAGCGGTGACGCTCGATCTGACGGACGGCGATGGACGGGTTGCCGGGCGCTGGATCGACATTGCGGCGGGAGAGTGGGCGGACGAGGCCGAACTGTCCGGAGGAGGACGCCGGGGGATTGAGGCGCCGGGCGATGGACCGTGGGTGCTTGTGCTGACGGCGGAGGGCTGAGAATGAGGTGATGCGCATGAGACCCGGACTTCAGGCCGCGAGCGTTGTTGGGGCACTGCTGGTGGTGAGCATCGGCCTGGCGCAGGTCGCGCCGGGGGAAGCGCCGAGGGCGGATCCGCAGACGTTCTACCGCGACGGCGCGTGGGTGTTGACGGACGTGCAGTACGCCGTGGCAGACGGCTCTCCGCTGCTGCTCGACGCGTATCTTCCGGCGGACAATGACGTGCATCCTGCCGTGATATTCATCCACGGAGGCGGCTGGCGGGGTGGAGACAGGACCGGCGGCTTTCACGCGGTCAACGGTGAACGAATGATGGCCGAGGGGGTTGCCGTCTTCTCCGTGAGCTACCGTCTCTCGGGCGTCGCGCCCTACCCGGCGGCGGTCGATGACTGCCTCGCGGCGATTCGCTGGGTTCGTGAGAATGCGGGTGATCTCGGGGTGGATCCGGACAGGCTCGCGGTCTGGGGCGGGTCCGCGGGCGGGCATCTCGCGCTGATGATGGGCTTCCTCGAACCCGGCCCTGAGGACCTTGACACCGCGGGTGAGCGGCTGGAGAACCTCGTGCGGTGCGTGGTCGCGAAGAACCCGCCGACGGACATGACCGTGGATGATGAGATGCACCGCGAGCGGGCGCTGGTGACGTTCATGGGCGCGCCGCGCGAGGAGGCGCCGGAGCGCTATGTCGAAGCGTCGCCGGTCACGCACCTGTCTCCGGATGATCCGCCGGTGTTTGTGATGCATGGCACGGCGGATCGGACAGTGCCTTACAATCAGGCGTTGGTACTGAAGGAGAGGATGGGGGAGACAGGTGTGCCACTGACGCTGCTGACCTTCGAGGGTGCCGGGCACGGGTTGCGCGGCGCGGACAGCGGTGAGATCACGGCTGCGATGCAGCAGGCCGTCGAGTTCGTGTTGCAACATCTTGGGGTTGAGTGATCGCCGGCAGGGGGATTCGGCGGTGATGTCGAAGGCTTCCCCGGGTGGCGTCCACTGCTATGACAGGGAGAGGGTTTCGATGCGAAGCACGCGACTGATGGGGCTGCTCGTGGCGCTGGCGGTGTTCGGGCTGGTGCTCACGGGGTGCGGCGGCGAGACATTTCTGATCAGCAAGAGCCAGGAGGTCGAGATCGGTCAGAACGCGGCGGCCGACTTCGAGCAGGAGCATCGCGTCGAGGAGAACACGCAAAGGGCGCGCTGGCTTGCCGGCATCGGCCAACGCATTGCGTCAGCCGCACAGCCGCCCGAGTATCCTTACGAGTTCAAGCTCGTGAACGAGGACGTCAACAACGCATTTGCGCTGCCAGGCGGCCCGATCTACGTATACGAGGGGTTGATCGACTCGCTTGGGGCGGACGAGGACCAGGTCGCGTGGGTGTGCGGGCATGAGGCGACGCATGTGAGCCACCAGCACGCCATCAAGCGCATTGAGCGGGCGGTCGGCGCGCAGCTTCTGATCGAGTGGGCGATCGGCGGCAGCAGCGGCCGCGACATCGGCGGCGTCGTGGCCGGTCTCGCGATTCAGAGCTACTCACGCGAGAATGAGTACGAGGCGGACAGGATAGGCTCGCGGTATGCGGCTGAGGCTGGCTACGATCCGACCGCGGCGATCCCGGTGCTGGAGAAGTTCCGGGAGCTTCAGGGACGTGACCCGAGCGATCTTGAGATTCTCTTTCACAGCCATCCCGGCAACACTGACCGGGAAAACTCGTTGAAAAGATTCCTCGACAACAACAATCTCTACGGCCGTCACTATCAGGGTGACGAGTGAGAGTCAGTCCGAGCGATCGAGGTAGCGGAAGCATCCGGCGCCGATTCGCGGCTCGCCCGGATCGGTGATTTCTGACAGCACAGGAGGCTGTGAGGTGATCTCACAGCCTTCGCCGGATTTGCGCAGAACGAGGGTGCGAAGCTCCGCCTCGTTGTCCGGCGTCGGATGATCGACGCGCCAGTAGCACCCGCGCGTCTCGCGGCGTTCGAGCGAGGCTTTCGCGGCCAGGCGCGCCAGCGTGTGCATGTGACGCGCCTCGACCGCCAGCCGCAGGTCCTCGCATCTCGCGCCGCCGATGAACGCGAGGTCCTTCTCCAGCGCGTCAAACTCTTCGAGGGCGCGGCTGATGCTCTCCTCGCTCTTCACGGGGCCGAGGCCGTGCCATGCGATCTCGCGGATTCGGTCATGCACCGGGGCCGGGTCGCGGTCTCCACGCAGTACGCCCTCAATGCGATGGGACGCGGCGCCGAGCAGGTCCTCAGGAATGCGCGCCTCGCGTCCCTCCGCTTCGGCGGCGGCGTTGTGCCCGGCCTCCTGCCCGAAGACGAAGCAGTCGGCGAGCGCGCTGCCTCCGAGTCGCCCCGCGCCGAAGAGGCCGCCGGTGACTTCGCCCGCCGCGTAAAGGCCGCGGACGCCTGTCTCACAGCGCTCATCGACGCGCACCCCACCGAGGAAGTAATGAGCATGCCCGAGATCGAGCAATTCCTCGCGAAGCTCTTTGCCCTGCTCCAGCACATTCTTTACACGCTTGTGCGGGTAGCCGAAGGAGATCAGTTCGAGGTCAACGAGTTCAGCGCCGGCTTCGTACGCCATCGCGATGCCGTCTCCGGTGGCGCCCGCAGGATTGTCTGTGCGCTCGAATGCGGCCGCTCCGCCGCCGGTTGCGAGGATCACGCAGGGGCAGCGGAAGATGACGGGTTCGCGGGCCTTCAGGCCGATGGACGCGAGGCCGCAGACCTTTCCGTCGCTGAAGAGAAGCTCCGTTGCGGTGAAGAGCCACATGTGCGTCGCGCCGGAATCATCGATCAGGCGCTGGACAAGCTCCTCACCCGCATCGACGCCGCGGTAGCTCCAGCGGATGACACCGGGCATATCCTCGCCTGCCGGCTTCGGGTCATCGAACTGCGCGCCGATGATGCGGAGGGTGTTGAGCATCGGCGGCACCCCCTCGGCGAACCGCCGGACGCGGCGCTGGTCGCCGAGGAAGCCGCCTGCCTCGATCACCTGGCGTACGAGTTCGTCGGTGGTCTCTTCGGTGGACCAGGTAATGTCGCCGTATGCGCGCGTGGTGGGGCTCGATGCGCCGTGGGGCATCTTGGAGATGACGTGGACTTTCGCGCCGCTCTCAGCCGCGGCGCGTCCGGCCGTCAGGCCGGCGGCGCCAGCGCCCAGTACGACGACATCGCAGTCGATGATCGATTCGCGCGGCATGGCTGATTTCTCCTTGCGTGTCAGATCTCCGCGAGGACGCGCAGGAAATTCCCGCCGAGAATCTTCAGGATCGTCTCATCATCGAAATCTCGCTGGACCAGCGCCTCGGTGAGCGTCGGCATCAGTTCGACGCGGGCGGGAATCGGGGTAAGATCCTCGGACATGCCGTCGAAGTCCGCGCCGATGCCGATGTGATCGGGGCCAACGAGGTGGATGACGTGCTCGATGCTGTCGATGAGCCGCTCCATCGTCGGCTCCTCACGATCGATGAAGAAGGGGACAAAGGCAACGCCCATCACGCCACCGTTCTCCGCCAGCGCCTCGATCTGCTCGTCGGTCAGGCCGCGCCAGTGCGGGCACTGCGCGTAGACGGCTCCGTGGGAAAAGAAGACGGGAGCCTCGGAAAGCTCGATCGTGTCGTAGAAGGCGGCATCGGAGGAGTGCGCGAGATCGACGACCATGCCGAGGCGGTTGCATTCGCGGACGACTTCGCGGCCGAAGTCCGTCAGTCCGGGGACGGCTCGCGAGTCCGCGCGGGCGGAGGGCTCGGCGAAGTCGAAGGGGCTCTTCTCATGCTGGGTGGTGCCGGGCCCACCCGCGCCGTGGGTCAGTCCGACGACGCGTACTCCGAGGCGGTGCATGTTGCGCAGGCCGGCGGTGTCGCCGTCCATGAACGTGCAGCCTTCAAGCTGACCGACGATGGCGTACTTGCCGTCGGCATGCGCCTGCTCGATGTCCGCGGCGGTGGTTGCGAAGATGACCTGGTCGGGATGCTCCTCGGCGAGGCGAAGCGCGGCGTCGATCAGCGTCATCGCCTGCCGGCAGTCGTTGTCGCCGACCATGTGGAAGCTGCAGGTAAGGCCGCCCTCGATGGCGCGCGGCACGTCGAGGTGATAGCGCTCATCGCGCTCGGTGATGTCAAGGCTTTCTCCCCGCGACTGCCGCAGGATGAGCGTATCATTGTGTCCGTCGATGATGATGGCGCGCTCATGGAGTTCGCGGGCGTGGTCTGAGATCTGCATGCTGTCTTCCTCTCAGCGGTGTGCCTGTGTTTGCGGGATTATCCGTCAATTTGTGCGGTCTCTTCGGCGTCGTCTTCCGCGTCACCTGCCGTGAAGCCGTCCTCGCGGCCGAGACCGGTGAAGTACGCGATCGCTCCGAAGGCGATGAAGCCGAGCGCGGCGATCGTGAGGCCGAGGCGCAGGTCGCCGGTGCGCTGGCCGACCTGGCCGATGAGGTTCACGTTCAGGATGGTCAGCAGCGAGGTAGTCCAGATGGAGGCGCCGTAGATCGCTGAGAAGCGGGCGGGCGAGCTTTCGCGTATCTCCGCCAGGAGCGTGGGATACTCCACCGAGATGAAGAGCGCGGCGATCGGGTAGGCGAGAGCGACCATCAGCGGCCCGCCGAACCAGATGGCGCTGATGAGCAGAATGCCGCCGATCGGTCCGGGCAGCACGAGGAACGCGCGCTGTCCCCAGCCTTCGGGCAGCGCCGCCAGGCCGAGTCGGGAGACGGTGTACGCGACCGAGTAGAGACCGAGCATAACTCCCGCGCCGATTGGCAGCACCTCCCACTCGCTGCGGAGGAATTTCGGCAGCCAGCCGTAGACGGCGTTGTCGGCGCCCGCGTGGAGGGTGGCCATCAGGATGATCAGCAGCGCGGGGGCGCTCAGGACGCTGCGCAGCCGGAAACGCGGGCGTTCCTCGCGGGCGGCGGCGTCCTCCTGCCCTGCCTCACCGGCGAGGCTGAGGAGAAACTGCCCTGCGACCAGGACGATGCCGCCAGCGAGGAACGGTCCGTGCAGAGCGGTGGTGAACTGAAGGGCTCCTGCGTTGGCCATCATAATGAGGCGTTCGGCGAGGATCGGCAGCGCGATGCCCGGCACCGCGAGCGAGATGAGGCTGATAGTCACCATCCTCCGCCGCAGATCGGGGTAGAGACAGATGAGGAAAGTCGGGAGTGAGACGGCCTTCGCCGCGCCGAAGAATCCAGCGAGCACGAGGCCGGTCTGAAAGACGAGCAGACTGCGACCGATGCCGGCGACAAGGAATGCGATCCCGGTGCCGGCGATGCAGCATTGAAGCATCACACGGGGGCCGAGGCGATCTGTCGCGGGGCCGACGAGCAGAAGTGAGAAGAGTGAGCCGATCGCGCCCGAACTGAGGAGAAAGCCGAGGCGAGCGTCGGAGATGTCGAAGTGCTGCTGCGCGTCATGGGCGTACACCGGGAAGGCCACGAAGGCGTAGACCGCCATCGATGCCAGCAGCAGTGCGATCGCGCTCAGCGCCAGACTGCGGCGTGGAGAGACCGATTTGCACGACAGATCATTTTCCGCGCTCATGGAGTTGGCCGGGGAGGGGCCGGCATACTCATGATCAGGTTCGCCACCGGCCGAGCCGGAACCTGCCCGCGGCGCAGGTGGAGGACGCGCGCGCATGGAGGACGTGGCTTGCAGGTCTCACGGGCGTGAGCGGGGAACCGTGGGGTCAGTCAACGGGCCGATCATCGACAGGTGCAGGGAGATTGAGCACATGACCCCCCGCGAGATTATTCGACGCGTGCTTGAGCACGACAATCCGCCGCGCATCGGCTTCACGTACTCGAAGTACGATGGGAAGACGCGACTGAATGACACCGCCCGCTGCGGGCCGGCCGGAAATCCGGACTTTGAGCCGAATCGCCGGGAGGATGGGGAGGGCGGGGAACTGTGGGAGGATGAGTGGGGGTGCACGTGGCGGCGGCTGATCGACTGGACGAAGGGCGGCGAGGTGGTTGAGCCGGCGATCTCCTCACGCGAGGACCTCGAGGCGTACGAACCGCCCGACCTCGACAACCCGGCGCGTTACGAGCGCTGCGCGGAAGTGCGAGCGGACAATCCCGATCACTATCTCCTCGGCTCTCTGACCGGGTGCTGCTTCAACCGCGCCCGCTACCTTCCGACCTTTCCGACGTATCTTGAGTGGTGTGCGAGCGATCCTGACCTCGTCAATGACATCAACAAGATGGTCAGCGACATCGTGATCGGCCAGGTGGATATCTACGCCGAACACGGCTTCGATGGTGTGACCTTCGCCGAGGACTGGGGAACGCAGGACAGGCTGCTGGTGAGCCCGCCGATGTGGGATCGGATGTTCAAGTGGACCTTCGAGCGGCTTCTTGAACGCGCGCACGGACACGGAATGACCGTCTGGATGCACTCATGCGGAGCGATGACCGACATCATCGCGCCGCTTGTGGAACTTGGGATGGATGTGTTCCAGTTCGATCAGCAGTCGGTGCATGGGCTGGATCTGCTCGGCGAGTTCTCCGACCGGACGACGTTCTGGTGTCCGGTGGATATTCAGAAGGTGCTGCCGACCGGTGATCAGGAACTGATCCAGGATTACGCATGCCTCATGGTGGAGAAGATGGGACAGAACGGGGGCTTCATCGCGAAGGATTACACCGACAACGCCTCGATCGGCGTCGATCCGCTCTGGCAGCACTGGGGGTACGAGGCGTTCAAGGAGTGCGGAGTGTCCGACCCGGACGAGGCGAACATCGGCGCAGCAGAACTGTGATGAGCGGTCGCCGCGTCTAACGTGGGGCAGTGAGCATCCACCGGTCTTCGATCCGGGCGGGGAGAGCGGAGCGGCGCCGGATTGAAGGAGGTTCCACCGATGCGTTTGATGTACTCATGTCTTATCACGATCTTCGTCGGTGCGCTCGTCATCGCGGGATGCTCGGGCGGCGACAGTGATTCGCCACCCGCTCGGGTGGGTGACTGGGCGTACCTGCATCAGCAGTCGCCCGGCGATGCGCCGACGATCCGGCTGCAACTCGAGCAGCCGACTGTGCCGCTGGAGGATCAGATCTTCGGATGGCTTTTCTTCCGCAGCCCCGAGCAGCGTTACTTTTCTTTGACTGCGGATCATCTCGTGGATGCGGTGCTGGAGTCGCGACTCGCGGGCGGCATCTGGGATGACTCGCCGCGGGCACACGGCCTGAGGGAGGTCGAGCGCGACTTCACGTGGCTGACCGCCGGGGGCGAGGAGGAGACCGGGTCGATCAGCCTGGAGTACGACCATCCCGCATTGCAGCCGGGAGTTCGTTACTACCACCGTGTGCAACGCGTCGTGGAGCCGCTGTCGCGAGCAGGCTCGGGAGCGCCGACTGCGCAGAGCGCGCAGGTCGCAATGATAGACGTGGACCCGTGGAACGCCCTCAGCGAGGGGAGCCAGCCCACGCCGGGCGTGACATACATCACGCCGGTCGCATTGCAGTCGCCGGCGAGCGGGGCGGTGAATGTGTCCACCAGCGCGATCACTTTTGTGTGGGACACGACGCCGGGGGCGAACGAGTACGTGCTGCAGGTCTTCCCGTCAGATGATCCGGATGGGCGGCACAACCCGCGCTACCAGGTGACTCTGCGGGAGGAGGCCTCCGGGACGATGAATCACACATTCACGGACACATTCGAGTCGGGGAGCCGCTTTTACTGGCGCGTGGGCGCCCGCCGGGCGCTTGAGGCGCGGCCGGTGAATGAGCTGCTGCTGCAGCGCGGCTGGCTGCACAGCGCCATGCGGTCGTTCACCACCGCGCAGGCGCCGCCGCCTCCGCCGAGTAATTGAGCAGTCGCCGGAGTGTTGTTGTTGATGTGACCGGGAGGATACGATGATTCACGAGTGGTTGTCTGAGCAGGCGCACGCGCTGACCGCGTCCGCGCTGCCCGTGCCGATGTACGCCGATGAGTGGGAACGCACACTGGATGAGCGGCGCGCAATGTGGCTGGAGATGCTGGGTCTGTCGCCGCTGCCGGAGCGCACGCCGATGGAGCCGACGATCACCGGCACGCTTGAGCGCGATGGATACATCGTCGAGAAGTTGCACTTTCAGCCTGAGCCGGGTTGCTACGTGACCGCCAACCTGCTGATGCCCGATGAGATCGACCAGCCGCTGCCGTGTGTGATCTACCACTGCGGACACTCCGCGATCGGCAAAGCGAATCCGGCGTATCACAGCCTCGCCCGCTACTACGCGCGCAACGGCTACGTGTGCCTTGTGCTGGACACGATGGAGATCGGCGAGGGCCTCGGCGACCATCACGGGACCAACCGCAACGGTCGGTGGGACTGGTACTCCCGGGGATACACGCCGGCAGGCGCCGAGGTCTGGCACGGGATGCGGGCTTTGGACTACCTGCAGACGCGGCCTGAGGCCGACGCGTCTCGAGTGGCGCTGACCGGCAAGAGCGGTGGCGGCGCGATCTCGTGGTTTCAGGGCGCGGCCGATGAACGCGTCACGATGGTGGCGCCGGTCTGTCAGACGGGTTCGATCGAGATGCTCGCAGCCGGGCGCGTGATCGACGGACACTGTGACTGCGCGGTGTGGATGAATTACTACCAGTGGGACTGGCCGCAGATTGGCGCGTTGATCGCGCCGCGGCCGCTGCTGGTGAGCGCGGGATCGGATGATCCGATCTGGCGGCCGTGGGGCTACCGCGTCACAGTGAACCGCATCCGCGAGACGTACGAGATGCTCGGCGTGGAGGACCGCGTGGGCCTGATCGACGAGATCGTGGGGCACGCGTCCACGCCGCGGAATCGCATGGAGGTACTGCGATGGTTCAACCTCCACCTGAAGGGCATCGACGAGCCTGTGACCGAGGACGCCTCGCAGGAGGTGGAGCCGGAGGAGAACCTGCTGGTTTTCCCCGAGGGCGTGGAGCGGCCGGACGACGAAATGCCGCGGGTGCATGAGATCATCCTGCCACCGGTGGAGCCGCCCGATGTCGCGGACGCGGATCGGTGGCCCGAGACACAGCAGCGTATGATGGCCGAGTTGCGGTCGCTGACCTTCCGGCATGTTCCCGAGCCGAGCTGTCCGCGTGTGCTCGACGCGGTCACCTCGGGTGGGAGCGAGGCGCATCGGGTGGTCACGCATGAGTTTGAGAGTGGCGACGGCTGGACGGCGCGGGCGCGGCTGCGGCTGCCGAAGACAGCGAAGGGCCGGGTGCCGACGCTCGTGGCGGCGAGCATGCAGTCGGTGCGGCTTCACGGGGCAGGCGGCCCGGACGCGCCGGGCGTGCCGGTCGAGGTTGGCCAGTGCATGGTGGAGGTGCGGGGGACGGGGCAGTCGGCGATGGAGGAGCGTCTCGCGTGGAGCGAGCGACGGGCGCTGGGGGTGCTCGGATACACGCTGCCCGAGCGGCAGATCGTGGATGTGCTCGCCGCGATCCGCGTGATGCGCGAGCAGAGCCAGGTGGGGGAGATCGCGACCTTCGGCCGCGGGGCGACCTGCGTTCATGCGGTCTACGCCGCGCTGCTTGACGCGAGCGTGGCGGAGGTGGTGCTGGACGATCCGCCGACCACGCACCGGGATCCGGAGACGCCGGAGTTGCCGGGCGTGCTTCGCATCGGCGACCTGCCGCAGAACCTGGCGCTGGTCTTCCCGCGAGCGATCACGTTCGTCGGGGCGGTGCCGGAGGCGTATGAGTGGACGGTGGATCTTTACGAGCGGCGTGGCATGGCCGATCGTGTGCGCGTGATCGAGCGGGCGCAGAACTGGCGGCCGGCGGAGGGCTGAGGTCGGTCGGCAGCGCGCGTGGTCTGAGCATAGTTCGGCGGGGGGAAAGAAGCAATCGGGCATATGTCGTGAGGGGAGCATCTGAGGATGAGTTTGTTCGACTGGTTGTGTGATGAGGCGACCTCGATCTCCGCCGGGGCGATGCTGATGCCGCCATCGGCTGATCAGCTTCGATGGTCTGAGGATGAGCGCCGCAGGCGGTGGCTCGAGAGCATCGGCCTGTGGCCGCTGCCTGAGCGCACGTCGCTTGAGGCGGAGGTGACGGGGAGCTTCGAGCGCGAGGATTACGTCTGCGAGAAGGTTCACTTTCAGTCGGTGCCCGGCGCGCATGTGCCCGGGAACATCTACCGCCCGAAGCAGATCGATGAACCGCTGCCGACGGTCCTTTATCTCACCGGACACACGGAGGGGAAGTCGAGGCTCGTCTACCAGCAGAATCCGCGCTGGTTCGGCGCGCACGGCTACGTCGCGCTGGTGCTCGACCCGATCCAGCTTGGCGAGTCGCAGGGCTTTCACCACGGGACCCACCGCCTCGGCCGCTGGGACTGGTTCTCCCGCGGGTACACCCCCGCGGGCGCGGAGGTGTGGAATGCGATGCGCGCGCTGGACTACCTCGAGACGCGTGATGACGTGGATGCAAGCCGCATGGGCGTGACGGGGCTGTCGGGCGGCGGCGTGATCTCGTGGGACCTCGCGGCGGCGGATACGCGGATCAAGTGCTGCGCGCCGGTCTGTCAGACTGGGTCACAGGAGGAGCTTATCTGCGACCGCGCGATCGACGGGCACTGCGACTGCGCTCACTTCGTGAATTACTACCAGTGGGACCAGGCGCAGATTGGCGCGCTGATCGCGCCGCGGCCACTGCTGGTGTGCGCAGGCGCCGACGACGCGCTGTGGCGGCCCTACGCGTACAAGCAGCAGGTCCATCGTATCCGCCGCGTCTATGAATCACTCGGCGCGGCGGAGTACTGTCAGCTTGTTGAGGACCTGAGCTTCCACGGATACACGCCGATGTTGCGGAAGGCGATCTTCGAGTGGTTCAACCTGCACCTCAAGGGCGACGACACGCCGGTGGAGGATGACGTGTCGGATTTCGACGAACCCACGGAGAATCTGCTGGTGTTCGGCGGCAGCCTGCCCGACGATGACACGATGGAGACGGTCGAGACGATCCTGACGCCTCCCGCGAAGCCGCTCGAGGTGCGCTCCGAGGAGCAGTGGGTCGCACACCAGGTGGACGCGATCAAGCGGCTGCGCGCGGTGAGCTTCCGCCAGGTGCCCGACCCGGTGCGGCCGAAGGTCACCTTCGCGCGGGACTCGGGCGGTGGAGGCGGTCTGATCGCCTACCGCTTCGACCTCGACCCGGGTGATGGCTTCGAGGTGCGGGCGCATCTGACGGTGGACAAACTCGGCGATCGCCCGCGAGCCGCGCTGGTGACCACGATGCGCGACGCGCGCACGCCCTACTGGGGCGGAGGGCCGAACCGCCCGGCGACGTCTGACGACATCGCGCGCGGGGTGGTGGAGGTTCGGGGGACCGCCACGACCTCGGTCGGCGAGGGCGTCGTGTGGACGTTGCGCCGCGGGATGGCGAACTGCGGGTATACGATCCCCGGCCTGCAAACGTTCGACCTGCTGGCGGGGCTGGAGGTCTTCCGGGGGCAGGATGCGGTGGAGGAGACCGCGGTGTTCGGAACCGGCGAGTGGTGTGTGCCTGTCATCTACGCCGCGATTCTCGATGACGAGGTGAGCGAGGTGGTGCTGGAGAGCCCGCCGGAGTCACACGAGGATCCGGAGACGCCGGAGATACTCGGGGTGCTGCGTGTGGGCGATCTGCCGCAGAACCTCGCGCTGGTCTTCCCGCGGCCGATCACGTTCGTGGGCGAGATCCCGGAGGCGTATGAGTGGACGGTGGACGCTTACGAACGGCTCGGGATGAGCGATCGGATCCGCGTGATCGACGAGGTGGGGGACTGGCGGCCGGCCAGCATGTAGGTTTTGCTCCGGAACCCCTGCTCTTCAGAGGCGTCAATACACCCGGGAGGTGGGATCGATGAAGAGAGAAGTCGTGCTGGAGGCATCAACAGGCTACGGAAAACGTCTGCCCTCTGCGCCGGTGGGCTGGGTGCTGGCGCACCTGCCGGATGTTGCACTCAGAGCGGTCAGGATGCGCTTCGAAGGAAGAAGCACGGTTCGTGGTATCCGCCCGGGATGGCTCGAGGGAGCGTCGGACATTCGCGTCATCGATGTGTACGGTGCTGATGATGCCCACATTTTGTTCGAGTGCCCGACTCTGGCGGAGGGAGCTCCTGAACTCTACGATCAACGGGAACTGTGGTCTGCCAAGCCGAGAGCTGATCTGACAGCACTTGATCTCGTGGGAGACATAGTTCAGGAGCTGCAGAGAAGGGATCGTGACAGCCAACTCTTTGACCGCGGATTACTCGAGAGCCTCTGTCCTCTCGCCAAGGCGCTTGACAACGGCTTCACACGCATCTGTCTTCCCGGGAAGAATGGACAAGACAGCGCAGAGATCACCCAACATGTCATTGAGACCGCTGGCGAATTCCTGACGAGCACGCCTCGGCCTCAGCGCGTTCGTGTATCCGGGAGGCTCGACATGGTCCGGGCGAGCACAAGCGCGTTTGGCGTGGTGCTCGAAACGGGAGAAGAGATTGCGGGTGTGCTTGTGGACGGCGATGTGCGAAGGATAGGAGATCTCCTGACACGGCCCGTGATGGTAGAGGGAACCGCGGTATTCCGCCCCTCCGGGAACGTACTCAGACTGGAGGCCACCTCCGTTCATGAAACGGACGAGATCGAGAGGGTTTGGTCGGAGTTGCCGAGACCCCGCGAGTCCCGCATCGAGCGTTCGGAGTTGATCCAGCGGCAAGGACCCCGATCCGGTATAGCGGCCATTGTGGGGTCCTGGCCGGGCGACGAAACTGATGAGGAAATCGCTGAGCTGCTGGAAGAGATCTCATGAGCAGGCACGTGGGAATGCAGCCGTTGGTGCTCCTCGACACAAATGTACTGATTCACATTGCCCGTGCCGACCCGGTTGGGACGTGGGTGGTTGAGAACTACAGGCTTGCCAGACATACCGAACGCCCTCTGATTTCGACCGTGGTGGAGGCAGAAGTGAGGGCTCTGGCGGCGTATCAAGGTTGGGGAGAGCGCAAACTTGACAGGGTTCGGGATATCATCGGGGAATGTGTGCGCGTCGAGATAGACCGGCCGCCCGTCGTCGATGCTTACGTAGACCTCTATTGCATCGCACGTTCCGAGGGACGTGCCAATTGGCAGAAGAACCAGAACGATCTGTGGCTTGCCGCGACAGCCAAAGCGACAGACGCGATGCTGTTGACGCAAGACGAGGACTTTGACTTCCTTCATCCGGAACACGTCCGCATCGAGCGCGTACCCAAGGAAGTTCCCTGACCGGGGTCAGTGAAGCTGCACGCGCCGATGCGGCCGGCCCGTGAGACCTGTCACCCCCAACGAACCGGCCTCGCGCTCGGGAGCGCGAGGCCGGGGTATCAGTCTTCAGATTGCGATCTGTCGTCGGCTCACCAGTTCGCGCCCGCGCCGATGACCCATGCGTCGTCCGCGCCACCGTCACCCTCGAGCCAGGCGACGCCGATCTTCCACGGACTGACCTCCGCGTCGGTCGTCGGCCGGTAGGTGAAGCCGGCGGTGAGATCCTCGTCATCCACGCCTGCACCAACCTGCCACTGATTCATTGAGCCGAAGCGGTGTGCGACACCGAGCTGGAAGACGCTGTCAATCTCGTCGGAGACATCCTCGAGATCGGCCGCCACGCGCCAGAGTTCGGATTCGTAGCCGATGCCGATGTCGAACGTAGCCTCCATCTCATCAGTGATGTCGCGGGCAACGATGCCCCATGTGCCCTCGGTGAGTGCCGGGCAGATGCCGGAAAGTCGGCCGCCGACGGCGAAGTCGAAGATGTCAGCGTCGCTTTCCGCGGTGTCGACGGACTGGTAGTTCAACCCCGCGCTCAGGCGACCGTCGGGCGTGCCCCAGCCAGCGCCCAGGCCGATGCTCTCCATGCCGGCGACGTCCACGACACCGGCTCCAACGCCCCAGCGCTGCCCGTGGGGATGTGCGCCCCATGTCAACGCGCGGAAGTCCACGTCTCCATCGATCTCATACACACCGGATGCGCTGTGCGCCCAGTTGCCGCCATCCAGTGGGTCGGCCGTGCGCTGCATGCCCAGGACAGCCGGGTTGTGCAGCCATGCTTCGGAGATCAGGCCGGCGCCGATCTGGGCGCGGCCAGCCATCATCGTCTCAATGTCCTGCGCCACCGCGGGGGCGGCGAGCAACGCGATCACGACGACGGTCAGCAGAAAGTGCTTCATCGTAGTACTACCTCCCTTGCGACTCTCAGCGCCGTCCAACATATGATCCACGCGGGGATTATAACGTCACTACCAGGGCGTGTCAAACAACCTCAGCGGTGCGAAATGCTAAACTTCGGTGCCGTGCAGGTCCGGTGTGAGCGGGGCATGCCATCATATCCGCCAACCGCCGTGGCCCTGTCGCAGAGGCGCGAGAGGCGGCAATTGACTTCCGATTGACAGCACTCCGAGCAGGACGTATCCTCTGCGATGAACCGCACCCGCGGTGGCCGTGTCCTACCATCTTCGACGACTGGAACTTTCATGCCTGAACTGCCCGAAGTCGAGACCGTCGCGCGCGATCTGACCGAGCATCTCGTCGGCCGGACAATCGAGTCGGTGATGGTGAGTCATGAGGGAGTGCTGCTCGCGACATCCGGCGAGGAACTCCAGCGATCGCTCCCGGGGCTCAGCGTGGTCGGGATAGACCGGCGCGGCAAGAATCTTATCATCTCGCTTGAAAACCGCTTTGTCATGCTCGTTAACCTCGGGATGACGGGACAGCTCTTTGTCTGCGGGCGAAATGAAGAACTCGCCGACCACTCGCACGTGGTGGTGGAGCTGTCGGATGGCAGGCGACTTGTCTACCGCGACGTGCGCCGATTCGGGCGCATCGAGTTGATTGCGCACGGCTGCCCGGAGGACAGTCTTACCCTGGGAAATGTCGGGATGGACGCGATGAGTGAGGAGTTCACGGCCGCGTATCTCGCGGATATCCTGCGAGGCCGGACGGCGGTGCTCAAGAACGCGCTTCTCGATCAGTCGCGGCTGGCCGGACTGGGCAACATCTACGTCTGCGAGGCTCTCTTCCGCGCCGGCATCGATCCTGAGGTGCGATGCTGTGATCTGACCGAGGTGGCCACGCGCCGGCTGCGCGAGGCGATCCGCGAGGTGCTTTCCGAGGCGATCGCGGCCGAGGGGACGACTATCTCGGACTATGTGACGGGCCGGGGCGTTCCGGGAGGCTTTCAGAAGCGGCTGGCGGTCTACGGCCGCGAGGATGAGGTCTGCCGTCGGTCGGGCTGTGAGCATGAGATCGTGAGGATCGTCCAGAGCAATCGTTCGACCTTCTACTGCCCGGGCTGTCAACGGGCCGACGAACTGGAGTGACCTTTATTGAAGTGCAGCAACATCCTTGAAGCAGTAGGTAACACCCCGATCGTGTCCATCAGTTGTGAGGCGCCATGTGAGATCTGGGGGAAGGCAGAGTATCTTAACCCCGGCGGCTCGATCAAGGACCGAGTTGCTCTGCGGATGATCACGGAGGCGGAGAAGCGAGGGGAGCTTACCCCTGGCGCGACGATCGTGGAGCCGTCCTCGGGCAACACGGGCATTGCGATGGCGCTCGTCGGTGTGCAGAGGGGCTACCGCGTGATCATCGTGATGCCGGAGGATATGAGCGAGGAGCGGAAGAAGATCATCAGCGCGTTCGGCGGCGAGCTTGAGCTTACGCCGCAGAGGGCGAACATCGAGGGCGCCTGCAACCGCGCGCGCGAACTCGTCGAGGAGATCGACGGAGCACTGAGCCTGCAGCAGTTCGAGAATCCGGACAATCCGGCGGTGCATTATGAGACCACCGGGCCGGAGATCTGGGACGATCTTGAGGGGAAAGTCGATGCATTCGTCGCCGGCATCGGCTCAGGCGGGACCTTCGCGGGGGTGGGGAAGTTCCTGCGCGAGAAGAAGCCGGATGTCTTCCTTGGGGCGATCGAGCCGGCAAACGCGGCGGCGCTGCTGGGGCATGAGCCGGGGTTGCACTGCATTCCGGGGATCGGCGACGGCTTCGTCCCGGCGGTGCTCGACACGGAGATCATCAGCGAAGTGATCACCGTGACAGACGAGGACGCGATCGAAACCACGCGCAGGCTCGCGCGTGAGGATGGACTGCTGGTCGGGACGTCCTCCGGCGCGAACGTGTGGGCGGCGCGGACGCTTGCCGAGGCGATGGAGGCAGGCAGCGTGATCGCCACCGTTCTGCCGGACCGCGCAGAGCGCTACTTCTCGACGGCGCTACTCTGAGACGCAAGGCAGCGAGCTGAGCGCTTTTCGCGGAAGAATCGCGGGAGGCCTCAGTTGCGATCGCGTCGAATTGACCGACGCAAGATGAGCCGATCAGCCCGGCGAGATGGCCGGGATCAGTCATTCGGAGGTGACGGAGATGGCGGAAGTCAAGGTAGGCATCGTCGGTCTCGGGTGGGCGGCGAGTGGACACGCTCCGGCGTTCATCGCCAACGACGACTGCGTGATCGACGCGCTGTGCACCAGCAAGGATCTCAGCGAGGAGGAGATCTGTCAGTGGGCGGGCGGGCCCGCGACGGTCTATCACGACTACGATGAGTTTCTGAAGCATCCGGGGCTCGACGTGGTGGACATCTGCACACCGCACCCGGTGCATGCCGAGCAGACGGTGAAGGCCGCCGAGGCCGGGAAGCACCTGATGATCGAGAAGCCGCTGGCGATCAACTACGACGATCTGCTGGAGATGAAGCGGGCGATCGACGCGGCGGATATCAAGACCACCGTGTACTTTGAGCTTCGCTTCATCCCGCACTATCAGTTCATCCACTCGACGCTGGAGAGGGGGCTGCTGGGTGACATTCACTACTACGAGATCGACTACTACCACGGCATCGGGCCGTGGTACGGTCAGTTCGAGTGGAACGTGAAGAAGGAGGTCGGGGGCAGCGCGCTGATCACCGCCGGCTGCCACGCGCTCGACGCGATCATGGACTTCACCGCGAGCGAGGTCGAGGAGGTCACCGCTTTCTCGAGCAAGTCAACCGCCGAGTGGGCGCAGCCCTACGAGTACGACACGACCTCGACGGCGATCCTCAAGTTCGCGGACGGCTCGCATGGCAAGTGCACCTCGTCGATCGACTGCCGTCAGCCTTACGTGTTTAACGTGCATCTCGTGGGGAGCGAGGGGACGCTGTGGAATGACGAGATGTGGACCACGCAGCTTGAGGGTCTCCGCGGCGAGCAGTGGATGAAGATCCCGACCGCGCAGGCCGAGTCGGGCGATGTGCTCGATCATCCCTACCCGCCGCAGGTCGATGATTTCATCGAGGCGATCGTGGAGGATCGCGATCCGTTCGTGCGTTTCGAGGACGCGTTCAAAACTCATCGCGTGATGTTCGCGATCGAGAAGGCGCTGGCTGAGGGTCGCTCGGTGCGGCTTGACGAGATGGAGATCTGAGGAACTGAGTTCGGCTGCATGCACAGGGCCGGCGCGGCGCCTCATGCTGCGCCGGCCTCACGCTTTCCGCAAGCGAAGTTCCACTGAGGCCGGGGGTGTTCCGTGATGAGACATACGCTGATGGTGCTTGCGATGCTGAGCGCGACCGCCTCGTTGTCCGCGGACGCGCAGATGGAGGCGCTCGCCCACCGCGCGCGAGGGTGTGTCGCGGAGGTCGTCGACGCGCTTGTCGCGCGGGACATGCCCGGTGGCGTCGCCGACATCGACCTGATGGAGCGCGCCAACCGCTACGAGACCGAGCGACCTCCGGTCTACGCGGCGACATCCCTCGCTGCATACGAAGCCACGGGCGAGGAGCGCTTCCGGGAGCTTTTCCTCGAGGTTGCGGACCTGTGCGTGGCGATGAAGCAGCCGGAGGGCGGATACGCGCGCAGGGCGTGGGTGAAGCGCGTCGGGGCGGAAGAGACGCAGAGTGACCGGATGACCTACCGCAATTCGCGGAGCTTGAAGGCGGTCACGGTCGTGCTGCAGGCGTACGACCTCACCGGAGAGCAGCGCTACCTTGAGAGCGCCATCGAGACCGCGGAGTTCACCCTCGCGGCGCAGCACCCTGAGGGCGCCTGGCAGTCCGACTACCCCGCGCCTGAGGGAACATACCTCGAACTTCTGATGCTCAACGACCTCGTCACGATCTCCTCCGTGCGCGAGTTGATGCTTGTGCACAGGTACACCGGTGATCCGCGTTACATGGAGGCCATCAGGCGGACGGGCCAGTGGTTCATCGACTGGCAGCTTGAGGAGCCGACTCCGGGATGGGCGCAGCACTACGGCCGCGACGGCCGGCCGGCGTGGGGGAGACGCTTCGAGCCACCATGCGCATGCAGCGCGCCGACCATCGAGGCCATCGACGTACTCATTGACATCCACCTGCTGACCGGCGACGAGCGTTACCTCGGGCCGATCCCGGCGGCGGTGGCGTGGCTCGATCGAGCGCGGACGGGGGACAATGAGTGGGCGCGCTTCTACGAACTGAAGACAGGGCGACCGCTCTACGCGGCGATCGACGATCCTCCGTGGCTGCGCTATGAACGCGATGACGGGCTTTACAAAGGCTACGCGCAGTGGGGAAGCTGGCCCTTTGAGCGGAGGCGGGAGCGGTGGGAGCGCCTGCGGGAGATCGGCCGTGAGGCGCTGCTGGCCGAGGAGACGGGTCCGCCTGAGGCGGGGGAGCTTCGCCGCCTGCTGGAGGACGACGCCGAGTGGATGCGGGCGACCTGCACCGAGGGTGGGACGCTGGCAGGCTTCGCCGCCGACCCCGGCAATCCCAACACAGTGCGCTCGAACGTTGAGCGGGCGTCGCGCTGGCTTGCGGCGTATGACGCGACGGTCGCCGAATGACCGGTGGTCACATCTCGTTAAAGTCGCCCTGCGGGCCGCCGCGGGCGATGTCGAATGCGTGCTCCTTGAGGCAGGTCCGGCCCGGCGTTGAGTTGGGGCCGCATCCGCAGACGTAGTCGGTCGCGGTGCAGCCAAGATCGTCCCCGAGCCGCTTCCACATCTTGAAGTTCTCCGTCGAGAGTGAGACGGGCACGTCCGGATCGTGCCTGCGGATCTCGCGGAGGTAGTGCAGGTATATCTCCGCGCGCACATCCTCGGGAAAGGGCGCCGCGCGGGTGTCCCCGGTCGTCAGGCGCGCCTCTTCAGCCGCCTCAAGCGCCCACGGGTCGAGCAGATCGACCGGCAGCTTGCGGGTCATCGCCTCCACGTCGTGCCACATGAAGACGCAGAGGCTGATCACGTCCGGGTGCGTCCTCTGGAAGAGCAGATCGATCGCCTCGGCGGCCTCCTCGCGCCAGTTGAGGACGGGGATGATCGGCTTGAACTTGTAACGCACCTGGTAGCCGGCTTGCTCCGCGATGCGCGCCGCTTCGATTCGCTCCTCCGTTGTGCCACAGACCGGCTCTATCTCCCGTGACTGCGTCTCCGCTGAGATGCTCCAGACGATGATCGTGTTGCCGTTGTGCGCGAGGTCTGTCATCCACTCTGAGTTCCAGCTCTTCGTGTGTATGATGACGTAGCGCTGATCGAGTGTGCCGAACCACTCGATGATCTCCCCGAGGCAGCCCAGTTCCGGCTCGAGGCCTGGGACATCCGCGTCGTCCTCAAGCAGATAGGTCTCCTGCCAGGGATGGGCGTCCATCAGGGGCTCAAGGTGGTCGCACCACTGGTCGGAGTTGACCGCGCTGACGAGCAGTCCGCCGAGGCCGCAGTACGCGCACTTGTGCACGCAGCCGCGCTGGAAGTGCAGCCGCCAGCATGGCCGGCAGACCTTATCATGACGGTGGGGATCGCCGGGGAGATTGTACGCCTTCCACGTCCACGGCTCGTAGCCCAGCAACGCGTTCGCCCACGCGTCGCCGACCTCCACCGTGCCGGTGAGCCACTCCACCTTCTCCCTGCGGCGGCCGTCGAAGCGGAATGTGTTGAGCAGCAGCCTGGGATCGGGCACCGTCTCCATCTCACCCATGCTGCCGCAGTTCTCCATGAGGCGATGCTCATTGATGATACGCGGAATGTCTTCATCGGCGTAGATGATGGGATCGACGGGTTTCTCCAGCGCATCGACCACGCGTTGCAGGCGGTTCCGGTAGCGCGCGTTGGCGGTGACCGATTCGTGAGCGTAGACTGCAGGCGGACGGAGCGGATACATGCGTTCAATCTCCCGGGTGTGATTCCGTCAGACTGGGTTCGTCCGTCTCGTAATCCTCGCTGGAGGTGCTCAGTTCGCGATGCTGCGGGCCCCTACCTCCGTGCGGAGTGCGTCACGCCCACTCAGTGCGTTGCGCCGGAACGATCAGAGCCCAGCGCGTGGTCTCAGTCTCCTGCTCTTCAAGGTCGAGGCGATCCGCCAGTTCGTGTCGCAGCAGATCGACTCCCTGGGACGGGGGCCACGGTCCTCCTGCAAGCCGGACACTCCGGCCATCTCGCATGGTAAGTGAGAGCCAGTGAAAGGGAATGCCGGAGTCATCGGGGTCAGTGCGGAGATATGCGATCGAGACGACGCTGTCCCACTGCGCGCGCGTTCGGCATCCCGTCCAGCAGCACACGGTCAGTCCGTCGTCATCAAGATGAACGCGACCGTTGCGCTGCTCGAGGAGGGCAACGGTGATTCCGAAGGCCGCGAGGATGAAGACCGCCGCGAAGACGCCGCGAGCGGTGGGTTCGTGGGCGGCGAGTGAACGCGCGCCGCTGATGTGACCGGCGACGATCCAGACCTGCGCGGAGGCCAGCAGCAGGCATGCAACTGTCAGCACGATCCCGAATGCAGAATTGATCATCCGGGGGCCGGTCTCAAATGAAATCGCGTCATCAGAGAGCATGATCGCCTCATTGCCGGTCGATGTATGCGAGGTCCACTCGAGTCGGACGGTGCAATTCCACGGCGGACATTCGATGGCCTTCAGGAAGGACGGTCGAGTGAGCGCGGCGAATACCCGACCTCCACGACCGAGGACGCAATCGCCGGGAGGCGCCGAACACGATGGAGATGATCTTCAGCTTCGACACCGAGGATTACGTCGATCCGCTGTCAAATGACGCGCTGCTCAGAATCGCACAGATGCACACGAAGTACGAGGTTCCGGCGTGCTTCGGACTGGTGGGGGAGAAGGCGCGCTTCATCCACTTCTGCGGCCGCGACGACGTCGTTGAGGCGCTGAAGGAGCATGAAGTCGCGTACCACTCCGACCACCACTGGATCCTGCCGGATGATCGCTATGATCCCGAGCATATTCCGGCGTACGTCAACGAACATGACTGGGACACCGGGACAGACCGGATCCTTGCGGAGGAGTCGCGCGGGCTGGCGGACATCGCGGACATCTTCGGCGAGCGTCCGGTCACGCAACTGCGCAACTACGGAGACTGGACGCCGCAGGTGATGGCGGCGCATGCGCGGCTGGGACTGGGCGTACACGCCTACGGACCGGTCTTTCACAACACCGATCCGGAGCCGATCTGGTACTGCAACCAGCTTCAGATCGCCAACCCGCGACACATGTATGAGAACTACCTGCACGACATGGACCTGACGCCTGAGCAGAAACTGCAGAAGCATATCGCGGACGTCGAGAAGCACCTCGGACAGGGCACGCACCGCCTCGGCTGGGTGAATCACCCGACGCGCTTCATCGCGGATTCGTGGTGGGAGGAGCCGAACTGGTGGGGCGACCTCAACGATCCCCCCCGCCGCGACTGGGCGTGGCCCGAGCGCTTCGACGAGGACACGATCGATGAGCTTCTGTGGATCGTGGACGGCCTGCTGGCGTGGGTGGCGGCGAATGACGCCATCGAGTTCCGCACCTTCCGTGAGTTTTACGCCGAGTATAAGCCTGCGCGCGTATGGGTGACCGATGCGCAGGCTCGGGAACTGGCAGCGCTCGTGGGGGACCGACCGGCGATGGTTGAGTACGCCGGGGAGACGTATTCACCGGCGGAGCTTTTCGGGATCTTCGCACACGCCCTTGGCGCGCCCGAGGGTGGCAGGGCCGACGAGATGCATCCGCTGCGGCGGATCCTCGGGCCGACGGAGGAGCCGCTCGACAGTCGGCCGACCAGTATGCCGAGGGACGCCGTGCTCGAGGCGTGCTACGAGGTCGAGTTGTTCATCCGCGACAATGCGCGTGTTCCGGCGCGAATCGCGATTGGTGACGCGGAGGTCGGCCCCGGTGCGTTCCTCGCGGCGATGGCGGCCTCGGTTCGCGGTGATGGAGAGCAGCAGATTGAGATCCCGGCGGCGCAGAATCTCCCGGAGGAGTACGCGGAGGGGCATTACGAAGCCATCGAGAACGACGGATGGCCGCTGGGATACATTCAGTATCAGGGCGACAAGTCTGAACTTGACAACTTCGTGTCGATCCGGCAGCACGCGAAGTGGCAGTACTGGACGTTCAAAGTCGCGACGAGGACTGAGTGAGGTGAGGGGCGATGGCGAAGAAGCCCGAGGAGAAAGCGTATCAACTGAAGATCACGCTGCTGGGACTTGATCCGCCGATCTGGCGTCGGGTTCAAGTGACTGGTGATACGACACTGGGTGACATGCACCAGATCATCCAGGCGGTGATGGACTGGGAAGACTGTCACCTGCACGAATTCGACGTCAGAGGCGATCGATTCAGCGATGGGCGGTTCGGGCTGGGGGACATGTTCGGTGACGTGGGCGACGAGGACGAGGTGTATCTGGCCGACCTCAACATTCGCAAGGGTTCGAAGTTCAAGTACACCTACGACTTCGGCGACGACTGGGAGCACCTGATCGAGGTCGAGGCAACGATCGATCGCGATCCGGAGACTGCGTATCCTGTCTACGTGGACGGAGACTACGCGGCTCCGCCGGAGGACGTAGGAGGCGCATGGAGCTACGCCGGCATGGTGATCGCACTTCAGGATGAGTCAGACCCCGAACACGAACGTTGGAACGAATTCTTCTCGGGCTGGGACCCGTACTTGATTGACGAGGACGGAATCAGGGCCCGGCTCGAGCGTATCTGAACAGGCACGGAGGGACGTGCAGATGATGACAACCGCACGAGTTGTTCCCGACAGATTCACGGTGCTCGAGGAGTGCGAGGTTCGCGTGGAGATCACCGCCGATCGCGAACTCGCGCCGGGCGCGGAGATCGAGGTGCAGTTCCCGCAGGCGTGGACGATGGACGGCTGCGCCAGCTTCACCAAGCAGTATCAGACCGAGGACCCCGCGGCGGCGGAGTACCTGCAGGTTTACGTTCCGGGCGAGGCGTGCGAGTTTGACATCCGCGTCGAGGAGCGCGACTTCGACACAGGCGAGGAGATGACGCGCCACGGTCGGCGGATTTTCGCCACTGTGCGCGAGTGCCCGGTCCCGGCAGGCAGACGCGTCGTCGTGGACTGGCGCAACACCCTCGCCTCGCGCCGGGCGGAGACGGAGATCGTACACGTGGCCATCGACGGCGAGCGCATCGAGCCGATGCCCGAGATCGTCACATACCCGCAGGAGGAGGCGCGGCTGCGGGTCATCGCGCCCTCGTCGGTCGCTCCCGGCGAGCCCTTTGAGGTGCTGATCGTGTCCCTCGATGCGTACGAGAACGCGTCATCGACGTGGCACGAAGGGCACGCGCTCGTCGGAACCGATGGTGAGCTTCTGAGCGAACCGCTGAGCTTCCACGGAAGCTGCCGCGTCACGGTCACGCTGGAGGAGGAGGGCGTGCAGCGCCTCCGCTACCGCGACGCGCTCAGCAACCCGATCCGGGTGACGGAGACCCCGCGCGGTCCTTACTGGGGCGACATTCACATCCACACCCGCTGGTCGCACGACGCGATCGGGCGCTTCCCCTACGAGTATGCGCGGGATGTTTCGGGGCTCGACTTCGCGGCCGCCTGCGACCACGCCGAGAGCGCCTCGCTCTACTGGGACCATCTCGTCGAACTCGCGAACGAGCACAACGATCCGGGCCGGTTTGTGGCGTTTGTCGCGTACGAAAACGGCCTCGGCGCGCCGTCGGGACATTACAACACGTATTACATCGGCGATGAGGGCAGGTGCTACCTCAAGCCCGAGTTCGACGGCGACATAGAGAAACTCAACCCGATGCTCGACCCGGAGGACGCGATGTGCATCCCGCATCACACCGGCATCCAGTGGGGGCACTCCGGCGGCGGGCCGACTGTTGATTTCGACAAGCTTGACGAGACGTATACCCCGGTGCTGGAGATCTACTCGCATCACGGGCAGAGCGAGCGCTACGCGCCGGATCACGTGAACGCGTACGAGTTCAACCGCTGGCACAAGCCGAAGCGGCGGACGAATCGATCGATCGAGGGGCATTTCGCGCAGGACGCGTGGCGAAAAGGCCTGCGGCTCGGCGTGATCGCGTCTTCGGACGACCACTACGGGCAGGGCGGCATGGACTTCGAGGGTATCGCGGGCGTCTTCGCGGACGAACTGACGCGGGAGGGCATCTGGCGTGGGATCCGCGGGCGACACTGCTACGGCACCACCGGCGAGCGCATCCTGATCGACTTCGAGGTCAACGTGGCGTCCGGGGGACGCACCCCGATGGGCCAGGAGACCACCGCGAAGACCGGCGAGGACCTCGAGATCGCCATCGAGGTCTACGGGACCGGGACGATCGCACGGGTGGAGTTGCTGCGCCTCAACGAGTACTCGGGCGAGTACGTGCAGGTCTTCGAGGAGCGGCCCTACGAGCTTGACTTCGAGACGGTGATCCGCGAGCAGTTCGGCGCGCCGGTGATGTACTACGTTCGCGTGCAGCAGGAGGGCATGATCCAGGACCGCGGCATCTTCGCGTGGTCCAGCCCGATCTGGGTGGACCGGGAGGAGTAACGGCAGTTGCCAGTTGCCAGTTGCCAGCAACGACAACGGCGAACGCCGTCGTTGCCGTTGCGGAGAGGCCCGATCCCGCTCCGGCCTGTGTCGTTCGGCTTCCGGGTGGAGAACGACGCACGGGCGAGACGCCCGTGCCACGTGACGGCAACGGCGAACGGCGTCGTTGCCGTTGCGGAAAGGCCGGACCCCGCTCCGGCCTGTGTCGTTCGGCTTCCGGGGCGAGAACGACGCACGGGCGAGACGCCCGTGCCACGTGAAGGTCAGTACGCCGCCT
>JBKHFA010000004.1:0-36767 GCA_046540615.1 Armatimonadota bacterium | reverse complement strand
GGCTGCACCACGGCAGGAGGCGCGCTACATGGCCAGGGGCGCAACGCATGTCCTGGGCCTGGACATCGGCACAGCATTCATCAAGGCAGCGGAGATCCAACTGCGGGGCGACGAGTTCCACGTTGTAGGTCGTCCGGCAGTGATTCCGACGCCCGAGGGCGCTGTACGGGGCGGTGTCGTCGTTGACGCCCCCGCAGTGGCTGAGGTGCTGAAGGAGATCCGCGCCCGATATGGTGCGAAGACGAAGAAGGTCATTGCCTCCGTGGGCGGTGACTCCTCTGTCGTTGTGCGTATCACCGAAGTCCCCAGGATGTCCGGCAAGGAACTCGACGAAGCTATCCAGTGGGAACTCGACGAGCAAACCCCGTTCCCGGTGGATGAAGTGATCTACGACTACGCGCCGATCGAGCCCGAGGACGCCGATCCCGAGGCCACCGAGATGGAAGTGCTCATGGCCGTGGCGCAGGAGGATCTCGTCGCCGCGCATGTGGAGACCATCCAGAGCGGCGGAATGCATCCGGTGGCTATCGACGTCGAGCCTCTCGCGATCGGCAGGGCAATCGTCGGTGCGGCGGGCGACGAATACGCAGACCAGACGGTCGTCAGCGTGCACATCGGCGCCACCAACACCCTGATACTTATCTTCCGCCACAAACTCCTCAGTTTCGTCCGCGTGATTCCGTCGGCCGGTGAAAACTTCACCCAGTCGATGGCCCAGGCCCTGATGCTCGATCAGGACCAGGCGGAGGTCGTCAAGCTTCTTCTCGGAAACATTCTTGAGGGTGGGTTTGTCGAAGAACCCGAAGAGGCGGACGAGTTCGGCGGCATGGGCATGTTCGAGGACGAGGGCAGGGCGGAGGACGAGTTCGCCTCCGATTCAGTATTCGAGCTTTCGAGCGCCGAAGAGGAAGCAGAACTCGGCCCGGTGGACGATCGGGCGACGCACCTTGAGATAGACGAGGACCTCGAGGAAATCGAGGAGCCGGTGACCGAAGAGGCGCCTGAGCCCGTCGAGCAGGAGCCCCAGGACCCGGACCTCGTTGAGGCCCGCGAGCATGTCGGTGAGGCGCTGACCGAGCCGGTGCTGGATGTCGCGACCGAGGTCCGACGCTCTCTGGACTTCTACCGGCGGCAGCATCGCAACGAGCCGATCGACCGCATCGTCGTTACCGGCGGCAGTGCGAACATCGAGGGCCTCGCGCAACTGATAACCGAAGAGACCGGTGTGACGGCGGAGCCTGGTAATCCGTTCGAACACCTGCACATTGACGACGAGAGCATTCCCGAGGCGTATCTGCGGGATATCGGACCATCCAGCGTCATCGCGGTCGGTCTGGCGCTCCGCGACATGGTAGTGGACTGAGCGCCGGACAACCGACGGCCACGGCCGACTGATCTGAGGGATCGCACGTGCTGAGGATCGACCTGCTGCCCCGACAAATAGCGATTGCGAGAATGAACAAGATTCTCGTGGCCCTCATCATTGTGTTGCTCGTTGTGGAAGTGGCGGCTCTGGCTGTGGTGCTGATGGGCGTCAGAGGGCGACAGGCGGAAGTTGAGGAAGAGTTCGAGGACGCCAAGCAGATCGCTGATCAGGTCCGCGAAAAAGAGGACGAGATTGACTCGAAGGAAGCTGACCTGGCGCCGATTCAGGAAAAGATCGACTTTATCGAGGAAGCGAATACGTCCGGTGAGCAGTACTGGGACCGCTTCCACGCGATCAATGAGTATGTCTACGAAAACGCGAGGATGACGAGGTTCAGTCTCACCGGCAGCGGATCGGTGAACTTCACGGTCGTCGTCAGTGACACAACCGACGCGGCGCGGTTCGTCCTGAACCTGGTACACTCTCCGGCTCTCTCGGACATTAGTGTGTCCGGCCTGCCGGCGGGGATGAGCATCGAAGGCGTCGCGGGGACCACCGCCGGCGGGTTCCAACCCATGGGCGGGCCGGAAGACGAGATGATGGACGAACCCATGATGGACGAGCCCATGATGGATGAGGGGATGGGCCCGATGGGCGGCGGCCCCGCACCGCAGGCCACGGCCGAGGGTGACATTACCCTGAACGTCACCGCCACTCTCGTGGAGTCCGTGTCCGAGCCGACCCCGGACGCCGGCGCCGCGGGTGGCGAGGGCATGGCGGAGGGTATGGACCCGATGATGATGGAGGACCCGGGTATGATGGAAGATCCGGGAATGGCAGAAGATCCGGGCATGGCGGAAGACCCGGGCATGGAGTAAAATGTCGCGGGACGATCCGTCGAGCAGCGTATCAGACAGCAGTACGCGGCAGCGCAGGAGCGAGTAGATGGGCCGGATACCGACGTGGGCAGTCCTACTGATAGGCGTCTTCCTCCTCGCGGGGACGGGCGTCCTCGTCTACATGCTGATGATCAAGCCCGCGCAGGAAGAGCTTGCAGAGCGTGAAGCTGATCTGGAAGAGGAGCAGCAGGTGGCTGCGCGCCTCGATTCGGCAACCGCGGAGCTTGAGCAGATTACCGACGAGTGGCTTGATGCTCAGGATGAACTGCAGTCGCTCAGGGAAACACGCAGCATTCCGATCTCGTTCGGCCATCCGGCAGGCGCAATGATTGCCCTGTGGTACGAATATCGCCACGACCTCGTTCCGCTGATCGAAAACTGGGTGGAATCATCAGGTTGCACCATCGAGAGCGGGGCCAGCTTCCCCGCCCCACCGATGACACCCCCATCTGCGCCGCCGAGCGGCTTCATGCAGATACCGGAGAATCAGACCGTCGATCTGACGGTCACAGGAACGCTGTCGCAGATCGAACGCCTCTATCGATCGCTGGACCAGTTCGAGCGCGTTGTCACGATCAGCGACCTCGTTCTGGAGCCGGTGGATGAAACCGGCAACATCATGCAGGCGCCGATCCCGCTGAAGTTCTACCTGCTGGTCGAGGCGCCTCCAGGCGCTGCGGCACCCGCCGAGGGCGCGGGTATGGACGGCATGATGGAAGACGAGTTCATGGACGAGGGAATGCCGATGGAGGAGGGCGGGCCGCCGCCCGAGGGGATGGAGGAGGGCGGTCCGCCACCCGAGGGGATGGAGGAGGGCGGTCCGCCACCCGCGGAGATGGAGTAGTGGCGACCGCTCCGGTCACACCGGGACTGACGTGCAGGCTTTGGTTCGCAGCGCAATTCTGGTATAATCTGATATACGTCGAATGCAGCGGAAGGGTCGGACCGTGATAGAGGAGCAGAAGGCAAAAGCGCTTTTCGCCGGCGGCGTGGCCCTGTTTGTCACGGGTCTGGTCGTACTGATGCTGCTTGTTATCCCCGCGGCGCGCCAGACCCAGGTGGCGATGGCCCAGGATGACATGGAGCCGCCCATGGATGAAGGCATGGAAGACGAGATGATGTTGGACGAGGAGATGCCGCCCGGGATGGACGGCCCCGGCGGTCCAGGCGGTGCTCCGGAAGAGCCTGCCGCTCCTGAAGGTGAAGTTGCGGATCCGCTGGAACCGAGCCGGGCGAATCCGTTCGCTCCGCGCGCGGGTGTCGCTGCGCCTGACGTGGCCGCGGTGATGGCCGAACCCCACTACGGGCCGGACTGGAGTCAGCTTCCGATTGCCGAGCGCGTGGGATTCGTCGCTCCGGAGATTCCATCGGCGCCGACGCCTCCGTTGCCGCCCATCGAGCGGGCCGCGGAAGCTGACATCAGGATCACAAGCATTCTCTGGGATGGATCGGGCGGCGCTCTGGCCGCATACGAGGGGCCGGAGGGAAAGCCAGGCGAGCTGAGACCCGGAGATCGGGTTCCCGGCACGTCGATGTCCGTGCAGGAGATCACGCGCACCGGCGTGACGATCGAGAATCCGCGGACAGGCGAGTCGGAGGTGCTTGAGCTTCGACCACGCACAGAGCGGAGGGAGCAGACGAGGCCACAACGCCAGCCACGGCGTCCCCGTGGTGGTGGCGGTGGTTTCCCCGATGCTCCTCAAGGTGGGTAGTGAGTGCACTACTCTTTGAATTCGTGCGGGGTATTGCAGGCAGGAGTGGATCAATATGCGTAAGACAATAGTCGTGCTGGCGGCCCTGGTACTGATAGGCGGTCTCGCCGCGCCGGTCGTGGCGCAGGACGACGAGGTGACGCTGGACCTGGACTTCAGGTCCGAGTCGCTCAATCAGGTCCTGCAGATGTTCCGCCGCGGATACGGACTTGAGTACACTCTCGGCGAGGGCGTGAACCCGGACACTCAGATCACCACGCATCTGCGTGGGGTGACGCTGGAGCAGGCACTTCGGTCGATTCTCGAGCCCAACGGCCTGCTTGCAGTTGAGCAGAACGGGCGCTATGTGATCAGAGAGCGCCCCGAGCCAGCGGAGCGCGAGGAGCAGGAGCGGACGGTTGATCCGGCCTTTGCACAGGAGGGGCGGACACCGCCGGCGCCGACTCGCACAGTCCGTGACTACGAGCCTCGACGCGGCGCCGCTGATGAAGATGATGAGGAAGAACGCGAGACCGTCATGGAGATCATCTGGCCGATGTACCTGGGCGCTGACGGGGCGGCAATGATCTTCGGAGGCGGCATCATCGAGGCTGGCGGCGCATACGGCGCCGGCGGCGGCTACGGTGGCACCGGCGGCACAAGCGGCGGGATTGGTAGCAGCCGGTCTGGCGGTATCGGCTCGAGCCGTGGCACGTCGAGCTTTGGCTCAAACAGCGGCACGAGCAACTTCGGAAGCAGCCGGAATACCAACAGCCGAAACACCGGCAGCCGCAACTGGTGACCTTTTCGCACCGGGGCCAACCGGCTCCGGTGCGTGCCGCAGTCATATTGCACGTAATCGGGCAGATGGTGTCGTTGGACACGGTGTTCCAGGGAGGGCCCAAAGGTGACGCTCTTGAAACGGCAGACGAAGGCCTTCATCGTAGCATGCATCGCAGCAACACTGATAGTCGGCTTCAGCATCCCGGCGGTTGGCGCTGAGGATGCGCCGGCAGATGACGACAGGCCGATCAACATCGATGTACGTGACATGCAGATCGGCGATGTGCTGCGGATGCTTGGCAAGGCAGCCGACGCCAACATCATCGTCGGCAAGAATGTCACCGGAGAGATCGGCTCTTTGACCCTCCGGGACGTCTCAGTCGAGGTTGCCCTGCGGGCGATTGCGACTGCGAACGGCTACCACTGGCGGAAGGATGGAAACATCTACTTCGTCACAGAGGAGCCGACCGATCTTTCTGATGATGACGCGGTCGAGGCGTCTGAGTCCGAGGGCGAACGTGCAGTTGAGGATGTGGAGGGCCAACCGCCCCTGGACGACGAGGGGGATATCCCCGCGCCTCCGGCCGACGATGATGCGGACGCTGACACGGACAGCCCCGCACCGTCCGAGCCTGAGCAGCCTCGCCTTATCTTCGAGATGATGCCGCTCTCGTACAAGAGTGCCCCTGAAGTGGCGGCGATGTTCGGCGGTTCGCAGGCGAAGTCTCCCTCCGCGATAGGTCTCCACTCGT
The DNA here is from genome assembly GCA_046540615.1 of Armatimonadota bacterium. GTDB lineage: Bacteria > Armatimonadota > Zipacnadia > Zipacnadales > UBA5352 > UBA5352. The sequence goes on along the minus strand of JBKHFA010000004.1, from coordinate 31,276 downwards.
CTGACGGCGTGCGGCGAGGAGGTCAGGGCAGCAGCTCCGCATTCGGGTCGATGGACGTTCGGCGCAACCGGCTCGGCGGCTCCGGACTGCCGCAGTTCGAGGGCGAGGATATCGAAGGTGGTGGACTGGGCGGCGGCATCGGTACGACCGGCACGGCCGGCACCACCGGCGCTGGTACGACCGGAGCCACCGGGACGGGTGGGACGATCACTCTGCCCGGCGAGATGGAGCCTCCGGTCGCGATCATGAGCCACAACGCCCTGCTGGTGCGCGGCACACGGGAAGAGATCGATGAGTTCCGCGAGATGCTCAACATGCTCGACATCCCGCAGAAGCAGGTTGAGATAGCGACCAAGTGGATCGACGTTCAGACCACGGCTTCAGAGGCCCTTGGCATCGACTGGGCCGTGACGAACGGCGCCTGGGAAGTCTTTAATCTCGGCTTTGCGCCCGCGGAGGCCGCGAATAACGGTGTCCGCTACGGCCGAACCCGATGGTGGGCCGAGCTTGGCGCGCTGGTCAATAACAACCAGGCGACGGTCATCAATGAACCGCGCGTGGTGTGCATGAACGGCATGCCGGGCACGATCGCTTTCGAAACGGAGATCCCCTACTTCTCGGCCTCAATCAACTTCAACCAGTTCGGACAGCGAACAGTTGACTACGAGTCGGATTCAGTCACTGTGTCGAATGAGTTGTTCGTGGTGCCGCAGATCAATCCCGACGATTCGGTGAAGATGCTCCTGGCGCCTCAGCTTGAGGATCAGGTCGGGACGGTGGAAGGTCCGAACGGCGAGCGCATCCCGATCGTCACCTCGCAGTATGTTGAGACCATGGTGCGAGTTGCGGATGGCGAGACGGTTGTGCTGGGTGGCGTGATTCGCGCCGACGAGTCGGTCAACGTGCGGAAGACGCCTCTGCTGCATGAGATTCCGATCATCGGGAAGCTTTTCCAGTCCCAGCGAGTGGAGAAGACAAACAGCGAGTTGCTCATCTTCGTGACCCCGAGGATCGTCAGGGATACATCGGAAACGCTCTAAAACGCAGCGCGCGAGAGCGCGGAAAACAGATACACACTCGACGAACGGCACACATCGCTGTGCCGTTTGTCAGTACCGGGAGGCAACTTTGCGTTCCGCACTTGAGTTAACGACGGCCGGCGAATCACACGGGCCATGCGTGACGGCGATTCTCGACGGGGTCCCTTCGGGGCTCAGCCTCACGACCGATGATGTGAACCGCGATCTCGCCCGACGCCAGATCGGCTACGGTCGCGGGGGGCGGATGAAGATCGAGAGCGACCGCGTGCAGTTCACCGGGGGGGTGCGTCACGGTCAGACGCTCGGGTCCCCGGTCTGCATGGTCATTGAGAACCGTGACTGGGAGAACTGGCGCGAGGAGATGGGGGCGGAGCGCCCCGGCGAGGGCTGGGAGAGCGAGCGGCGGGTCAGTGTGCCGCGGCCCGGTCACGCTGATCTGGCGGGCCTGGCGCGCTACGGTCACAGGGACATGCGCAATGTGCTGGAGCGGGCGAGCGCGCGAGAAACCGCCGCTCGGGTTGCCGCGGGCGCGGTTTGTCGGGCGCTGCTGAGGGAGCTTGGCGCGAGTGTTCGGTCGCGGACGGTTGAGATCGGCGGCGTGAGAGACGAGGATTTCGCAGGCACTGAGGTTCAGTGGCAGGCGGCCGAGGCGTCGGACCTGCGCTGCGCCGATGAGGCGACTGCCGAGAGAATGCGGGCGGTGATCGATGAGGCTAAGGCGGCGGGTGACAGTCTGGGCGGGGAGGTCGAGATCGTCGCCGAGGGGATCCCGCCCGGTCTCGGGAGCCACGTGGCGTGGGACACGCGCCTCGATGGACGCATCGCGGGTGCGATGCTGGGTATCCCGGCGATCAAGGCCTGCGCAATCGGCGCGGGTTTCGAAGCCGGCCGTCGCCCGGGGTCGGAATACCACGATCCGATCGTCCTGTCGTCAAATCAAGGCTGGCCCTTCGAGCGCCCGACGAACAACGCTGGTGGGATCGAGGGTGGGATTACCAACGGCGAGCCGGTCGTGGTGCGGATGGTGATGAAGCCGATCCCGACGCTGACGAGGCCCCTCGCTTCGGTCGACCTCAAGACCGGTGAGGCGACGGAGGCTCACGCGGAGAGATCTGATGTGTGCGCGGTGCCGGCGGCGGGCGTGGTCGGAGAGGCGATGCTCGCGCTGGTGCTGGCATCGGCGGCACTGGAGTTTTTCGGCGGCGGAACGATGGACGCAGTGAAAGCGGCGTATGATGCGCACATGCGCCGCCTTTCGACGATTCTGAGCGGGGAGAACGGGTCGCGATGAGAGCATTTCACCCCCCCGCTCAGTCAGTTGCCATCAGCGGCTTCATGGGCACAGGCAAGACGACCGTCGGGCGCGTTGTTGCGGACCGCCTCGGCCTGGAGTTCGTGGACACTGACGAGTTGATCGAGGAGCGGGCCGATCAGACGATTCCGGCGATCTTTGAGGAGCACGGTGAGGCGCATTTCCGTGATCTCGAGACCGAGGCGCTGCAGGAGGCACTTTCGAGGCAGGGCCTCGTGGTCAGCACCGGCGGCGGCATGCTGCTGCGCGAGGAAAACGTGCGGGCGCTGCGTGATGCCGGACCGGTGGTGTGCCTGACGGCGAGCCCGGAGACGATTCTCGCGCGAATTGAGGCAGAGGGGCAGCGGCCGCTGCTTGAGGTGGAGGAGCCCGCCGAGCGCATCCGGGAGTTGCTTGCCGAGCGGGCGGGATGCTACGCGCAGGCCGACTTCATGATCGCGACCGACGGGGTGTCGCCGGAGGCGGTGGCAGACCGGGTCGTGGCGGTGCTGCGGGAGGACGCACGAGGGCGGTGGCTCGCCGGCGCGGAGACGGCCATCCGGCTGGACGCGGGGAGCAGTGAGTATGAGATCGTGGTTGGACGGGGCGCGCTTGCCGATCTCGGTCGGCTGACGCCGCCCACTGAGACGGGGGTACGAGCGGCGCTCGTAACGACTGACCGCATCGGGCCGCTCTATGCCGAGCAGGCGCGGACGGCGCTCGCGGAGGCCGGGTGGAACGTCACGGTGCTGACCGTGCCCGATGGTGAGAGCAGCAAGCAGGTCGCGGTGGCGGCGGATTTGTGGGAGGCGATGGCCCGCGAGGGTTTCGACCGGGGAAGCAGAGTGTTCGCGCTCGGTGGAGGCGTGGTGGGGGACCTTGCGGGTTTCGTGGCTGCCACGTACATGCGCGGGATCGATCTTGTGCATCTGCCGACCTCACTGCTGGCGCAGGTGGACAGCAGCATCGGGGGAAAGACGGCGGTGGACCTTGGAGCAGGCAAGAACCTCGTGGGCGCGTTCCATCAGCCGGTGGCGGTCGTCACCGACGTGGCCACGCTCAGGACGCTCCCCGACGCGGAACTGCGATCGGGCCTCGGTGAGATAATCAAACACGCGGCTTGCTTCGATGCGGAGATGTTCGGGTTCCTCGAGGCGCGGCGGGCGGCGGTCCTCCAGCACGACGAGGCGATCCTTGAGTACCTCGTTGCGCGGAACTGCCAGATAAAGGCGGAGGTCGTGGAGAAGGACCCTGAGGAGGCGGGGCTCCGGGCGGTGCTGAACTACGGACACACGGTGGGTCATGCGCTGGAGAGAGCCGCGGAAGACTGGTCGTTGCGTCACGGGGAAGTCGTGGGAGCGGGGATCGTCGCGGAAAGCCGCATCGCGGCGTGGTTGGGTCTTGCCGATGAGGCGACCGTGCGCAGGCAGGAGGAGCTTGTTGCGGCCTACGGCCTGCCGACGTCGGTGACGGGCGTGGATGAGACGGCCGCGCTGGCGGCCCTTGAGCGCGACAAGAAGATCGAAGCCGGGCGATTGCGGATGCCGCTGGTTCCCGAGGTGGGCAGCTTCCGGCTGATTGAGGACGTGGGTCTCGATCATGTGAGGCGGGCACTGAGGTCCGTGATCGCGTAGTGCATGTCTGAGGCGATGAATCGGCATTGACGAGTTTGAACGCAGGTGCTGACAGGCACAGCCTGCTCGCTCCCGCTTCCGGGTGGCGGCGCAGTGTTGGACCGAATCCCGCGGGTGATGGGAGGGTGTTGATAAGCCGTCCATCCGAGGGGGGCGCGCCAGCACATGCAGCACTTCGGCACGCCGCGCTGGTGCGCCACCCGGGTATTGCGCGAGTGCTGGAGGCGGGATACGACGACGAGGGCGCCCGGGTGGTCGAGGAGGTGGAGGAGGCGCGCCCGCTTGCGGACGGGCGCTGTCGGCTGCCGCGCGGGGATGCGCTGGCCGAGGGGCTGCTGGAGGTGCTCCGTGGGCTGGCACATCTTCATCGGCAGGCGATGGTTCACGGCGCGGTGTCGCGGCAGACGGTGTTTTCCGACGGGCGTGATCTTTTTCTGACAGGCGTGGCGCTCAGCGCCGACAATGAGGGGACCGCGTCGGCGGATGTGCGGGCGTGGGCGGAGATGACCGCGGAACTGCTCGAGGGGTCGCGCGACGGGGAGCTGACGGAGATCGTGCAGGAGGCGGCGCGCCAGGTGCTGGCCGCCGGGCCGGTCGGACATTCGCTGGATGCGCCCCGCGTTGTTCGCGCGATCAACCGAGCGTTGTTGAGTGATGACGAGATGGCCTCGGAGGATGTGCAAGATCAGGAAGGCGTGGAAGACGAGATTGAGACGTCGCGTGTGATGAGGGCCCTGCTTGCGATTGTCCATGTGGCAGGCAAGACCATCGTCGGTCTCTTCACGACCGTGCTGACGCTGGCACTGATCGGTGCAGTGGTCGCCGGTGGTGTGCTGTGGTTCCTCGACCAACTTCCGGCCGAGGTCCCGGTGCCGAACGTGGAGGGGATGGAGCGGGAGGAAGCGCGCGCGAGGCTCGAGGCCGAAGGTCTCGGGGTCGGGCGCGTGCGTTCGGTGTACCGCGAGGACGTTGAGGCGAATCATGTTGCCGAGACGACGCCCCCGCCGGGGATGATGGTGCGCGAGGGGCGCGAGGTGACGCTCGTGGTGAGCATGGGGGCGGCGCGTGTGGACGTGCCGCGACTGACGGGGCTGAAGCCTGCTGAGGCGGAGGATGTGCTTGAGGCAAAGGGACTGCGGCTGGTCGAGGATGGGAAGATGCGCTCGGACATGCCCGAGGGGGAGATTGTGGCGCAGAACCCGCCGCCGACTCGGAAGATCGCGCAGGGCGAGCGCGTCGTGGTGCAGACGAGCGGCGGGTCGAGCTTCGGCGTGATCGAGGTGCCTGCCGAGGATGAGGACGCAGAGGCGCGCCGGATGGTTTTCCGGCGGATTGAGGTCATTGTTCCGCGTGGAGATGCGCTGCAGCGGGTCAGGGTCCGCGAGGGCTACGGGGACGATCTTGAGACGAGTTACGATCGGCTCCACCGGCCCGGGGATCGTATCAAACTCGACACCTACGGCCGCCCCGGCAAGCACATTCAGGTGAGCATCGAGGGAGAGCAGGTCTTCAAGACGCAGCTCTGAGAATGACACCGGGCCACGGCAGTGATGCAAATCGGTCGGACAGCGCACTTGTGCGAGCCTCGCAGGAGGGAGACGCTGAAGCGTTCGACCGCCTTGTCGAGGCTCACTATCGAAGTGTGTACAACACCGCCTACCGGATGCTGCGCACCCCGAGCGCTGCGTCGGACGCGACTCAGGCAACCTTCGTGCGCGTGTGGGAGGCCCTCTCCTCATTCCGCGGCGATGCCAGCTTCAGCACGTGGCTCTACCGCATTACAATGAACGTCTGCCTCGACGAGTTGCGCCGCAACAAGAACAAGCCCCTCAGTCTCACCGTGGAGGATGACGACGGCGAAGCCTCCCGTGAGCGCGACATCCCGGACTTCTCCGACGAACCCGCCAGCACCGCCGAGCAGCGACAGCTCCAGGAGCTTGTTCATGAGGCGATCGGGAGGTTGTCCGAGGACTTTCGGGCGGTCATCGTTCTCTACGACATCCGCGGGCTGTCCTATCAGGAGATAGGTGACGCGCTGGAGATCCCGCTCGGCACGGTGAAGTCTCGGCTGAATCGCGCCCGTCAGGCCCTTCGTGAAGAGATCGAGCCGTGGGCGGAACTTTTCGACAGATGATCCCGTCAGACTTGTGAACACACGTCGAGCGCACGAGGATAGACGGATAGATGACATGCGAGCAGTGCGCCGAGAATCTGACCGGGTTGATTGAGGGCGATCTGTCACCTGAGGACGAGCGGGTGATGAGGGAGCACATTGACGGATGTCCTGGGTGCGCCCGGGCTCTCGCGGAGACACGCTCGCTGGTGGAGGCGTTGCGTTCGCTGCCTGAGGTGGACGCCCCGGCTGATCTCCGGGAGCGTCTTCGCTCCATCCCTGAGCGCGCCGAACCAGCGACGTACGCGTGGTGGCGGCGTTCGCGGACGGTGATTGCGTCAGTGACTGCGGCGGCTGCGGCCGCGTTGTTGATGTGGACGGGGGTCGTTCACTACCAGCAGGAGGCGGGACAGCCGCCGGCGCCGATGGTGGCCGAGCGCACAGTGCCGCCGTCAGATGAGATGCCCGCAGAGTCGAGGTTCGATGCGGCCACCGATCGTGAAGAGGCAGGTGAGCCGGCAGCAGAGACGGTCGAAGGCGATTCGGCGGAGATGGAGGCGGAGGTTTCCGATGCGGAACCCGTCGAGGCCGGTGGCGCTCCGACAGCCGGATCGCACGGAGCAGAGTCGGATTCGCGGCGCGAGCGTCGGATGACACGCGCGCCGGAAGCGGCTTCGTCGCCCACGCGCTCTCCTGACGCGACGCCGCAGACTGAGGCGGGCCCGGAGCCGGCGTCGCCTTCAGCGGCTGAGACTGCGCCGATTGCGCCGCCTTCGATGCGTTCGACGCCTCCGGCGCCTGATGAGATGGGCGTTGATGCCCCGGACACAGCGTCAACCGGTGAGTCGAGGATCTCGGCGTCAGACTCGGATGGAGCGGCGGGAGCGGGGCCCCAGGGGCCAGCCGGCCCGGCGGGTCCCGCGGGGAATTCAATGCGCTCGATGACACGTGAAGCGCCGGAGCCGGCGTACTCCCGGGAGCCGCTGCGGGTCCCCGGCCCGATGTACCTCGACGCGGGCGAGGGTGCTGCGAGCGCGCGTGTCGGAGAGGGGACGCCTTTCACGGTGGGGGTCACGCCGCCGCATGAGAAGGTGACGGGGACGGTCCTGCCGGCAACGATCCGGCTGGAGACCGAGGCGGACGTGGCGCGCGCGCGTGTGACGGTCGCAGGGTCGGATGACCTCGAACTCATCGGGCTTGAGGAGGGCGGAGTGGTCTTCGACGGGCCGCTGACGGCCGGGCAGCAGATGGTGCTGAGTGTGCGGATGCTCTCGCGCGAGACGGGGGCGCAGTCGATCACCCTGCGTCTTCGCAGCACCGATCCGATCGTGGACACGCAGCTTGACGTGAGGATGGGAGATTTCACTGAGCCGGTCGCGCCGGCCGAGCGACCGGTGCAGTTTGACTTCGTGGGCGTGCCGATCCGTGAGGCGGTCTCCGAGGTGACGAGGCAGTCGGGCATGAGTGTGATCGTTGATCCGGGTGTTGGCGAGGCGACCGTGACCGCGCGCGCTGACGACCCGGTGCCCGCGGCGGCCGGGTTGCGCGCGGTCGCTGAGGCCGCAGGGCTGACCGTCACTGAGCGGGATGGCAGATCCGTGGTTGAGATGGCCGGTGAGCAGGATTGAGTGCATTGAGAAGCGGACTTGATGTGAGGGTACGTCATGCGCTCCTGACTCTGGCGCTGCTTGCCGCGGCGGGAGCGGTGAGCGCGCAGGAGCGAACGCCGCCGCCAACTCCGCGAGTGGCGGTCTTTGCTTTCATGGAGCCGCAGGAGACGCCCGATCGGCTGATCGGGCGCCGGGCGAGCGACGCGGTCTGGACGGCGCTTGAGGCGGAGGGCCCGTGGGAACTGGTCGATGCCGGCTGGCTGCTGCGACTGTGTGAGGCGGAGGAGGCGCGGCCTCCCTTCGCGGTGGGCTACCTGCAGATGCTGGGACATCGCGCCGACGCGCCGCTGGCGGTGACCGGGTCGGTGAAGAATCTTGCGGTGAATCGCGACCGCGGGGTTGCGCAGGTGACCCTCAGTGTTGAACTGGTGGAGACCCTCGGTGGCAGTCGGATTGCGAGGTCGCGCGGAGTTGCGTCCGCGCGGCGGGAGAGTGGCGAAGTGCTGGGTCAGGCGGTGGATCGGGCCTTGATGGAGGCGGCCGCCGACGCCGTCCGCGAGCTTACATCCTTCGACCCGCTCTCCGCAGTGGTGGTCGCGACGCTGCCGGACGGGCGCGTGATGATGGATGGCCCGCGTGAGGACCGCATCAGGCCCGGATCGAAGCTGCTGATCTACCGCCGTGCGAGGACAGGCGCAGAGGCGATCGGGACGGTTGATGTGAAGACATCGAGGTTGACGGCGCTGCACGCCGAGCCGATCGCGGGGGAGGACTTCCGCCAGGGCGATCGCGGGGTCGTTGTCGCGCGTTGACCGAAGGTCGGAGAGGTTTCCACGGTGCATGAGGCGAAACATGCGATGGGGCCAGCGGCTCCATCTGCTTTGCGTTCTACCGCGACGGTTGGGAGGACCCGGCGACGACTTTCCTCGGTCTCGATGTCGGAAACACCCGGATCAGCGCGGCGCTCGTAACTTCCGAGGGTGGCGTTCTGTCGCTGCGCAGGTGTGACGCTTTGCCGTCCGCCGACGAGACCATCGACAGGCTGGTTGCCCTGGCGGGCGAGGTGCAGGCGGATGCGGAGAGCAGCGCGCCAGGCGCTGCGGGGATCGGCTTCGGTGGCCCGGTGGACACGCGCACCGGTGAGGTGCGCGCATCGTTTCTCAGCACGGGCTGGGAGGGGATGGCGCTGGGACGACTGATGGCGGAACGCCTCGGCGTCGTCACCTGGCTGGCGAATGACGCCGATGCGGCGGGGCTGGGGGAGGCGACATTCGGGGCCGGACGCGGTGCGAGCAGCCTGCTCTACGTCAACGTGGGCACGGGCGTCGGTGGGGCGGTGATCCTCGACGGCCACCTGCACCTCGGGGCGAATTCAAGCGCCGGGGAGATCGGGCACATGGTCGTGTGTCCCGACGGTCCGCTGTGTGAATGTGGCAAGCGAGGCTGTGTGCAGGCGCTCAGTTCGGGAACGGCCATCGCCAGGCGCGCGCGGGCGTTGCTTGGGGTGGAGGGCGCGGTGAGCGTTCTCGCGGAGCTTCCGCGCGAGGAGATCACCGGGGCGCGCGTCGGGGAGGCAGCGCGGGAAGGCGATGCGCTGGCCGAAGATGCCGTCGGTGAGGCCGGGAGATGGCTCGGGCTGGCGCTTGCCAACGCGGCCGACCTGCTCGATCCCGAGCGGATCGTGGTCGGTGGCGGGGTGATCGACCGTGGCGAGGTGTTCCTCGGGCGAGTGCGAGACTCATTCCGGGCCCACGCGTTCGGGCTGGCGGCAGGGACAGAGATCGTCGAAGCGGAGCTTGGATACGATGCGGGCGTGATCGGCGCCGCCACAGTTGCAATGAAGGGCGTCGGCGCCCGCTGTGAGCCTTGAGCAGGATGGATGAGGGGACGGCGTGTGATGATGATTGACCTGAGCGATCTTGCAGGCTATCAACTGAAGTTCGACACGGAGACGGTGGACGTGTCATTCGGGCCGCAGATGCGAATGCCGCAGTACAGTACGCGGGAGCTTGACGCGCTGCGGCCGGTCCTGCTGGACCCTGATGCCGAGGGGCCGGACGTGATATACTGGATGTACCGTCACGCCGGGATGCCCGAGGATGCGGCGCTTTACGAGGCGCATCATTTGCGTTACGATCTGAGTGCTTTTCGGTCGATCACGCTCGGGCCGGAGTTCATGAAGACATCGGGGCATTATCACCCGCAGATTCCCGGAACGCAGCTTGCGTTCCCGGAGGTGTACGAGGTGCTGCACGGCGAGGCGCTCTACGTCATGCAGATGGTTGACAACTACGCGGCCTCCCCCGAGGAGGTCAGTGTGCAGGATGTCATCATGTGTCGGGTGAAGGCCGGGCAGAAGGTCATCATGCCGCCCGGCTACGGGCACGTGACGGTGAACACCGGCGATGAGCCGCTGCTTATGAGCAACTGGGTGAGCAGCCGCTTCAGTTCGTTCTACGGGACGGTTGAGGACGGACGCGGCTTCTCGTGGTACGTGGTCGATGACGAAGGTGAGCCCAGCTACCTTGAGAACAAAGCCTACGCGCAGGGCGTGGCGGCGGTACGCTGGGCGGAGGTGCAGGAGGTGCCTGAGTTGGGGCTGACGTGGGACACGCCGATGTATCAGGCATGTGCTTCGGAGCCGGAGCGTTTCGAGTTTCTCAACGATCCGGGCCACTATCAGGGGCTGATCTGGCGTAACTTGAGTCTTTCACAGCAGATTTGATCGCGTCGCGGGCGGGATGCCGTCAGCGGCATCATCCGCCCGCGGGGCGTTGACAGGAATACACGGAGGTGACGAGATGGAGGGGCGATTTGACAAGGAAGGTCTCTCCTTTGACGACGTATTGCTGATGCCCTCAAAGGCCGAGACAGACAAGTATGACGTGTCGGTTGACACATTCATTACGCCGCGCATCCCGCTGAACATTCCGATTGCGAGCGCCGCGATGGATCGTGTGACCGAGTCGCGCCTCGCGATCGCGCTGGCGCGAGAGGGCGGGATCGGCATCATCCATCGGAACATGGAGCCTGAGAGTCAGGCGGTCGAGGTGGACCGGGTCAAGCGATCGGAGAGTGGGATGATCATCGATCCGATCACTCTCGGCCCCGACCAGACGGTGCGCGAGGCGCTGGAGATCATGGCGGAGTATCATATCTCCGGCCTTCCGATCACCACCACCGACAATAAGCTGCTCGGCATCCTGACGAATCGCGATCTGCGCTTCGAGACGGAGCTTGACAAGCGGGTCGAGGACGCGATGACGCGCGAGGGCCTCGTCACGACCACGGAGGGGACGACGCTTGATGAGGCCAAGTCGATCCTGCACGAACACCGGATTGAGAAGCTGCCGGTGGTGGATGACGAAGGATACCTCCGCGGCCTTATCACGATCAAAGACATTGAGAAAGTGGCGCAGTTCCCCGGCGCCTGCAAGGACGAGCACGGCCGTCTTCGCGTAGGAGCGGCCGTCGGTGTCGGCGATGACGCCCGGACACGAGCGAGCATGCTGGTGGACCGTGGTGTGGACGTGATCGTGATCGATTCGGCGCACGGGCACTCCACGATGGTCATCGAGACGGTCCGGTCTCTCAAGCAGGAGTTCTCCGACCTGCAGGTCATCGCGGGGAACGTCGCCACGGCCGAGGGGACCGAAGCGCTTGTCGAGGCGGGGGCGGATGCTGTGAAGGTCGGCATCGGCCCTGGCTCGATCTGCACAACGCGCATCGTGGCGGGCGCCGGCGTCCCGCAGGTGACGGCGATCAATGACTGTGCGGAGGCCGCAAAGAAGCTCGGGATCTCGCTGATCGCCGACGGAGGTATCCGCTACTCCGGCGACATCACCAAGGCGATCGCGGCGGGCGCCGACTGCGTGATGATCGGCTCTTTGCTGGCAGGGACCGAGGAGAGCCCCGGCGAGACCGTGCTCTACCGCGGCAGGACGTACAAGGAGTACCGCGGGATGGGATCGATCGCGGCGATGAAGGACCGCGCGAGTGTCCGCGACCGCTACGGCCAGTGCGACGTAGTGAGCGAAGAGGAGCTTGTTCCCGAGGGCCTCGAGGGCCGCGTGCCTTACAAGGGCTCACTGTCCGCCGTCGTCCACCAGCTTGTCGGCGGATTGCAGTCGGGCATGGGCTACTGCGGCGTGCAGACCATCGAGGCGCTCAGAACCGAGGCGAAGTTCATCCGCGTGACCGCCGCGGGTATGCATGAGAGCCACCCGCATGACATCACGATCACCGAGGAAGCGCCCAACTATCAGATCTCGGACAACATGTGAGGGACGAGATGAGCGGGTATGCAATCGCGGTGATCGAGGGCGACGGGATCGGCCCGGAGGTCGTGGACGAGGGCCTGCGGGTGATGGAGGCGGTTGCCGGCGCGGCCGGGGTTGAGTACGAGATTGAGCGCTTCCCGTGGGGCTGCGACTTCTATCAGCGACACGGGCACATGATGCCGCCCGACGCGATCGAGCGGCTGTCCCGCTTCGATGCAATCTACCTCGGCGCGGTGGGAGACCCGTGCATGGTGCCCGAGGAGATTGCGGTCCGCGGCACGGTGCTCGCGATTCGCTTCGGCTTCGATCTTTACGCCAACATCCGACCGGTGCGGCCGCTCAAGGGCGCGCCCTATCCGCTCGTCGCGCCGCCGGCTGACGAGGTAGACTTCGTAGTGGTCCGCGAGGCGACCGAGGGAATGTACGCGGGCTTCGGCGGGCGCTACGCCGTGGACGATCCGAATGTCGAGACGCTCGTCGCCTCCAGTGAGACGTGGCAGCGCTCGGAGGAGATCGCGCTGCAGACCGGCGTCTTCAGCGAGGCGGGATGCCGGCGCGTCATCGACCGCGCGTTCCGGCTGTCTGAGGAGCGTGACGGCATCCGGCGCGTCACGAGCACGACCAAGGCCAACGCGATGCCGCACGGGATGACGCTGTGGAACGACGTCTTCGACGAGGTTGCCGCGAAGTATCCCGGCGTGGAGGCCGAGTGGAATAACGTTGATGCGCTGGCGATGCGGATGGTGCGCAGTCCGCAGGAACTCGACGTGGTGGTGGCGCCGAATCTCTTCGGCGACATTCTCACCGACCTGTCGGCCGCGCTCCTTGGTGGCCTCGGCTTCGCGCCCTCCGCGAACCTCGGCGACGGCAACTGGCCCGCGATGTTCGAGCCGTGCCACGGCTCCGCGCCCGACATAGCCGGGCGGGACATCGCGAATCCCACCGCGGCGATCCTTACACTTGCGATGATGCTCGATGACCTTGGCGAGCATGCGGCGGCCAGGGCCGTGGAGGCGGGCGTGCGCGAAGTGGTGGAGGCGGGTGAGGTTCGGACGCCGGACATGGGCGGGCGCGCCTCATGCGAGGAGATGGGGCGGGCGATGGCGGAGGCGGCCGCAGAGGTCGTGCGCAGAGACTGATTGCCGGCGTCGGGCGTGGGCACACCCGACCTCCGGACGGCAAAGGCGGCCTGAGCCGGAGATTGCGCGGGTCGAATCACCCGAGGTGCGGAGGCCCTCCTCCGCACGCCGTGCTCGGTTCGCCGCAAGCCCGCCCGCGCACGATCATCTGAGGATACGTGGTGAGGTGGAGATGATGATGCAGGACCTTCCGTCACGCGACGAGATCGAGCAGCTTCCCCCCGATGGCGGTGACGAGTTCAACCGCCTGATCTTCGAGAGCAGCCCCTATCTGCTGCAGCACGCGCGCAACCCCGTGGAGTGGTGGCCGTGGTCCGACGAGGCGTTTGCGCGCGCCGAGGAGCTTGATCGGCCCGTCTTTCTGTCGGTCGGGTACTCCACGTGCCACTGGTGTCATGTGATGGAGCGCGAGTCGTTTGAGAGCGATGAGATCGCCGCGATCCTCAATGAGCACTTTGTGCCGATCAAGGTGGATCGTGAAGAGCGGCCTGACATCGATGAGATCTACATCACCGCCACACAGCTTCTGACCGGCCGCGGCGGCTGGCCGAATTCCGTCTGGCTCACCCCCGACCGCCGTCCGTGGTATGCCGGAACGTACTTCCCGCCCGAGGGGCGCGGCGGGATGCCGGGATTCGGAGAGTTGCTCACTCAACTCGCGGAGATCTGGCAGGACAAACGCGCGGACGTCGAGGCGCAGGCGAATCAGCTTCGGCAGCGTATCCGCAGTTCGGCGAGCCTCGGCGAGCACGCGCCTGTCCCGCTGGATGAGGCATTGCTGCGGGGGGCGCTGGAGGCGCTCTCCGACCGCTTCGACGAACGCTACGGCGGCTTCGGTGGCGCGCCGAAGTTCCCGCCGCATACCTCGCTGCGCCTGCTGCTCGAAGAGCACCGGCGCACCGGCAGCGAGCGCGCGCTGGCGATGACCACCGAGACGCTCGACGCCATGGCCCGCGGCGGCATCCACGATCAGGTCGGCGGCGGCTTCCACCGCTACTCCACCGATGAATACTGGCTGGTTCCGCACTTCGAGAAGATGCTCTATGACAACGGCCAACTCGCCGCGGTCTATGCGCTGGCGCATGAGGTGACCGGCTCGCGAGAGTACGAGATCGCGGCCCGCGGCATCTGCGACTGGGTCCTCCGGGAGATGACCGATGATGCGGGGGGCTTTTACTCCGCGCTCGACGCCGACAGCGAGGGCGTCGAGGGCAAGTTCTACCTGTGGGATCGCGATGAGGTCATCGGGGTGCTCGGGCAGGAGGCGGGGTCGCTGGCCTGCGACCTGCTGAGCATCAAGCCGGACGGGAACTTCGCCGACGAGGTCACGGGACGGAAGTCGGGGCTGAACATTCCGCACCTGAGCCGCCGCGGGCTGGACAGTGAGGAACTGTGGCCGTTCCTGCAGCAGATGAAGGATCAGCTTCTCGAGCACCGCAACGCGCGTGTCTGGCCGCATCGTGATGAGAAGGTGCTGGCCGCATGGAACGGGCTGATGATCTCTGGACTGGCCACCTCCGGACGCGTCTTCGACGATCCGCTCTACCTCGACGCCGCCACCGACGCGGCGGATTTCATTCTTCGCGAGATGCGGGCGGACGGCCGCTTGCTGCGCGTCTGGCGCGATGGCGTGGCGAAGCAACCGGGGTACCTCGACGACTACGCATTCCTCACCGTGGGGCTGCTTGACCTGCACGCGGCAAACGCGGACGAACGCTGGCTCGGCGAGGCGCGATCGCTTGTCGATGACATGCTGCGTCTCTTCGAGGATGATGGACAGGGCGGGTTCTTCTTCACCGCGGAGGACAGCGAGGGACTGCTTGCGCGGGTGAAGCGCCCCTTCGATCAGGCGATTCCGTCCGGGAACGCGATGGCGGCGCTGGCGCTCGCGCGCCTGGCGGCTGCGAGCGGCGAGTCGCAACACGCGGAGGCGGCGGAACGAACGTTGCGGGTGTTCTCCTCGGCGATGCAGAATGCGCCGACATCCACCGAGACGATGCTGCGCGCGGCGGCGCGATTCCTCGACCTGGCCGGGGCGCGGCAGTCGGCTGAGACCGTGGAGACCCGCGCGGAGCCTGAGCCTGACGCGCGGACCAGCCGCGGCCCGGTCACCGTGGAGGCGTGGGCGTCGGGCCGGGTCGCAGACGCCGGCGACGAGGTAGAGGTCGCGGTGCGCCTTACCATCGAGGACGGCTGGCATGTCAACGCTCATGAGCCCCTGCAGGAGCATCTCGAGGGGGTGGAACTGTCGCTCGATGAGAGCGCGCGATATGCGCTGATGCACGCGGACTACCCGGAGCCGGTCGAGATTCGGCCGGCCTTCAGCGATGACCCGCTGGCGGTGTACGAGGGCGAGGTGTGGCTGCGAGCGCGGGTGAAGGTGCTGCCGGATGCGGCCGAGGGGAATGCCCCGTTGCGCCTGACGCTCACCGCTCAGCCCTGCGATGACACCTCCTGCGCGCGCCCGGAGCGGCACATGCTGGAGTTGCCGATGCGAATCATGGAAGACGCCCCCGAGCAGCGCCGGCACGAGGCGGTCTTCGGGCGATTCGACGACTGAGCCCGCGACTTTTCGGGGTAAAGGTGCCTGAGGAGGCTGTCCGTCGAAGTACGTCGAAAATGATCCTTGACAGCAATTCTCGGAGATGGTATATTACCAACCGCTGCGCAAAGGTGCGCCCATAGTCTAGTGGTCAGGATACCGGGTTCTCAGCCCGGGGGCCGGGGTTCGACTCCCCGTGGGCGTACCAGCAATTATACTGCCGCAGGCCTGCCATCCGAATGCGGGTCAACGCGGATTCTGCGAGGCCGCGCAGGCCCTTCTGCGCGGCCGTTTTCATTATCTGCTCGCAGGTGATGCTCGGCGGGCAGGCACTCACTCGACGGCCTGACGTTGCGGTCGTCGAGGGCGGCATCGTCGGCCTTGAGGAGTGTGCGCGCCTGATGCTCGGAGCCGGCGACGAATTCGCCGATCGACGAAGGAGCCTGCGACGAGTGGCGCCGATGCTGCTCGGGTGCCAGGTCCCTGACGCACTTGAGATCGTGGCGTGGGAGAAGTGGGAAGACAGATGATCCGTCCGGCGCTACCATCGCTTTGCCTCCTCCTGATGATCGCATCGACCGTGTGCGCGCACGATGACCCGTCCGCTGGTTACCTCGCCGCGCGCGAGACGCTCGCGCCCGCCGAGGCGTCTTCACGCACCAGCCTCAGGCAGATTCTTGGCACCGGCGACTTCGCGCACGTCGAACTTGTTGGCGACATCAGCGGCAAGGCGTTCTCCGCCCCCTCACTGCGTAGCGGCTCCCCGCGGACCCTGATGATGACTCTCGATGACGGGTCGAACGTGGCCCTTCGCGCCGATGAGGAGATTGACGCCCTCGCTGTCGGCGCCCGCATTGCCGTGATCGCCAGCACGGGCGGTCGCTCGTCATCAGACGACCTCACACTTGAGTCGTGGGTCCACGAGTGGGACCTGCCTCGTGATGCGCCTGAGGCGGGGGAGGACGAGTGCGAGGAGCAGGAGCCCGGGTTGATCGAGGGGGATGAGGATGCGGGCCCTTCCGAGGCGCCTGACGATCTGCCCTCGACGCCCTCGCAGCTTCCGCGACCTGCCGCGCAGGAGACTGTGCAGACAGATGCCGTCGAGGTCTGGAAGACGTGGGTGCTGGACCTGAACTCGAAATTGACCGACCAGCAGGCCCGTGACATTGTGCGATGGGTCCTGCACTATGCGCAGGAGTACGACGTCAATCACACGTTGATCTTCGCGCTGATCAAGTGGGAGTCGTGGTTCGACCCGGCCTGCGTCTCTCACGCCGGGGCGATCGGGCTCATGCAACTGATGCCAGGGACGGCCCGCGGGCTCGGCGTCAATCCCCGCAATGTGCAGCAGAACATCGACGGTGGCACGCGCTACCTCGCCGAGCAGCTTGGGAAGTACCGCGACCGATCGAACTACGAACGCGTCATCCTCGCCCTCGCGTGTTACAACGCCGGGCCGAACGCCGTGAAGCGCGCGGGGCACTGCGTGCCGAATATCCGCGAGACGCAGAGCTACGTTAAGAAGGTCAGCAACACGTTCTACGAGCTTCACCAGGCGGGGATGCCCTGAACGCGTCGCGCCACCTCGCCGCCCTCCGGAGGATCTCTTCATGCGTCCCGCGCTCTCCGTGATGCTGGTCGCCGCCCTGCTGCTGTCGGCGCTCGGTCTTCCCCTGTCGGCCGATCCAGTCTTCGTTGATGTCACCGAGGACGTGGGTCTCAGCGGTGGCCGACAGGCGGCGTGGGCAGATTACGATGGCGACGGATGGGTGGATGTGCTGATCGGCGACGCGCTCTTCCGCAACCTCGAGGGCGAACGATTCGAGCAGGTCGCCCTTCCCGAGGGTGTCGGGGCGATGAGCGGCACCTGGGGCGACTGCGACAATGACGGCGACCTCGATCTCTTCACCTTCGGCTCCAGCTTCGCGCTCGCGATCAACAACGGCGACGGGACGTTCGCACGCTCAGAGGGCCTCCCGGAGATTCCCGTCGTCAACTCCCGCGGGTCATGCTGGGTGGACCTCAACGCCGACGGCCTGCTGGATCTTTACATCGGCGGGTATGAGAAGTGGGAGGACCGAATCTACCTCGACGCGATTCTGATCAACGAGGGCGACGGGAGCTTCACCCTCGCGTGGCACAGCAGCGACGAGGACAAGCTCTCCGCCCGGGGTGTCACTGCGGCGGACTTCGACGAGGATGGCGACGCCGACGTCTACGTCTCGAACTACCGTCTGCAGCCGAACGTGCTGTGGCTGAACACCGGCGAGGCGCCGATGACCGACGTTGCCGCCGAGCGCGGAGTGGCCGGGGTTGCGAAGAGCCCGATCGACTACATGGGCGTGCGCTACCCGGTCAGCGGGCATACGATCGGCTCGGCGTGGGGCGACCTCGATGACGACGGGCGGATCGACCTTTTCGTCGGCAACTTCAGCCATCCGCCCGACTACCAGGACCGCCCGCAGTTTCTGCGCAACACCGGCGCGCCGGACTGGGCGTTCGAGGATATGAGCGCGGAGGCGGGACTCACGTGGCAGGAGTCCTACGCGAGTCCGGCGCTCGCCGACGCAGACAACGACGGCGACCTCGACCTCTACTTCACGACGGTCTACGGCGGCGACCACAGCGTCCTCTACCTCAATGATGGGGACTGGTCGTTCCGCGATGTCACCGAGGTGGCCGGAATCAATGCGGTGAAGACCTATCAGGCCGCATGGGCGGATTACGACAGGGACGGCGACCTCGATCTTCTCACCGGCGGAAAGCTCTACGAGAATCGTACCGAGGGCGGGAACTTCCTGCGGGTGAAGCTGGAGGGGCCCGGATCGGCGATCGGAGCGACCGCGCGGGTGACGATGGGGGAGAGGACGCTGACCCGACAGGTGGAGTCGTCAACGGGCGAGGGGAATCAGAACGAGATGGTTCTGCACTTCGGCCTCGGCGACTACGACGGCCCGGTCTCGGTGGAGATCACCTGGGCGGGCGGCGACCGGCAGACCTACCACGCGCATTCGGGCTGGAATGTGACGGTCAAAAAGCAGTAGCTTCAGCGACAGGCGTCGATGAATGCGGTGAAGATGCCCATGAGCGTCTCGTCGCGATCGGCCATCGCCTCGGGGTGGAACTGCACGCCGAGGCAGAAGCGCGCCTCCTGTCGCTCGATCGCCTCGACGACGCCATCCTCACTGCGGGCGACTACCTCGAAGCCGGGCGCGACATCGTCCACCGCCTGGTGGTGATAGCTGTTGACCGAGAGGCGCCCCGCACCGACGATCTCCGCAAGCAGGCTGTCCTCGGCGACCTCAATATCATGCGTTCCGAACCAGCGAGGCGCTTTCTGCCTGTGCTTGAGCGCCCCCCGCACCTCGCTCTGCACGTCCTGAACCAGCGAGCCTCCGCCGATGACGTTGATGGCCTGGATGCCGCGGCAGATGCCGAACACGGGAAGGTCGGGGCGGTCGAGCGCGTAGCGCACCGCGACCGCGTCGAGGTGGTCGCGGCGAGGGCTCACGGATCCGAGCTTCGCGTGCGGCTGGCGCCCGTATGCGCGCGGGTCGAGGTCCGGACCGCCGGTGACCAGCAGGCCGTCGCAGAGTTCAAGCAGCGCGGTGATCTCATCGTCTGCGCAGTCGTGAATGAGCAGCGCGGCGCCGCCGGCCTCGCTGACGCAGTCGAGGTAGGGCTGATTTACCTGCTGGCGCTCGGCGAACGGGCCGGAGTCGTCGTCCGAGTAATTGCACACCACGCCGATCCGTGGCTTCATCTCAGCTCTGCTCATTTCCGCGCTCATCGCGCTTTCCGCATGAAAACATCATTGTTCGCCTTCCGGCTCCTCCACGGGCTTCCTCGGGAGGCCGAGCAGACCGAACCACAGCAGCGCGCCGCAGAGAATCTGCAGCGGCAGGTCGCCCCAGCGGTGATACGTCGAAAGCTCCGTCCGCGGCCGAATCTCATGCCACGCGACGCCCGGTTCGCCGACAGGCGCGTCCGCGAGCACCTCGCCGTCCGGCGCGATGATCTGCGAGCGGCCCCAGCTTGCCGCGCGGATGACGTAGCGGCGGCTTTCGACCGCGCGCAGCGGCGCGGTGACGGAATGTTGCTCGATCTCATACGTGTCGGCGGCCCACGCGTCGCTGGTGCCGATCACGATGAAGTCGGCCCCGAGGCGAGTATTGATGCGCAACGCATGCGGGAAGAGCGCCTCGAAGCAGATCAGCGGCCCACCCTCGTGGTCGCCGAGGCTGAGCAGCCTGTGCTCTTCGCCCGGTGAGAAGTCCACGCTGCGCAATGCGAATTTGCGCAGCCACGGGAAGCGGTCGGCCCACGGGACGCTCTCGCCGAAGGGCACGAGGATGACCTTCGAGTACGTGTCGGTCATCTCGCCCTCTGGTGAGAATGTGAAGAGTGTGTTGTACACACCCCCGTCGCTGACGTGGTAGGCGCCGGTCACGATCCACGCCGACTTCTCGATGGCGAGTTCGCCGATCCTCTCGGACCACGTCTCGTCGAGATTAAGCGCCACCGGGATGGCCGTCTCGGGCCAGACGATGACCTGCACGTCATCGGGGATGGTGCGTGAGAGCGTGGCGTAGACCTCGAACGCCTCTTCGGCGCGGTCGGCGCTGGCTCCCTCGATGTCCGAGAGCGACGCCTGCACCGCGGCGACCTCGATGGGGGCCGCTCCCGTCTCCTCGGAAAAGCGCATGATGAGCGCGCCCCAGATGAAGACGAGCAGTGCGACGACGTAACTTGCGAGGGCGGCCTTCGCGGCCATGTTCGCGAACCAGCGTGGGTTCATGCGCGGGCGGATGAAGATGCCCGGCGCGACGCCGAGCACGGCCTGGGCCACCGCGGCGTTGACGAACGCGATGATCAGACCGATGCCGAAGTGCCCGAACATCGAAGCGGCCTGCAGGAGCGGAAGCTGATCGTGCTGCGTGTATCCGAGGTTCCCGACCGTGAAGCCGAGGCCGCCGATGCCTCCGCGGAACATCTCCACGAGAGTCCACGCGCTGGCGACCGCGAGAGCCCGCAGGCCCGGGTGCCCGGACTTGTTGCAGAGTGCGGCCACCAGGCCGAAGAGACCGAAGAAAAGCGCCTGGAAGCCGACACTGGCGAACCACGCGAGGAAGCCGTAGCCGAGCATGAAGCCCGCGTAGAGTCCGAGGAATGTGAATCCGAAGAGGACGCCGAGGATCGCTCCGCCCACCGGTCGGACCTGCGTGAGCGCAAAGAAGAAGGGGATGAGCGCGAACCACGCGACAGGGCCGAGGTCGAGAGGTGGGAAGGCGGCGAACAACATGCCGCCGGCCACGATCGCAAGCGCGATCTTCGGCCACGTGAGAGCGAGGACAGTCCGGGTGGGTGGCACCTCGGGGCTCTCGCGCACTTCGGCAGCGTCCGAAGCCTGATCGCTCACTGGTCCGGCGTGACCTCCCCGGCTTCGAGGCGGCCGAGAAACGTCTCCATCCTGCTCAGCGCCTCACGCAGGTCGGTGATCGAACTGGCGTAGCTGCAGCGCACATGGCCCTCGCCCGCCTCGCCGAAGGCATCGCCGGGCACGACGGCCACCCGCTGATCCTCAAGCAGCGTCCGGGCGAACTGCTGGGAGGTCAGGCCCGTGCTGGCGATCGAGGGGAATGCGTAGAACGCGCCCATCGGCTCGAAGCACGACAGGCCGATGCGGTTGAGCCCGTTGACGAACACACGGCGTCGCTGATCGTACTCCGCCACCATCCGCGCCCGGTCGTCGGCGCCGCGGCGAAGCGCCTCGATCGCCGCAAGCTGGCCCATGATCGGCACGCACATCGTGGTATACGCGTGCATCCTCGTCATCGCCTCGATGATGTCGCTGGGACCGCAGGCGTAGCCGACGCGCCAGCCGGTCATCGCGTCGGCCTTGGAGAAGCCGTTGAGCAGCAATGTGCGCTCGTACATGTCCGGCAGCGAGGAGAACGCGCAGTGGTCGCCCTCGTAGGTGAGTTCGGCGTAGATCTCGTCGGAGATGACCAGCAGGTCCTTCTCACGCGCGACCTCGGCCACCCCCTCGAGGTGCGAGCGGCGCATGACCGCGCCGGTGGGGTTGGACGGGTTGCAGAAAAGTACGCCTCGGGTCCGCTCGGAGCACGCGTCGGCGAGCGGTCCGGGCTGGATGCGGAACTCGTGGTCGAGATCGGTCGGCACAGTGACGGGGCGGCCGTGAGCGAGTTCCACGCACGGTGCGTACGAGACGTAGGACGGATCGGTCACCAGGAACTCGTCGCCCGGGTTCAGAAGCGCCCGCATCGCGAGGTCAACCGCCTCGCTCGCGCCGACGGTGACGAGTATCTGCGTCTCCGGATCGTAGCTCACGTCGAACTTGCGCTCGAGATATGCCGCGATCTCTTCGCGCAGCTCGAGCATGCCGAGGTTCGAGGTGTACGAGGTGGCGCCATGCCGCAGCGACTCGATCACTGCGTCGCAAACTCGCCAGGGCGTTGGGAAGTCCGGCTCCCCGACCCCAAGGCTGATGACGTCATCCATCCCGACCACGATGTCGAAGAACTCGCGTATGCCGGACGGCCGCAGGTCGCGGGCGAGGCGGGAGATGCGATCGGTCTGCTGCTTCGCAGTCACGGCGACACCGCCAGTCGGCGGCTGGAGGGCTGCTCGCCCATCAGCCGACCCTCGAGCTTGTACGTCTTGAGAACGAAAGAAGTTGAGGTGCCGGTGACGCCCGATGACGGGGCGAGCTTCTCCGCGACGAATCGCGCGATGTCGCGGAAGTCGCGGCCCTCGACCACCACGGTCAGGTCCGACAGGCCCGAGGTGAGGTGGATCGAGTGGACCTCA
Source organism: Armatimonadota bacterium (assembly GCA_046540615.1). Taxonomy (GTDB): domain Bacteria; phylum Armatimonadota; class Zipacnadia; order Zipacnadales; family UBA5352; genus UBA5352. Next base: position 8,796 of record JBKHFA010000004.1, on the reverse strand, counting down.
TCGAAGCGCGCTATGTGCTCGGCAAGTTCGTCGAAGCCGACGCCGTGCTGCGGCGTGCCCTCCACGAGTATGTACGCGAAAACGCGCTCCACGTCGGCCTTCGACCAGTCAACCAGCGCCCGGTAGCCGAGCACGGTGCCGTCGCTTTCCATCTCGGCGATCGTTCGCGCGACCTCTTCGGGCTCAGCGCCGAGGCGTTCGGCGATGTCCTCGTCAGGGAGCCGGCCCTCTCCGGTCAGTATTGTCAGGATCTTCTCTCGCATCCGCTCTCTTCCTCGCGCGTCAGAAGCGCTTCTTGGGCTGTCGGCCGCTCTTCCTGTCATCCCTCTTCTTGCGCCGTTCACGCCGCTTGCGCCGCTTCTCCTCCTGTGCAGCGCGTTCGGCTTCCTTCATGGTCTCCCGCATCGTGGGCCGTGTCTCGTCGCTCTCATCGGCCTGCTCCTCAGCGGCGCTCGCCGCGCTGACAGCGGCTTTCGACGCGGCGCCCGTCTTCTTTCGGCGCGCCGGTTCGCGGCCGCGGCTTTTACGCCGGTCGGCGATGTCGTACCACGTCACCACGACGGGGCTGGCGGTGAAGATCGACGAGTAGCCCCCTGCGGCGACTCCGATGATCAGCGCAAGGGCAAAGCCCTCGATGGTCGCGCCGCCGAAGAGAAAGAGCGCGATGAGCGTGAACAACGTCGTAACGCCGGTGTTGATCGAGCGGGCCATGGTCTGAAGCAGACTCGCGTTGACGACGCTGTCGAGCGGGGCGCGGCGGTGGAGGCCGCGATTCTCCCGAATCCGGTCAAGGATAATCACGGTGTCGTTGATCGAGTACCCGATGACCGTCAGGATAGCCGCCACCAGCCAACTGTTCAGTTCGGTCTGCAGCATCGCGAGAGCGCCGAGCAGCAGGGCCGTGTCATGCAGCAGAGCGATGACGGCGGAGACTGCGAAGCGGAACTCATAGCGCACGGTGATGTATATCAGAATCAGCACGACACCGAGCGCAAGGGCCTCGATCGCCGAGCGGGTGAGCATCTCCCCGATGACCGGCCCGACCGTCTGTCGGCCGAGGCTGGAGATCTCACCACCGCGGTCGCCGAAGATTTCGGCGAGACGACCCTCGATCGCCTGATCGCGCTCGCGCGCCTCCTCGTCATTCTCCACCTCCGGGGTGCGGAGGAAAAGCTGATTGTCATCAGCGACCTGGATCTGACTGCGGCCGAGCCCCATCTGCTCGAGCATCTCACGGGTCTGCTCGATGACGGCGATCTCCTCGCCGGGCTCCGTCACCAGGGGACGCTCAAATTCGTATTGCAGCAGGCTTCCGCCCGTGAAGTCAATGCCCCAGTTGAGGCCGCGAACGGCCCAGAAACCCATCCCGCTAAGAATGAGGATGCCGGAGATGGTAAACCAGAGCCACGTGTACTTCATGATGTCCCAGTTCTGCTTGCGGAAGAAATCCACCAGTTGTCCTCCTTATGTGACACGAGCGTCCGTGAGCTGGTCGTCTGTGTGTCGGCGCGCATGCGGCCTACGCCATCTGCGTCTCCTCTGCCTCTTCGGAGCGCTCACCGACTCCGTAGAGAGAGCGCTTCTGGGCCCATCGCGTCTCGGCGACCATCGTAAGCAGCCACCGCGTGACCGTCACGGCGGTGAAGAGACTGCAGATGACGCCGATGAAGAGCATGATCGCGAAGCCCTTGATGAGACTGGTGCCAAGCCAGTAGAGCACTGCGGCGGCGAGCAGGGTCGTGACGTTCGCATCAAGGATGGCCGTCCAGGCGCGGTCGAAGCCGGCCGAGACCGCCGAGCGCAGAGTCTTGCGCTCCCACAACTCTTCCTTGAGGCGTTCAAAGATGATGATGTTCGCGTCCACCGCCGTTCCCAGCGTGAGGATCAGTCCGGCAATCCCCGGCAGTGTCAGCGTCACCTCGGCGTAGGCCGTGACCGCGACCACCAGCGCAACGTAAAGCAGCAGCGCGAAGTCCGCGAGCAGGCCCGGGAGACGGTAGTAGGCGACCATGAAGATCAGGACTGCGATGAAACCGATGAGTGCGGCGTAGAGGCTTCGGTTGATCGAATCCTGGCCCAGCGTGGCCGAGACGGTGCGGTTCTCCACGATCTCGAGCGGCACGGGAAGCGCACCGGCGTTGAGCAGCAGCTTCAGGTCACCGGCCTCGTCGGTGGACAGGTTCCCCTCGATGATACCCGAACCGGGGATCGCCGAGCGGATGACCGGAGCCATCTGACACTCCTCATCGAGCACGATGGCCATGACGCGGCCGATGTTGCGGCGGGTGAACTCGTTGAAGTCGTCCTTTTGATTGTCCTGGAGTTCGAACGCGACCACCCAGTCGCCCGTCTGACCGGACTGGACGCTTGCATTCGGCTTGAGTTCTCGGCCCGTGAACTCCACGGAAGACTGTGTACGCACAAGGTCCCACGAGACCGTCTCATCGGTGGCGGTGTCCCGCCACTCCTCGTAGGTGAGAGTGTCGAGGGGCTCGTAATTCTCGGGGATCAGGCGGAACTCCAGCATCGCGGTGCTCTGGAGGATGTCGAGCACGCGCTCGGGATCCCGGACACCGGGCATCTGCACGATGATCCGGTCGAAGCCCTGCCTCTGAATCACAGGCTCGCGAATCTCACCGAGGCGGAAGAGGCGTTGTTCGATGATGTACTGGACCTTGTCGGCGGTCTCCTCATCGACGTAAACGTCGGACATCTGGCCGACCTCGACCTCCACGCCGGGATAGTTCCTGATGAGGAACTCCTGGATGGCGCGCTGCTGCGCCTGTGCCTGAGCTTCGTCTTCCGGCCGTGTTGTCACGACCAGAAGGTTCCCGCCGAGGACCTGGATCTCGGCCTCTCGCGCGCCGTCGTCCTCGGACGGTTGGTCGAGCAGACTCTGGATCTGCGACACAAGCTGCTCCTCGGTGAAGGGGGCCCGGTACTCGCTGTCCTCGGCCTCGGCGTCGGTGACCATCGGAACGTCATCGGCGAGCGAGAACGTCATCTCCGCCTCCGAGAGGCAGCGCAGCACGACGTGGGCGCCGCCCTGAAGGTCAAGTCCGAGGTTGATCTGTGGAGCGGGAGTGTAGAATCCCAGTGGGCCGAAAGTAGCGACAGGCTCCTCGCGCTCCTCCTCGGTGGGAAGCCGCGTGGCCTGCAACGTCTCGTACTCAGCCCTGAGTGCCTCGGTGACGATCTGCTCGTGGCTGTCGGCCTCCTCCTGCGTGATGGCAGGGGTCTCCACGCTCAGGAGCGTCTCCTCGCGGATGACGACCTCCGGTTCGGGAGTGTCGGCGTCCTCGAGCAGTTGCGTGATCTCCTCGCGCACACTTTCTCTCTCGCCGGGGGAATCGTACAGTGGCTGCTGCACCTCAAACGCGAAGGTGCTGTCAACGGCGAAGCCGGCTTCGCGCTCCCAGCGAATGGGAGCGAAGCCGAGGAGAAACGCGACAATGAAGATGCCGAGTATGGTCGGTATCCAGACCTTGGGGCGTGCCTGCATGCTGATTAGCTCTCCTTCATCTTGGAACGCGCCTGCACAGACAGGGAAATCAGACGGGGCCGAAGCCAGGCAAAGTATATCAGTCAGTATAAGATAAGCCCCCCGCCCTGTCAATGCGCGCCAGGGCGGCGGGACCAACGCCGATGTCGCGCGAGAGCACATTCGGCGGAGCGAAAAAAAGGGCCGGGGTCGGAAAACCCCGGCCCTGTCATGGCTTAAGACGAGAGTCTTCTACGCGCCGGGCGTGAAGTCGGCCGGCTCCGCGCGGTTGATCCACTTGCCATGGCCGTCAACATATGCCGCGTTGACGCCGTCGTTGTGGCGGTTCATGTTGCGCAGAATCTCCGCGTTCACGTAGTCGGCGTCCGTGTCACCGTTGACCCACCCGGCCATGTGCTCGGCCGGAGTGAGGGTGGTGGAGTCGACGTCTGGCCAGGAGTTGAACATCCCGATCATCCAGTCACCGCGGTTGTCCTCGGAGAAGAACCATCCGTCCATCATCATGATGGTGTCCTGAGCGCGGATATCCGTCTCGCTCTCGGTGCTAAGGAAGTGGTGGCAGTAGTAGTATGAGCTGAAGGGGCCGAAGGTGTTGTAGGGCGGGCTCCAGTTCACGTCGGTGCTCGTGGGCCTGCTTGGGCACTGGAAGATCTGGTCGTTCGAACCGGCGTACGAGTATATCGCGTGTACCCAGCGGTAGACTCGATTGCTGTCCTCCGACTGGTACCAGTCCATGGGCATCCGGGAATCGTAGTCGGTTCGGTACATCGCGAACGCCGTAGCGACCTGCCTCACGTTATTCAGACAGCTTGTCGTGCGCGCCTTCTCCCGAGCACGGGCGAAGACCGGGAAGAGAATTGCCGCCAGGATCGCAATGATTGCGATCACAACAAGCAACTCGATGAGCGTAAAGCCTCGATTCTGGCGCATCACCGTGGATCACCCTCCTGATCGACGGCCGCCACGCGGCCACTTTGACCCCGCCGGTGGCGAGGTTGATGCCTGTTTGATTGTGGCGCGGCCTCGTGGATTCGCGGAGCGGAGGCCGATTACTGGCGCTGATTATATGCTGCCCGCAGGGCGGGTGTCAAGCGGTCCGCCGGCGACATATCAGGCGGAGCGTCTTCGGCTCAGGCCCCGCCTGCACAGCCGGGCATGCCGGTCCGCTTCCTACTCGTGCGGGACCAGCAGCAGGTAGTCGATGTTCAGGTGCGTGGTCAGCAGCCCGGTCATCGTCAGGGTGTTGGCGCCCTCATTAAGCTCAAGCGCCGGCGGGAGGTCGTCGCCGCCGGTGACGCGGACGATCCACCATTCGCCTTCAGTGTGGCCCCATCCGCCGGTTCCGGGAAGTTCGACCAGGTCGAGGCCCTCGGGCGTTTCGCCGTTGACGGTGATGGCGCGCCATGCCCCCACGTCACCGCAGGAGATGCGCAGGTAGAGGTCCCACTGACCGCCCTCGGGGACGTCGAACTCCCACGTGAGCGTGGTGCCGTCGCCGAGGAAGCTGTAGATGCACGCGCCGCCGTGTGTGTCGTAATGTGAGCCGGGGTCGACCTGCGGCTCGGTGCCGGTGAAGTCGACGTAGTCCTCGGCCTCAACCAGCGTGCCCTCCGGGGCCTCATCATCCGGGATCCGAGCGACCGGTGAGGGTGACCGGACGTTGCTGAATACCACGCGCTCGACGGGGCTGGCGGTAAGGCCGCGCTGCTGCACTCTGAGCGAGACGCGCGGGTTCGGGCCGATCTGGAGGGGCTCACGGGCTTCGAGCGTGGGTCCGTCGTACCGCCAGTTCTGCACGGCGTCCTCACCGGCTGACAGCGACGCGGCGTCCGGACGCACCGGCTCGGTGAACTCGACCTTCACGTCGGCCATGCCCGGACCGACGGCCGGGACCTCGCCTCCGGCCTGCATGCCCTCGAGGTCGAAGCGGGCCGTCAGCGAGCCGACTCTCTCGTCATCGAGCACGAGGGGCACCTCCGCGGCCTCGGGCGGAAGATTCGCCTCTCCGGCCCAGCCGAGATGCATGCGCGCGCTTCCAAACGGCACATCGACGACGGCCTGTCCGTCATCCCAGCCGAGTTCGTCGCCGGGAATCGGCTCGCGGTCGAAAAAGCCCCACCGGACCTCCTCGGGCAGACGGACGCGCAGAGTGAAAGTTTCCGCGTCAGAATCTTCAGGCTTTTCGACCGTGTAAGTGACGACCGCTCTGTCGGCGAGGTAGCGCACCCCGAATGCGCCGGGGGCCGATGAACTGAGCAGTGGTGGCTGAGCAACGGCCGGCACGGTGAGCAGACCGGCGAGGACGACTGCCACGATCATCTGTGTGCGGAAACCAGGTCTCATGTGTGACACACCTCCGGTGGATCGGTGAACGTCCCGGCATTCTATCTTCCGAGGGGGCATTTCGCGGCGCGGCGGCCCTCACCTGCCCCCGATTCAGTTTTGAGTGCAACTTTACGAAGCCGGAGCACATCGCACGACAAAGCCGGGCGGGGAAAGTCGCGCCCGGCCGACCGGAGAGGTCCTCTGCTCGGGGCTCAGCCCACCCCGCCGTCGCCGATGGTGAAGCGGGCCCGCAGCGGCGCTTGCCCGGCATCGACAGCATCAGCTGTGACTGAAGGTAGTCGCGGAAGCGCACGTAAGTCTGCTTCCGTTCACCTCTCATGCGCAAAGGTTGCGGGGGAGACGGTCCGAGTGTGAGATGGGTGAAAACCCACATCTGTCAGTGCTGGATGCGGGACCCCCGGCGACACGACGCTACAGAGGAGGCTCATACGCGAGCTTTTGCCGTGCGTTTGGCGTCCATGCGCGCTCGCCTGAACGCTGTTGCCGCCCCGCAAGCCTGAAACGAAGCTCCGGGCGAGGGCGCCCGGAGTCCAGTCCCGGGGAGGCAAAACGCAGGTGGAGTCCGGGCCCTCGCCCGGACGTCGTTCGGCGAAACCCGCTTCTGTGGGATGGGTGCGACCGGATTTTGCAGGTAGATGCGAACGACGGCCTCCCCCGCCCGAGCACACGACGCTCGGGCACCCCCTCCCTTGCCCCGCCGGGGGGCGGGACTGGCGGGAGGGGGCAGGAGTTCTCGTTGTCTATCGGCCGCAATGTAACTGCTTTGCGCTTACAGTTGTGTCCTCCCCCTCTCCCGGCTGGCGATGCGTCGTTTGCGGAGCAGGTCCTCACCCCGAAGGGGTCGGAGAGGGGGGCGGGGGGATGGGGTCGTCGTGGGTGCTCCCAAAGCTACCTGCAGAATTAGGTCAGACCCCGGTGGGATTTGGCATTTGCGCTCGGGGCGTCGGATGTGGTATACTTTCATCGTTCACATTTGGCTGACACTGTAGCCTGAAGGAAAGGTCGGTTTTGGAATCTTCGTCAGCGCACGCCGGTGAAGCGGCGCTGCTGGTGGGTCTTTTGGCCCTGGCAGTGTTCTTCGCTGGCTCCGAGGTCGCATTCCTCGCCGTACCCCACGCGTGGGTACGACAGAAGGCCGAGTCCGGCTCGAAGCTGGGTAGACTGCTGCTGACACTGCAGGAGCACCGTGCGGTTGTACTTGCAACTCTCCTCGTTGGGATCACCGGAAGCTACTACTGGGCTGAGCATATCGCCGTTAAGATGAGCATAGACCTCTGGGGCGCGATCCTCGGGCCTGGCGTGGCGGCGGCGCTCGCGCTTGGTGTCATCACGATTGTAGTGCAGGTCTTCGGAGAGGCCATCCCCATGCAGTTCGCGCTGCGCAACACGCGGCGCTTCGCCTCATTCTCCGCGCCCATCCTCGGGTTCTTCGCCGTAGTCTTCTATCCGGTCGTCCTGCTGATGAGCCTGATTGTACGAGGGATACTCTACGCGATCGGGCTTGGAGGCCATGGAATGCTGCCCACGATGACGGAGCAGCAGCTTAAGGCCATGATTGAAGAGGGAGAGTCTCAGGGGGCTCTGGCGGAGGGTGCCGGGCGGATGCTCCACGGCGCCCTCGATTTTGGCGATCAGACCGCCGCGCAGGTTATGACGCCGCGTCCGGACATGAAGTGCGTTGAGGACACCGCCACAATTGGTGAGGCGCTCCTCTTTGCGATGGAGAATAAGCACTCCCGGGTTCCGATCTACCACGAGGACAAGGATCACATCACGGGCATCCTCTATGTTAAGGATGCGCTGCCGTATGTTCGTCTGGGGGAGCTGGAGAAATCGGTTCGGATTGTCGCTCGTCCGCCGCACTTCGTGCCCGAGGGGCTGCCCGCCGATGAGCTGCTGCGCCAGCTTCGCATCGGCCGGCGGACAATGGCCATCGTCTACGACGAGTTTGGAGGGACCGCCGGTCTGGTGACGGTCGAGGACCTCGTCGAGGAGATCGTGGGGGACATCCAGGACGAGTACGACATCGAGCAGCCCGGAATTGTGCAGACGGACGAGTGTCTCCTGTGCAACGCGACGATAGGGCTGCACGAACTGGATAATATTGTCGGCGAATCGCTGCCGACGGAAGACTACGACAGCCTCGCCGGAGTGGTCCTCGCCGCTGCCGGCCATCGGATACCCCAGGAAGGGGAAACGTTCGACTGGGGCGCCCTTGAGTTGACGGTGGAGAAGATGGAAGGGCGTCGCATCGTGCGCGTGAGCATCGTGGAGCGGGACACAGTGGACGATGATACGGAGGACGAGCAGGCGTGAGCATTGTCGTCGTGGTGATGGCGATTGGGATCGTGCTCTCGCTTGCGCTGAGCCTTCTGCTCTCACTCTCGGAGGCTTCGCTTCTGGCTGTGAGTGAGCATGAGATGCACAAAGCCGCTCAGGCGGGCGACCGTCGAGCGCGTCTGGTGCTCTCAGTAACGCAGGAGGGGAACTTCCTCTACGTCTTCATCATCGCAAATAACGGCCTGATCCTGCTTATGTCCACGTTGATGACGCTTATTGTGCGTCAGCTTGAGCAGCAGGGTACGCCGGTGTCGACCTCGGCCGAAACTATCGCCCACATCGGAATGGTCGCCTCGATTCTGCTCTTCGGCGAGCTTCTGCCGAAGACCTACGGTTCCCTCCGGCCCGCCCCGTCGGCCCGTGCCGTGGCCAGCTTCATGCACACGCTGATCGGTGTTTTGAGGCCCTTCATCCGGCTGTTGAACTGGACCACGAACACCATCATCGGCAGCTCGACTACTCTGGCTCACAGGACGACCTTTGTCACCGCCGAGGAGATCGCGGCCGCCGCTGATCTGGGTGAGGAGGAGGGGACGGTGGAGCCGGATGAGGGTGAGATGCTCGACAGCGTGATGGAGTTGGGGGAGCGCACGGTGCGAGATATCATG
>JBKHFA010000003.1:0-41998 GCA_046540615.1 Armatimonadota bacterium | reverse complement strand
CGAGAATGTTCGCCAGCGCGTTGGCCTGCGTCTCAACACCGTAGTACACCGCATCGAAGGGACTCGCGCGAAGATCGTAGAGACCGGGAGCGGTGACCGCGACGAGGACGATCCTGTCCTTGAAGCGCTCGCGCGCGAGTTCGGGGGCGCGCTCCCCCATCGTCAGCACCTCTCGCACGGGGATGAAAGGATACGTTTCCGCGCCACCGGCGAAGTTGACCAGCGTCCTCCCCATCCGGTCAAGCGGGATCCGTCGCTGGTCATTCAACTCGACGTGCTCTCCCGGAGCGACGATCACATCTTCGGGCTCCGCTCCAAGAAGGCCCGCGGCCGCCGCGACAGAGAGTGATGGGTAGAGGCGGTCCTCATGCTCCAGCACTGCAAATGTGTGGCGGTAGACGCCGTCGCCGGAATCAACCACGTTCACGAAACCCACGCCACGTGCGGCATCGATCAGGCCAGGCAGCGGAGCGGTGACCTCCCCCACGCCGAAGAGACTCGCGGCCGCGTTGAGACCGCCCGGCGCCATCACATCAGCGGCCTCCCACGACTGCGAAGCCAGCGCACTGTCAGGGGTGTCACTCCCGTCGTCTCCCTGCTGCTGCGCGGCCCGACCGAAAGCCGCGTGGTAGACGATCCCGGCCTCCCGGGTGGCATCGATCAGTTCGGCATCTGAAGCCGCGCCGCCCGCGGAATCGTCGGGATCGGCAAAGAAGATGTCGAACACGATCGCACTGGCTCCGGCGCCGCTGACCGTCCGGATCACGTCGGCGAAGATGCGGCGGGGCCACGGCCAGCGGCCGATCTCGGCGATGCTGCTCTGGTCAACGGTGACGATCACAATGTCGGGATGCGGCGGGCGGGGGCCCCGCTGGGTGAAACGCCAGTCAAGCGTCTGAAGCTCCAGCCCATCGAGGAGTGTGAACGCGGGCCAGAATCGCAGCAGAAGCACGATGGCCACCACCAGCGCGATGACCAGCGCGAGTCGTCGCCGCTGCGGTGGATGAATCCCCGATCGCATTTCACCGGTTCCAGCCATGCTCGGACCGCGCGCCCGCCGTTTATTGAGCGCCTCAGAAGGGTATTTCTCTGATGGTAGCGAAGCAGTGCACACCACTCAGTATCAGGAACCGCCAGTATAAACGGGGAACGCATTATGCGCAAATCCGCGATCCTGCTTGTCGGGGTCCTCGGGATATTCATATTCCTGGCCGTGCTCATGATGCAGTCGCTGGTAATCGTCCAGCGAATTGCATCGGTGAGCGGCGTGGCGGGCGAGGTCCTGGTGAAATCCGCGACCGACGACGACTTCCGCCCCATCGGCGACGCCGAGCACGTCCTGGCAGGCTACGTCGTGCGAACCGGCGCGGACGGCGACGTCACCCTCAACTGGGTCGACGGCTCCCGCATCCGCCTCGCTCCCGAGACCAGCATTCGCGTGCGAAAGGCAGCGCTCAATACGAACACGAAGGAGACCACCTCGCTCTTTGATCTCGACACCGGGCGCATCTGGGTGCGTGTACTCTCCGCCATCGGCGGCAAGACCAAGTTCGAAGTGCGAACGCCAACCGCCACGGCGGGTGTGCGGGGCACCGTCTTCTCAGTCGCGGTGGATGAAGCCGGCCACACGAGCGTTGCGGTCTACGAGGGCGAGGTGGACGTTGACACCGGGGCCGGCACGGCCACCAGCGTCACCCCCGGACAGATTGCCTCCGTCGAGGACGAGGTCGCGCGCGTGAGCAGACTCGCCGACGACGCGCTCAACTGGAGCGCGCAGGCCGGAATCATCGGCCCGCGCCTCGAACTCGACAGTGATGAGACCGTGGTCGTTCCCGAGGACGCCGGGAGCATCACCATCTCCGGTGTTTCCGAACCCGGCGCGACTGTCACTATCAACGGAACGCACGTTGAACTCGATCGCAGAAACGCATTCGCCGCCGAGGTCCCGGTGGATGGCGTTGCCGACGGGATCATCGTGGTCACGGCGACCGACTACCGCGGCGGACAGACCGTCAAGGCCCTGTCGCTGACCAGAGAGCCATCCGAGCAGCAGTAATCAACCGCACTCGCTCCCCGACGCACCCGCGTATCTCACGCCTGTCCGGCCCTCTCTCCCCTATCCAGGCATCGGCGGCCAGACCCAGAGTATCAGCGGGATGGCGGTGGCGATCACCAGGATCGACACCGGCAGGCCCATCCGCCAGTAATCCCCGAACTTGTACCCGCCGGGCGCCATCACCAGCGTACATGACTGATGCCCGATGGGCGTCAGGAAAGCCGCTGACGCGGCAACCGCGACCGCCATCAGGAACGGATCGACTGAGACGTCAAGCGCTCCCGCAAGATCGATCGCGATCGGGGCCACGAGAATCGCGGCGGCTGCATTGTTGACGACATTCGACAGCAGCATCGTGGCGACCATCAGTATTGCCAGCGACACAACCAGTGGAGCGGAGCCTGCCACGTTGAAGAGTCCACCGGCGATCAATTCCGCGCCACCGGTCGTCTCCAGCGCCGTCCCGAGAGGAATCATCGCGGCCAGCAGAACGATGATCGAGAAGTCGATGCTGTCGTAGGCCTCAGTCGGAGAGATGACACCAGTGAGGAGCATCAGTACCGCGGCGCCGGAAAGCGCAACCTCCGCCGGCACCAGCCCCAGCGCCGCAAGAGCCAGCGCTCCCCCGAAGATGCCCAGTGTCAGCGGCATGCTTTGCGGCCGGCGCAGTTGCAGACCTCGGTCGGCAAGCGGCAGGCACTGCAGTTGGGAACAGCCGCGCCGCACCGCGTCCTCCGACCCCTGGACCAGCAATATGTCTCCAAGCTGAAAGCGAATCTCCCTCAGGGGCTTGCGAATCTGCCCCCCGCGACGCGCCACGGCAACCACGTTCATGCCGTAGCGCCTCCGCAGATCGATCGTTCTCACCGTGCGCCCCACCAGCGGTGATTCCTCGGTGACAATCACCTCACTCAGATTCAGGCTCTCGACTGCTGATCTCAGCTCATCCTTGTCACCTTCGCCACCTTCGCCACCTGTCACCAGCTCCGCACCAGCAATCTCTATGAAAGTGACCAGGCTCTCAGGATCCGCTTCAACGAGCAGAATATCGCCCGCGTGGAGCGTCGTCAGCATTGGAGGCATCAGTTCAGAATCATCGTCGCGTGTCATGCCGAGGACGAGTACATCGCCCTCCTCTTCCTCCACCTCGAGCATGAGTTCACGCAGCGAGCGCCCGGCATAGTCCGAATCATCCCGCATCCGAACCTCGGTGACGTAGTCGTGGATGTCAAAGAAGTCCTCAGCTGAGGTATCCTTTACCCGTCTCGGAGCCAGTCGCCAGCCTATCAGGCTGATGAAAGCCACGCCCACGACCGCGACTCCGACGCCGACCGGCAGGAAGTCAAACATGCGGAAAGGCTCCATCCCGGCCTGCTCGCGGTAGTTTGCGATGATGATGTTCGGCGGGGTGCCTATCAACGTGAGCATGCCGCCGAGGAGCGATCCGAACGCCAGCGGCATCAGCAACAGCGACGGGGAACTGCCCTGCCGCCGCGCGATCGTGATCGCGACGGGCATCAGCAGCGCGAGGGCGCCGATGTTGTTCATGAACCCTGACAGCAGTGCCACCAACCCGGTGAGCGCGGAGACCTGGACGGCCGTATTGTCGCCAACCCGCCAGAGGATGCGAGCGATGGCGTCCACGACCCCGGCGTTCACCAGACCGCGGCTGAGCACCAGCACCGCCGCCACAGTGATGACGGCCGGATGACCGAAACCGATGAACACTTCACCGGAGGGGACCACGCCCACCACAGCGACAAACAGCAGCGCCATCAGGGCGACGACATCGTAGCGCCACCGCCCCCAGATGAAGAGGGCAAGCGTAAGCCCAAGAACCACAAAGACAATTATCTGCTCAACGCTCATCGTCTCACCCATGTCAGCGCCGGCGCGCGCGCCGTAATGCGCGGAAGATCAACACCGTGCAGGCCCAACGCCCCCTGGTAGAACTTCAGTGCCGCGAGGCGCTTTCCTCCCGGGATCTGCGCTTTGAGCACTACGGTCGCAACGTCACGATCGGGCCCCGCGATGCAGACTCGAAACGCCCGGACCTCATCAAGGTCCGGGCGCCGAAAGACCGGGGCGCGTGCCTGGTGATCAGACGATCTTGCGCTGAAGAACGGCCCACTCAACGGCTTTCAGGACGTACGAAAGAAGCAGCAGACCAACGATGATGTAAAAGAACGTCCAGACGCCCGGCGTGTCAAATCGCTCGATCCACTCGCTGACGGGAACCGTCTCACTGAGCGCGAAGCGCTGAGCAAGTGATGCAAGAAAGGTGATGAACTGCGTGTACAACCTCTGCATGAGCGGGTACGCGGCGACCAGACCGATGATGCTCGCCGCGACCATGATCGGATTGAGAAGCCTGAACTTCTCGCGCTGGTGCTCGTTGAAGATGGGACAGTTGCGGCACTCGCGCGTCCGCACCGTGCCCGGTTGCGCCCCGGCCTTTTGCGACTCATTCTGGATGTACGTTGAGCCCTGCTCGGGGAGCACGTCCGTGCTGCCGCCACGCTTGAGCAGCGATTCGATCAGGTGCGGATCGCAGTTGCAGCCCTGCTTGAGCCGCCAGCAGTTCTTGCGGTTCTTGAACGCCGGGCACATCTCCTTGATCGCCTCATGGCAGTAGGGCATCTCCCAGCAACGCGACAGACGTAATGAAGGCCCACCGGCAGTTCGCTTCTTCGCAGGCTGCAGCCCCTGGTCCTTTGCCATCTGCGCCCGGCGGGCGGGGGCCTCGCGGATGTAGTTGACGATCTCGATCAGAATCCGCAAGCCGACGATGGCCACCATCGTCTGCCCGGTGATCCCGGCCCAGTTGGTGATGATCTCCCCGGCCCGCTGGGCGGCGCTGGAGACCTGGCCGGCCACCATCAGCGGGAAGCCGAGCACGAGACCCATGCCGAAGAGGCCCGCCACCACCGCGACGGCAATCTCCTCGTAGGTCACGATCACCAGGCAGATCGTGAAGACCGCGCCGCTGAGCGCCATCGCCTGCCCCACCAGTTGCAGGTTGGAGATCACGCGCTGACCGACCGCATCGCCGAGGTGCCCGCCGTAGACTGCGTACAACATGTACGCAATGCTGATCGCGAAGACCAGCGCCGCGAGTTTCAGGCCAGTAACTGAGAAATCTCTCAGCTTCTGGACGAAGTCGATTTTCACCCGCGAACGTCCGCCCCCTCTACCCTGTCGCAATCAGTATCCTCCTCACGCGGTCTGCGCTTCCGGCAACGACGACGCGCCTAACTGGTGTCGTCCCGCTCCGCGGCCGCTACGTACTCCTCGGGGATGGGGTAGTCATCGAGGAAGTTGAGCAGATCGCCCTTCTGATTCGCGCGGTTGTACGCTTCCTCGAAGGAGATCTCGTCCTCTCGGACCAGCCGTGACAGATTCGACTCAAGCAACTGCATGCCGAGGTGCTTCGAACTCTGAATCGTCGAGCGCATCTGCGACGACTTCCGCTCCCGGATGAGGTTGCCGATCGCCGGCGACCCGCCCGGCTCTCCGATCATGATCTCATACGCCGCGATGCGCCCGCGACCGCTCTTCTTCGGGATAAGCTCCTCGGAGAAGACCGCCAGCAGGGAGGTCGAGGTCATCGCGCGGATCTCCTCCTGCTCGTTGGACGGAAAGCCGGTGACCAGCCGGTCAACAGTCTTGGGCGCGCTGACGGTGTGCAGGGTCGAGAGCACAAGGTGACCGGTCTCAGCGGCCTGCAGGCATGCGCGCATGGTCTCGAGGTCGCGCATCTCACCGACGAGCATCACGTCAGGGTCGGAACGCATGTTCCGGCGGACCGACTCGGCGAAGCTCGACACATCAACGCCGACTTCGCGCTGATTGAGCAGGGAGCGCTTGCCGTGGTGGAAATACTCGATCGGATCCTCGATGGTGATGATATGCGTGTCCCGCTCGCGGTTGATGTAGTCGATCATCGATGCGATCGTCGTGGTCTTCCCGCAACCGGTCGGACCGGTGAGCAGAATGATGCCACGAGGCCGATGGAGCAGCTCCTTGACGTGCTCCACCGGCAGGCCGAGTTGCTCGAATGTGAGGATCTCGTTCGGAATCATCCGCAGGGCGATCGCCGGATGACCCTTCTGCTGGAAAATGCTGACACGGAAACGCGCACCGGTGTCGATCTCGGCGGCGATGTCCGCGCCCCCGGTCTCGTGGAACTGCTGCCAGTACCTGTTGGTCGGCTCATCTTCACCGATGAGATGACTCGTCGCGCCGATGCAGTCCTCGTGGCTGAGGTTCTTGTAGCCCTCGACGCGGTACATCCTTCCGCTGATTCGGAAGAGCGGCGGCTCATCGAACGACAGATGAAGGTCTGATGCGTCCAGTTTCTCGCACGCGTGCAGCAGCAGTTCGACCACGTCACCGTCCATCGTCCTGCCTGTCGCCTCGACCAGTTCGGGCGGAGCCTTCACGGTTCTGCGCACAAAGTCCTCAGCCATCGTTTATCCCTCGCCAGCGTGAGAGTAGCACGGCTGTCGGTTGTACGACCTCAGCATACCCCGGCGGACCGCCGGGGTCGTGGATTCGCTACTGCTTTGTGCGTCCGCCGCGTCGGGAAGAGCGCCGGGCCTTCCGGGCCTCTTCCTGGCGGTCCTTCTCCGTCATCCGCTTGCTGCGCCCGGTCGTCTCTGACGCAGCCCTCTGCGCCTCGGGCACATCGCCCCGCGCTCCGCCGATCCCAGGCTGCTCGCGCGCGGCCTCCTCCGCCTCGGCGGCGTTGACACGACGCAGCATCTGGCGCATCTCGGTGTAGTTCCCCGCATAGAAGAGGGCATCGCGCGCCGAGATCTTCTCCTCGCGGTAGAGGTGCAGCAGCGCCTGGTTCCGCGTCTGCATGCCCCAGTAGCCGCCCTCCTGCATCACCTGGTAGGTATCTCCCGGCTTGCCCTCCTCAATCAGCTTCGCCACCGTCGGGTTCGCCACGAGAACCTCGATGGCCGCCACTCGGCCATCCGTGCCCTTCCGTGGGATGAGCGCCTGGGAGAGGATCGCGCGCAACGACTTGCTCATCCGCAGGCAGATGATGTCGCGCTGGTGGGGCGGGAACATGTTGATGATCCGCTCCATCGTCTCCGGCGCGCTGGACGTGTGGACGGTTGAGAAAACAAGGTGACCGGTCTCCGCCGCCTGCATGGCGACGTTCATGGTCTCGACGTCACGCATCTCACCGATGAGGATAACGTCCGGGCTCTGGCGCACCACGTACTTCATCGCGTCGGAGAAGTTCAGCGTGTCTATCCCGACCTCGCGCTGATTCACGATGCACTTATTGTCCGGATGCACGTACTCGATCGGATCCTCGATGGTGACAATGTTGCCCCGCTTCTTCTCGTTGATGTGGTCGATCATCGCGGCGAGTGTCGTGGATTTCCCCGAGCCTGTGGGGCCCGTGACGAGGACAACCCCCTGCGGACTGAGCGCGATGTCTTTCAATACCGAGGGCAGTTCAAGATCGTCGATCGTGAGAATATCCAGCGGGATTATCCTCATGACCAGGCCGGTCGTGTTCTGCTGCTTGTAGATGTTCACACGCAGCCGGCACGTTTCACCAACCGTCAAACCGACATCGCGCTCGGGAACCTCATCGAAAAGCTCAACCTGGCGATCGGTCATAAGCTCCTCGGCGATCGCCTCGGTGTCATCAGTGGACAGAACCGGGTGATGCTCCCAGCGCTGAACCTTCCCCTGTATGCGAACGTGTGGGTGAGCGCCGGCCTTCCAGAACACGTCAGAGGCCTCCTGCTCAGCGGCCTCGATCACGATCTCTCGCCAATTCTCCACGACGCGGTGCCTCCTTGCCCTCGGGCGCGTCCCCGAGGTGTCTGCTTCCTTCGGACACGTGCGGTCTTTCCGCGTAGCCCGCATGAGGTCCTTCTTAAAGAAAAAAACGCCGGCAATCACAGTTGCCCGCGCCCGAGATTCGGAAGTGGTGGAGCAGGCGGGAGTCGAACCCGCGACCTTCTCCATGCCAAGGAGACGCGCTCCCACTGCGCCACTGCCCCACCCGTTTCTCGCGGAATGATTGTATCAGACGCCGGGGCCCGCGTCAAGGGCACGATTCGCGATCGGCCGGCAACACAGAGCAGCATACGTCTGCACGCCTCCAGAAGATGCCTCTGGAGGCACAGTACACACGTTCGTCAGGGGCGCCCCGCCGCCGCGGGGCGCCCCATGGTAGTTGTCAGCAGTCATCCATCAGGTGTCGAGATCATTGTCGAGGTTGAATGTCCACATGTCGTTTTCTGGATACCACTTCGCGTGGCCATCAACCATGACGGCGTTAAAGCCGCTGTTGTGGCGGTCTTCGTCGATACCGTAGTCGCGGGCGCTCCAGGTGGTAGCCTCGTAAACACGTGCCACGCCTTCACCGTCCATCAGCAGTCCGGTTTCAGCAGGGTACTCAATCGACGCCAGTGAGCTGCTGCAGATGTGGCTGTTCTGGCTGTAGGAGAGAGCGAATTCGTCAGTCAGGTCCCAGGCGTTGCCATCCCTGTTCCACTTCGCGCAGTCCCGCTCATCGTCGCTGGGACATACGAAGATCTGCTCGTTCTTCACGTACGGCAGGATGGCATAGCCGTAGAAGCATCCCGGGCAGGATCCGGGCAGTTGATACTGGCTGAGGTTGAATCTCTCGTCGTAATCCTGCGCATACATCTGCATTCCAAGTCCAAGCTGCTTCAGGTTCGAAAGACATGACGTCTGGCGGGCCTTCTCACGGGCCCGTGCGAACACGGGGAACAGGATCGCGGCGAGGATCGCGATGATTGCGATCACCACCAGCAGCTCAATGAGCGTAAAACCTCGTCTCTGCGTCGACATAAAACGTCCTCCTTCAAGGGCTATCACTCAACGGGCCATTGCCCGTAACAACCTCGCAAAAAACGTTTCGAGCGAGACCTCGTACACCGTGTAGCAAAGCCATGCGCTCACGCCCGCACACGACTGCATGGAGCAGACCGCAGGTCTCTGGCAGACCGACCTCGAGTCAATTGTTCCCGCTTGACTGCAATCCCACACGGATTGTTTTTTATTTCCACGAACTATCCGGTATTCCTCCTCAACACCGAAATGAAAAAATCCGCTCCACATCAGCAGGCAGGCCCGGCCAATCTTTGCGGGGAATGTTGAGCTCCGGGCCGCCCTGTGGTTGGGTCGGCCGGCGGCGACCTGTCTCCGGAGGCGCTCGGAAAGGCGCGTAAGATTCGTCGTCTTCGGTCGGCGCTCCGGGACGTTCGGTGAATTCGCCATCGCCTGCGATGAAGCCAGGTTGATCGCAGCCCTCACCGGGACGGGCGGGATCGCCGACCACATTACCGAACTGCTCAGCGTCATCAACAAGGATACCGGTGCGGCGATTGCCGCGGACGATGATCCCGAGGCGCTCTTCGAGAAGATGATGGAGCGTCACGACCAGCGCGTACAAAGCAGCGTCGCCTATCGGGGACCGATCATCCACGATGATGCCTCGTAGTCCGGCATTTGCAGTTCTTTAACATGCGCGACCTCTTCACAACTCAACCGACTGGTGGTATACTTGCGTGCAAATATGCCTCTCATACCTGCACAGAGTTGCGCAACCGCGAAGGCACCGGTGATATTCTCTGCGAGATTGCGCGAACTTTCGAGAGGCGTGCAGCGTTAGAAGATTCGGTGGCAGGCATAAGGCCGCCAGTTTTTGCAACGGGGCAGACGCCGCCCCGCACCCTACAAGACGCAAATCACGCAGGAGGTGATGCAGTTGGGCAATAGACATGACTGCATAGTTGAGGTGAAGGAGACCAGGACAATTGGGTGTGGTGTCGGCGGCTAAACAATAGCTGTCGGTGACCGCATCCTGCTGAGGCGAAAAAATCTCAGTCAGTCTCCTCAGCTCGGATATGCGGTCTTTCAAGCTACAGGCCCCGCCACCAGACTGCCCTGTCTGTGATGGCGGGGTCATCGATTCTGAAGGTCCCCGGTCACGCGGCGCAGAAAGGCACTCCCGCACGAGGCGCCTGGTCCGCCAGCACGGAAGCTCCGGAGGAGATCCGCGTGAGACACGCCCTCATCGCCGCATTGCTCGTCATCGGCTGCCCCCTCTCTGGTGCGCTCGCGCAGGCGCCGCCCACCATCGAGGACTTCGAGGACGCCATCGGCCGCGCGGAGGCGGAGGTGGCTCCGGGTGAGGCGCGTGACGTCAACCTGCCGCTGGCCAGGCTCAAGCTCAAGAAAGCCCGCCTCCTCAGCGGCGGAGACTCGTACGCGGGCGGCGACGCCTCCGACGAGATCGTCGAAGGCATGCGACTGCTCGAGATGGCCCGCGACGGTGAGACCTACTCTCCGCCGAAAAGCCAACTGAGCGAACTGGCCTACATCGCCCGCAACGACGGGACGGTTCAGCCCTACTACGTGCATATCCCCGAAGGCTATGACCCACAGCAGGAGTGGCCGCTGATCGTCTTCCTGCATGGCTACGTCCCAGGCATCACCGTGGTGGACCCGTGGGTCCTCAGCGACGACGTGTGCAACATTGCGGAGGAAAACGGGTGCATCCTCCTCATTCCCTACGGCCGGCGCAACACGGACTTTCAGGGAGTCGGCGAGGTTGACGTCTCCCGGGCGATCGAGGAGACCCGGCGACTTTACGAGATCGACCCGTCACGTATCTACCTCTCGGGCGTCTCGATGGGCGGGATGGGCGCGTGGAACATGGCCCTTCGCAACCCCGGCGTCTTCGCGGCCACCACGCCGATCTCCGGTCAGACGGATATGTTCCGCTGGTGGGGCTGGGACCCGCAGGAGATGACCGCCTTCAAACGCTTCCTCGTCGAGTGGGACAACCCCGAGGAGATGGCGCCGAACGCCCGCGGCCAGCACTTCTTCGCGCAGCACGGTGAGGTTGACAACCTGATCCCGCCGATCGAGTCGCGGTCGATGGTGGCGAAGCTTCAGGCGCTGGACATTCCAGTCAGATACCACGAGTTCCCCGGCGAGGGGCATTACATCTACTGGGACACGCCGTGCTACGAGAACGCGTGGAGTTGGACGAAGGATTTCACACTGAAAGCCTCTCCCGAGCGAGTGACCTTCCGCTGCTTCTCGCTGCAATACAACCGCGCGCACTGGCTGACGATCGATCGTCTGAGCCGCTGGGGCACCCCCGCGATGGTGGATGCGACGGTCGGCGATGACGGCCGCGAACTCCGGATCGAATGCGAGAACGTGGCGGCGCTGACGATCGACCTCTCGACCTGCCCGCTCAGGACCGACGCGCAGTTCAGCGTGACCGTCAACGGCGAACGGCGTGACCCCCAGCTCTCCGATGGCGCGATGACGATTGAGCTTGAAGCGCCCGCGGATCGCGACTGGCCGCCACCGAAGCGCCGGGGCCTGTGCGGGCCGGCCGAGGACGTCTTCAACTCACCGTTCATCGTCGTGCAGGGCACGGCCGGAACCGACGAGCAGAACCTTAAGCTCGCGGAGAAGGTCGCGACGTGGCTTGATGAGTGGGACGCTTTCGCGGACGGCAGGCCGCGCGTCTGCATGGACAGCGAACTGACGCCCGAGCAGCAGGAGCGGATGAATCTCGTCCTTTTCGGCACGCCGGAGACGAACTCGGTGCTCGCGCGCATCGCCGATCGGCTGCCGGTCGAGATCGGCGATCACGCGTACACTGTGCTGGGCGAGACGTTCGAGGGCCAGCACCTCGGCCTCGTGCTGTGCTACCCGAATCCCGACCAGCCTGATCGCTACGTGCTGGTATACTCCGGCGAACTCTACGGGCGAAAGTTGGACATCAATCACAAGCACGACATGCTGCCGGACTTCCTGATCTTCGACAGCACACGCTTCAGCGTCGGCGACACCGAGGCGAACGTCTTCGGCGGCTGGTTCGACGTGGACTGGCGGCCGAGGCCGGATCTGGCGTGGGAGGACGATCAGGCGCGCTGAGACGGGTGACAGAGCAGCGGCGGAGCGCCCGGCGATGCTAACCTGGCGGTCTCACGACGATCAGGTCGCGCATCCAGCGGTCGAGGAAGTCCTGCTTCGAGTAGGTAATCTGACCGGATAGCGGGTCGCCGATGATGACCTCATCCTCGTCAATGCCAAGCAGCAGCACGGAATGCGCGACACTGGCGCTGAGTTTCCAGCCGATGATCGCGGGCTTTGACGCGTCGGCGATCTCCGCCCACGTGGCGGGCTTAACCGCATGGGCCCTCAGCCCCACCCGATGGAGCGCGCGGAGCATTCCCCGGGTGCTCGTCCCGCGCAGTGGCGCCGTCACCGCAAGCCTGGCCATCTGACGCTCTGAAGCAGGTATGCCGTGCAGGCGGACGGTCCACGCGAGGGCCGCGGCCCCGCATGACCATCCGGTTGATTGCGTTACCTCGGCCGGCCCCTCAGTCTGCGCGGAAAGCTGGTCAGCGAAGAGCGGCAGCGGAAGCGGTGCGGCGACCTCCGCCACCGCGTAGAGCGAGAAGATCGCGCCAATTGTCGCCACCGCCACCCGCATCACCCTGCGGTCGAGCCTCGGAAGAGAGATCGACAGCAGCAGCACGATCGCTACGTAGAGCGGGAGGCGCTCGAAGAAGATCGCGTCATCCCACGGAATCAACTGCAAAGCAACTTGTGTGAGTTCGTAGCCTGCGAACCAGGCGCCTGTGACTGACAGACACGCGACCGCAGTCATCCAGCAGCGCCGGTCATGCGCCGCCAGCCACGGCCCGGCGCGCCAGGCTGCCGCCAGCAGTATCACCCCGATGACCGTCGCAATGACTGCCACTTTGATCCTGCCTTTCGTGGACGAGCGAGACCGGCATGCGCTTCGCCGATCACTCCCCGAGCGGATGGTAAACCCGCGGGACGTCAGGACTCACCGCGGTTCGACGCACCGGCAGCACCACGTCATCCCCGAGTTCAACTTCCGGCAGGTCGGTCACATCGACGGTGCAGTGATCCATCGCGATCCGGCCGATGATCGGCGCCTGTTCCCCGCGGATGCGCACGGTCGGGAGATGCTTCTCTCTCCCCCACGCTCCCCAGATTCCCGACAGAAAGCCCTTGACCGCGGTCTGCGGGCGCTGCGCCACGCTCAGCGGCAGCATGCCCAGGCCGTGCGAGTACCCCACCGGCACCGTGGCCAGCAATGTCTCGCGACGCGTGCGGAAGTCGCCGCCGTAGCCGATCTTCCCGCCGATGCCGACGGTCCCGATATGTACGATCCGACTGCGCAGTTCGAAGGTTTCCCGGAGATCGAGATCACGCGTCTTCATGTGCGCCGGGTACTGACCGTAGAGCAGCGTGCCCACACGCACCATCTCAAGATGCGTCTCAGGCTCCTCCAGCAGAAGCCGACTCGCCGCGCAGTGAATGATGAGATCACGCCGGTCGGCCGATGTGCGCAGGTCCTCCGCCAGCGCGCCGAACATCCGCGCCGAGACGCCCGACTTGAAGAGATCGAGCCCGTCCACCATCGCACCTGAGCCGGGCGGCCCGTAGTGCGTGTAAAGGCCGGTGATCTTCACGCCGAGCCCGCTCGCCATGTCGATCACGTCGATGGCGCGGTCGTCCGAGGGCATGCGAGCAAGGCCGGTGTCCACGAAGACATGCGCGCTTGCAGTCATCCCGAGGGCCTGCTGCGCGTCGTGCAACCACGCCACGTGCTCTGAGCGAGCCACCGTCGCCGTCAGTCGCGCCTCGACGAGCGCCTGGCACTCGCCCGGCGCGGCGGGCATGAAGTTGAGGATCGGCGCGCCGATGCCCGCTTCCCGCAGCGCTACGCCCTCCGCGACCGAACTCACGCCCAGCCACGTCGCGCCAGCTTCGACGAACACGCGCGCCGCCTCCACCAGCCCGTGTCCGTAGGCGTCGCCCTTCACCACAGCCATCAGCCGCGCCTTCTCATCCGCTCTCTCGCGCACGGCCGCGGTGTTGTGTCTGAGGGCGTCAGGATCGACCACCACGCGAGTTGTCGGCTCCATCTCACTCATCCCTGCCACTCCCCGGTGGGCGAAGCGACTGCACGGACTCCACCGCCACGATCAGCAGCGCCAGGAGCGCAATCAGCGATGACAGCTCCGCCGCGCCCGGTCCGAGGCGCTCCAGCAATCCCGGCAGATCGTCCACGCCGACCACCTCCGCGCGCGGACTACCCAGCCACCGGCGCACCTCGTCGTCAGACAGACGCGCGGGCTCCGACTCTGCGCGGTCGAGGTTGACCGCGAAAGCCGCAATGTCCTCCCCCTGCGACTGCAGACGGTGGACGCCGACCGATCTCGCCGTGAAGCGCCAGGCCCCGTCGATCTGCTCGACGGGCAGACGGTGACCGTCGGGATCGACAGCGCGAAGATCGCCGGCGTCGTGGGGAAGATCGGCGACGATCGTTTCCCCTGGAGGAGCCGCGAGGATCGTCGGCGCACCTCCTGCGCTGAGATGCAGCACAAGCCGGTGCATCAGCGGCACAAACTCGGGCATGCGGACGAGATCCGACCACGCATCGTCCGGAGATGTCGCGAAGAGCAGTGTCCGCCCGAGCCCGACCGCTCCCTCCAGCAGCGCGGGCGTCCCGTCGTCGTAGCGCGCAAGTACCACCGCCGACGCCTGATCGGTCATTCGCACCTCCGGGACACTCCCGAAGCGAGCCGCGGAGAGGTCGCCCGCTCCGGGTTCAACGAATTCATCCAGCGGGGCCCGCCCGGTCGCAAGTTCCGCCAGCGCGAGGGGTGGTTCGCGGCGAGCGGCCTCGCCGACGCTCACCCCACCGAAGCCGAGCGCGTCATCGACCGCCTGCCCCGCCTGTGCAAACAACATAACGCCCGTGCCCCCCTCCGCGAGATCGCGCAGCAGCGACTCCGTCTCCTCCCCGAGGGTCGCGCCAGCGACGATCACTGCGTCAGGCGCTGCTCCGCCGGCCAGTTCGTCCTCGCTCACAAGTTCGACGGGCGACCGCGGATCGGCGGCGGGGTAAGGCGCGAGCGCCGCCTCGATGAAACGCGTTCGGTCCTCCTCCCCGATCACCGCCACCCGCACGCGCTCTCGTACGACCGTCGCAAAGACCCGGCGGTCATCCGCTTTCAACGCGTCTGCAGGCAGCGAGGCCACCCCCGTGAGCACCCCGGCTTCACGAGGCATGATCTCCACACTCGCGGTCGTCTGCACATCAGGCAGCAGATCGATCCCCGCGACGAGTTCCTCCCCCTCGACGTCCACTGTCACCGGGACCCGCCCGGCGGTCTCACCGAAGCTGCGGGTGGTCACGATCAGGTCGGCGGGCCTCTGACGCAGATGCACCTGACTGTCAGATCTCAGATCGTCCACCGCCGAGTTTCCTGGCACCTCAACGCCTGCATCAACGACGATTGCGCGTATCCGCGACGGAAGGCGCTCCGGCAGAGTGGTCAGTGAGGTGGCCTGAGCGTCAGTGAGCAGGAAGACGCGCGAGATATCCCGACCAGACCTCAGCAGCGAGGAGAGGTCATCGCCGAGCCTCGCCCGCCGATCGCTTCTTTCCGCCCCCACGATGGCCTCTGCCGCCTCGGGGGGAGTGAGAGTCCGTGGGCTCCAGCCATGCTCGCTGAAGACGACCTCGCGGTTTGCCGGCAGCGCCTCCACCAGCGCCAGACCGGCGGCGCGGGCGCGATCGAGGGGCCGTCCGGCGTCTCCGTTTGCCGCCATGCTCGGCGAGGTGTCGAGGACGATCGCGGTGGCTCCGGGGGGCTCACCGAGGCGCGCGAGCGGCGCCCACTCGCTCAACGGCCCTGACAGAACGAGGGCGAGCAGAATCAGCGCCAGACAGCGCAATATCAGTGTGACGATCCGCCGCACGCGAGCCGTGCTGCGACGTTCGCTCTGAGCCCGCCGCAGCAACATCAGCGACGGGAAGCGCTGCAGTCGGGGCCTTGGCCTGCCGAAGAGATGGATCAGGATCGGCACAACGATCGAGGCGGCGGCCACCAGCCAGATGGGCGTCGCGAGTGTCATCGATTACACGCGCCTTGAGCCCCGCGCTGCCTGCTTCGTGTCTCGTGGGTCACTGGAGTTCTTCGATCCACCGCGCGAGCCGCCCGCGGATCTCATCATACTCGTCGTAATCCCACACGCCCGGGACTTTCAAATGCCCCGCCCTCGCCGCGCCGCCGTCCTCCGTCACGGTGGCGCCCCCGGTCCACTCGCCCTGCGTCGGCCACCCCATCCACTGCGAGTAATCAATGTCCGCCAGCTTCTCGGCGATCCACGCCCGCGAACTGCGGACAAGCTCCCTCTGCTCGTCAGTCCCCGCCACGAGAGCCTGCTCGCAAAGCTGATCCCACGTGTGCAGATAGTGATAGTCGTCGATCCCTTCCCGCAGTGCCTCGAAGCCGATCGACGGTCCGCCCGTCTCCTCGCCCATCGGCGGAAAGCGGTGCATAAAGATGAATCGCGTGTCCGGGTTCGGCGCGTAGGGATCGTCGATCACCGAGCGGTAGGACCACGTGTACGCGCCCTTCGCTCCCGTGTTCCACAGATGAAAGCCCTGAGAGAAACGCGCGTTCTCAGGCCGATGCGACGCGATCTCGACGTTGTAAAACCAGATCGTCTTGCCGAGCGCCTCCATCCGCGCGCGGAACTGCTCCCACGCCACTGCGTCGTAGACCCCGCGCCGCAGGAAAGGACCGTCGTGGAAGTTAAGGTAGTCCATGTAAGGCAGCGCCTGCTCAAGGCCCTCGGGATTGCCGTTCATCCCGTCCGCCTCAACCTGCAGGCCCATCTCCTTGAGAATCTTCATCTCAACCATCATGCGCTCAAAGCGGGGCCGATGCTCGAACGCTTCGTCCACCGGCTGGAAGATGATCTCCGGCCAGCCCTCCTGCTCCGCCTTCGCCAGCACCGCCTCGATCACGCCGCGGTAGGCGTCGGCATACTCGGGCCCCCCCACCTCGCCGAACTGCCGCGCGAAACGCGAGATGTCGCCCGCGATCAGCCACTGGATCGGCTCGGGAAAGCCCGCCGTCACGTAGGCGTTCATCGCCCGCTCCAGATTCGTCTCGCCCGTCCAGTTCATCCGCACCCGGCCATCGACCATCTCCGTCTCGACCCCGTGCGTGCCGCAAAGCCCCACCGATGTCATGCCGTGCGCCCGCTGATCGATGAACTTTTGCTCGATGGCATCGGGCGCGTCGGAATACGCCCGGTGCATGTAATCATACATGCCCCACGCGACGCCCTCGGGGCGCATCAGCGTGATCGGCAGCACCTCAAGCTCCACGGGGATCTCCGCTCCGCCGCCGCTTGATGTGATGCTGATGGTCGCTGAATACACGCCCGCCTCCGCATCCTCCGGCACATCGACAGTGAACCAGTACCAGCGGGACTCGTTCGCCGGCACGTCCACCGGTCGCATGTCCTCGATGAACGCCGGCAGAAGGAGCATGTCGTCGGTGCGCGGATGGATCTTCCGCGTCAAATTCCGCACCACGCCCTCGTGCATCGCATCCTCCGGGAGGACTCCGGCTTCACCGCTGAAGCCGTCGATGCTCGCCACCATCCCCTGCTGATCCTCCAGCGCCCGCACCGCGAAGCTGATCGGCTCGCGCTCGCCCGGCGCCGCCATGATACGCAGCGACGGATTGAGTTGATCCGCCGTCGGAACGATCGCGGGCATCACGACATCGAGGTAGCTCACTGCGAAGGGCACGTATCCCCGCTCGCGGTCCGCCTCGGTCACCTCGGGCATCGGGGTCGGATCAACGTGGGTCAGCGGCGGCATCTCCTCGAGGTCCGTCGGCTCGATGCTGATGTCGTCAAACCACGCGGTGATCGGTCCTCGGCGGTTGAAATTCGCCCAGAGTCTCATCCGGAGGTGCTGCGTGCCCTCCGGAGGCTGAAAGAGCGTCGTGAACTTCCGCCAGTCGGTGTCCTCTCGGACGAGAATCGCGTTGTAATCAGCCCCCAGCCATCCGTTGTCCTCGTCGCGGTAGATCACCGCAACGTGCGCGGTCCCTCCGTCAGCCCCCTCCACCTTGAGCCACGCGCTCAGCCGAAATACGTCGATTCCCTCGGGAAGCTCAATATTCTCCTGCTGCCACAGTCCGTCGTCGATCGCGCGCTCAACACCGGCCCGCACGGAATGCTCTCCGCTGTGCGCAATCTCTCCGTCCACGCCCCAGTCCGGCTCCATCCGGCCCATCTCGTCAGTGTCGCCGGCGTGTGTGCGCTCCCACTGGAAGGTCCATCCGTCAGGCAGACCATCGCCGTCCTCATCCACCTCGAACCCGGGATTCGCCACGAGATTCTCCTGCCCCACGACCGCGGTCGGCGCCACGAACGCGAGCATCACACAGAGCAGGGCGATCCGACGGAACATCCGAACGTCACAGGTTCGCATGTCGGCTCCCTCCAGATGAACGCATCCCTGCCGGCCGGGTGATCATGAGCGCAAGAGCGGCAGCCGCACTATCAATCTCGTACCATCCTCGTCAGACTCCGTGGAAAAGTTCCCCCCGAGTCGCTCGGCGAGAGTCGCGCACAATCGCAGGCCCAGCAGAGGCGGTGCAAGCGTCTCCGCCGCGTCGTGCTCGGCGACCGACGGCATCGGCTGAGGCCGGACGTCCTCCGTCACCGCTTCTCCCGAGTCCGAGACGGACAGCACCATCTGACCATCATCACGCCGGGCTGCAATCCGGATGGTGTCTCCCGCCGCGCTCCTGCTCATGCTGTTGACGATCAGATGGTACACGAGCTGCTTAAACGCCCGCTCCTCGATCTCCACCACCGGCAGCGACTCGTCGAGGTCGAGTTCGAGACGCAACTCCTCCCTCCGCGCCTGACCCACCAGCAGGCTCTCAACACGCCGAATCATCTCAAGCGGCGAGAGCGAACGCGTCTCCCCATCAAGGTAGTAACTCCGGCTGCGTCCGACATCAAGGATGTCATTGATCAGCCGCAACATCCTCTCCCCGCCCTCATGACACTCCTCCGCCGCGTCAAGCTGATTCGGCGGCATCTCCCCGAGCGTTCCGGTGACGAGAAGCTCAGAGAAACCCATCACCACGTTCAGCGGAGTGCGCAGTTCGTGACTTATGTTCGACATCAGGCGCTCCTGGATACGCGCAAACTCGGCCACCACATCACTGACCTCGTTCTCCGCGATGCCGATGACGATGAACGGGGAACGCTCCCTCTCCACGAGCCGCGCCGTCAGTCGCACCACGGCCGGCTTTCCTGATGCTCTGCGCACCGAACATGCCTGGGCCTCAACCTCTCCGCGGTCGAGCGTTTCGCGCACGATGCTGCCGGCCTCTTCCGATGGCCCGCCATCCAGCACTTCGGCGAGGTGGCCGCCCGGAGCGGTCCGGTCACCGCCAAAGAACTCGGCGGCCTCATCGTTCGCCGCCAGGATCCGGCCGGTCTGCGGATCGATCCCGAGGGCCGGAACCATCGCGCTCGTCACCACTCTCACCGGGTCATCCTCGTCTGAACGCCCACGGGGACCGACGAGATAGAGCAGCAAAAGCAGCAGCGATGTCGCTGCGATGATCATCACCGGAAATCCGACCAGGGCCGCTGGCCGCACCGTCAGAAGATGGGTCGTGCCGGACATGATCAGCATAAGCACAAGAAGAATCGCAATTGCGTAAAGCAGCGAGCGCCGACTTCGCGAACCCTCGACCTCCGCGCGCCTTTCCTCCGAACGATGGTCAGTCAACCGCGACGCCTCCCTCACGTCTCCTCCGATGAGGAGGATCCATCAAACTGCGCCAGCCGGCGAAGGTGGCGCGCATGAGTGCATCTTCTCCGCCTCAGCACCCAGGACCTCCCGGATCCGACCACTCCACGAGGCCCTTCGGCTCAAGCCTCACGCCCCTGTCTGAGGCTGTGTGCGAGCACCCGAACACCGTGCCCGAGCTTGAGCAGCGCAAGCGCGGCCAGGTACTTCCACCATGCGATCCGCCCACGGTAGTGCTTCCGGTAGAAGCGCACGAAGCTGCGATGCGATTCGGTGAGCATCCTGCGCCTGACCTGGCGAGTGGCGGCGCCCCCGACGTGATCCATCGAGGCTTCAGGCGTGAACCACACGTCCCAGCCCGCATCCCACAGTCGCAGACAGAAGTCCACGTCATTGAAGAAGATCGGGAAATCCTCGTCCATCCCGCCGACCGCCTCGAGCGCGGCGCCGCGAACCAGGATCGCCGACGCCATGGGCTGATCAACGCGGCGTTCGTCGTCGTAATCCCACCATGTCATCCGGTACTTCCCGAACCTGCGGCTTCGGGGGAAGAGCCTGCTCAGCCCAAACGCCTCGTAAAATACCACGTCCGGCGTCGGAAAGCTCCTGCAACTCGCCTGCACGCCGCCATCCGGCAGGATGAGCCGCGGAGCAACCGCGCCGGCCCCCGGATGCTCCTGCAAGAACCACGCCAGAGTATCAAGCGCCCCCTCATGCACCACGATGTCCGGGTTCAGCAGCAGCACGTGCTCTCCACGTGCGCGGGCAATACCCTGATTATTGCCTGCGGCGTACCCTGCGTTGCCCTCGTTGGCGATGAGTGTTACATCGGGATGCGCGCTCTGCACCATCTCCGCGGTGCCGTCATCCGAGGCGTTGTCAACCACGATGACCTCGCGGGATACCCCATCCGGAGCCTCCCGAATGCTGGTGAGACACGCGTCAAGCAGGTCGCGGGTGTTCCACGAGACAATCACGATCGAAAGCTCCGGGCGATTCATGACCGGGCCACCGCCCGCTCATATCCCTTCACCGTCCGTCGCGCGGTCTCCAGCCAGTCAAACTGCCGCACTCGCCTCTGACCGCACTTCACAAGCTCCTCGCGTAGCGCCGCATCGTCGAGCACACGCTGAACTCCATCCGCAATTGCGCTCTCATCACAAGGATCAACCAGCACCGCCGCATCCCCCGCGACTTCGGGCAAAGCCGACACGTCCGACGTCACCACCGGAGTCCCGCAGGCAAACGCCTCCAGCACCGGGATGCCGAAGCCCTCGTAAAGCGATGGAAAGAGCAGCAGGTCCGCGCCAGCGTACAACGCCGGTAGATCACAATCCGGCACATACCCGATCGACTGAACGTCCTCCCCCGCATCCTCGATCATCCGCTCAGTCTCACTCGCCTGCCATCCACGCTTGCCCACCAGCACCAGCCGATGAGAGAGCCCCCGCTCCGCTTTTGCCGCGGAGAACGCGCGAATTGCCCGGGGCAAGTTCTTGCGCGGCTGCCGCACACCGACGAAGACGACGTAGGGCCGCGCAACGCCGTGACGCTCAAGCGTGCTCTCTACGTCGCCGGACTCAGGTGGCTCGAAACCCGGCGGAAGCGCGTTGTATGTCACCGAAATCTGCTGCTCATCGACGCCGTAGACCTCCGCGATGTCCTCCCGCGTGCACTCAGAGACCGCAAAGACGTGCCGGGCCACCGACAGCGTGGAGCGAAGCCCCAGATCAAGCACGAGGCGGTCCTTGAGTGAGAACCACTCAGGAAAGAGGCGGAAACTGACGTCGTGGACGGTGGTGACGAGGGCGGGATCCCGCACCCGGGGGCCATTGTACTGAACATGCAGCACATCGACTCCCAGCCTGCGCGCCGCCCGCGGCAGAGAAGTCAGCGTCCACAGCCTCGGATGCGCCGCGGAGAGAGTCTGAACGTCCCACTCCGGCGCTAACTCGCCGTTGCGGATGCAAGGAAGCTCCGGCGGTGGCTCGCGGTCGAAGAAAAGAACGAACTCGTGCGCCGTCTCTCCGATCTCACTGAGCCGCGCGAGCCCGTCTATCAGCCCCAGCGTGTAACTGCGGTCCCCTGTCTTCGCATACGAGACC
Organism: Armatimonadota bacterium; assembly: GCA_046540615.1. Taxonomy (GTDB): domain Bacteria; phylum Armatimonadota; class Zipacnadia; order Zipacnadales; family UBA5352; genus UBA5352. Next base: position 20,124 of record JBKHFA010000003.1, on the reverse strand, counting down.
GCGCGCGCGTCAATCCCTATCCGCAGACCCCGCCCACCCAACTCAGTCCCCCCGATCCCTCGTCCGGAAATACGTCTCCTCCATCGCGATCGCAGACTTCGCCACGCTGAAATGAGTCTCCGTGTTGCTCACGATCTCCTTCTGCTCACCGAGCATCGGCCCCATGATGTTCCAGAAGCTGCCGCGAATCATCCCGCCCGTCATCACCAGCAGCCTCTGCGCGACCTCCGCGAGATGGCCGTAGTGCTTGCCGAAGAAGCGGAAGTTCGCGCTGTGCGACGCGAGGATGCGCTCCCGCGGCGCGTCCGCCCAACTTCCGGCCTCATGATGCATGATCTGAGCATCAGGCAGATACCAGCGATCGTAGCCGGCCTGCTTGAGGCGGTAGCACCAGTCAACGTCCTCCGCGTACATGAAGTATCCTTCATCAAGCGGTCCTGCCCGCTCCCAGACCCGCCGCGTGGTCGCAATGCACACTCCCGAGAGCCAGTCCACGCGCCTGGGTTCAGCGTGATCCCACCACGTCATCTCATACGCGCCGAAGACGCGACTGCGAGGAAACGCGCGGTGGAGCCCAACCTGACTGATCAGGCTCAGCCACAGACGCGGGAACGCATGGCAGGTGTGCTGGAGCCTCCCATCCGGACCGTAGACCGCGGGCCCCGCCGCGCCGACCTCGGGATACTCCTGCACAAACTCCGCCACTCGCTCCAGCGTGCCCGGGCATACCTCCGTGTCCGGGTTGAGCAGCACCAGCGTGTCGGCCGACGCGTGCTCGACCGCAAGGTTGGTGCCACCGGCAAAGCCGAGATTCTCCTCGCTCGCGACAGCAATCACATCCGGGAACTCATCCCGCAGCATCTCCACGGTGCCATCGGCGGACGCGTTGTCCACCACGACGATCTCGATCGCAAGATCGCTCCGGTGCTCGTCAATGCTGTGCAGGCACGCGGCCAGCAGGTCGCGACAGTTATAAGAAACGATGCAGACCGACACCTCCACGCTCAGTCTCATCGCTCCCCTTCTCCGGCCAGTTGCTCGATGATCGCGTCGCAGATCTCCCGGACCGCCCCGTGTCCACCAGGCCGCCGCGTGACCCAGTCCGCCTGCTCCCGCACGACCTCCACCGCGTCGGCCGGCGCCACGCCAAGCCCGACCATGTGCATCGCCGGCAGGTCGCTGATATCATCCCCGACGTAAACCACGCCCTCCGCCGGCAGCCCTGTCTCCTCAAGCAACTCCCTCACCGCGGTCTCCTTGTCCATCCGTCCCAGCACCACGTACTCAATCCGAAGGACATCGCAGCGCGCCGCGCTGATCGCCGACTGATCGCCGCTGACCACCGCGGTCGGAAAGCCCATCTCCGCCAGGCGGACGAGGCCGAGGCCGTCCTTCACGTCAAAGCGCTTCATCGCCTGGCCCGAAGAGTCGAAGTACATCCCTCCGTCGGTCAGTACGCCGTCGCAGTCGAGCATTAATATGCGCACCGGATCCGGCAGCGGGACCCGGGCCCCGTCAGCATCACTCATCAAGCGTCCCTCCATCTGTCAGACAGAACACGTAAAGCAGCGGCACCCCGTGCTCCTCCACCCGTCCGCACGGCCGCCGCGTTGCCAGCAGTTCCCGAGCGCGCTCGGAGAACTCAGTGCTCTTGTTTTGAAAGATTGCGTAGTCCGCCTCCGCGAATGTGTCCTCGCCGGCAGTTGTTCGGATATCCGAGCGCAGGATCCCGAGCGACTGATAGATCCGCATCGTCGCCTCAATCCCCGCCGGCTCTATCCACGCCACCTCGCCTGCCTGCGCGTGCTCGTTAAGCCACAGCGCGGCGTCGAGATACGTCTCCCCCCAGTACGTCGGCTCCATCCCCGCCTCGACCGCGCCCGGCAGCCCGCCGATCAGCGCGTTGTAATAACTGAGCTGATGCGGGTGGTAGGCGAGCACCGACCGCAGTGGCAGCGCCAGCGCAACAACGACAACCACCAGCGCCGCGATCTGCGGAAGCCGCTCCCCCACCTCATCCGCCCGCTCCGCGAGCCTTGCCCGCAGCCACCGTGCGACCCAGGCGATGCCGATTCCGGCGAAAAGCGCAAGCAGCGGGAAGACCGGCTGAAAGAGCCGCACGCCGTTGTACTTCGGCGTGGACGGCAGCGAGTTCATGACGAAGTTCACCAGCAGTGCCCACCCGAGCAGCGCTCCCAGCGCCCGCCTCTGATATCCCGCGTCTTCCCAGCGCTGCCGCCAGCCCGGCAGCTCCCGCGCCACAGATTCTCTGATCGTCCTCGCCGCACCTGCAAACGCGGCCACCAGCGTCAACACCGGCGTTGTGATCGCCGTCATCACGATCGGATAGTGCCACGGCGCGGGCGCGTAACGCTCACCGAAGTACGTCACATGTATCTGCCAGTGCCGGAAGTGAAAGGCCATGTACGAGCCAAGCCGTGCGATCGTGTCATGCCACAGCCACGGCCACGTCGCCACGAAGCTCAGCGGACCGATGGTGAGCCCGCACGCCACCGCCGGAAGTAACGCATCCCGGGCATACACCGCCATCCACGGCACAACGATCAGCGGGATGAAGAACGCGTTGACCTTGATGCTGAGCGCCACTCCCCAGACCGCGGCGCCCGACGCCGCCCAGCCCCAGCTACGATGTCGCGCGGCCTCGTAGAAGAAAGCCAGCGACACGAACGTGGCCGCCATCACCGGCGCATCGAGCGCGAAGAGGTGTCCGTGCGCGAAGGTCCGCGGCAGCGTGATCAGCGCGCCCACCGCCGCCACGCCCTCCAGTTTCCCCCACGTCGATGAGGTCAGCAGGTAGAGCACCGCGCAGGCAGCGCCCACCAGCAGATGCGTCCCGAAGCGAAACGCCGCCAGCGTCGGCAACACACCTGAGACCAGCGGGGTCGTCACCGCCCCCCAGAGCTTCAGAAAACCCGGCTGCTGCTCGTTCCGCGCATCCCACCACCGGCGTATTCCTGCGTCATTGATTGCCTGCCCGGGGTTGGCGCCCAGCACCTCCAGCCACTCCGCCGCCTCCTGCGCGCGTGACATATACACCGGCTCGTCGTAGCCGAGACCGTAGCTGTGCGCGGTCGTCGCCAGCACAAAGACCACCACCACGAACACCGCGGCGGCCTCAAACCCCCTCTTCACGCGCGGCCTCACAGGCGGACCCTCCCCGCAAGAGCCGCGCCCGCCAGCCCCGCCAGTGTCGCGAGCGCGACCACAGTCGCGAACATTCCGAGGCGAAAGCTGCCGGGCAGATAGACGAAGCGAAGCTCACCGGCGTCCTGCTCAAGATGCACCGCTCGACGCACGAGGTCCGCCGGAACGATCGCGGCCTCGCGGCCATCCGCGAACGCCCGCCATCCCGGATAGGCCACGTCGGCCAGCACCACCCACGAGTTCGCCTCCATCTCCCCGGTCACACGCACCGAGTTCGCCTGATACGCAGCGATCGCAAGCTCCGACTCCCGCCCATCCTCCCAGCGCTGCACCTCACTGCTCACCCGCGCCACCATCGGATCGCCGCCCCCGACGATCGCCTCGAAGATCGCGTCCTCGCTCGCCATCGGCTCCACGGCCGTCGGCACGAACGCCCGCGGCGCCGCCTCGGTGTTCTCATACAAACGCGTCTCCGCCAGCGCCTCCAGCCGCCAACCCTCGCTCTCCACCGGAACTGTCGCGGCCAGCCAGCGCGCGGCCATCAAGTCCATCAGCGGCGCATCCGGATCAGTCTGCTCGAATCCGAAGCGCTCCGACTTCGACGCCTCCAGCAAGCGGTGGTAAGGTGCGTAGATCAGCGACTCCGAGCCCTCCATCGACTGCAGGCCGAGAATCATCTGCGTGTTGGGCGCCACGCGGTCGAGGAAGTCCCGTCCGACCGTCGCCATCCGCCCGTCCGGCGCAGAATCGCGGATCCGCTCCGCCAGTTCCGTCTTCACCGCGAGATACTCCGTCCGCCCGGCGGGCATGAATTTGTGCGTGAAGTACCCAAGGTCCAGCGCGACCACCAGCGCCAGTGCGTACCACGCCCATCGCCCGCGCCTCGCCATCCCCGACACGATCAGCGCCCAGCTTACGATCAGGAAGCCACCGAAGCGAACAATCTGCGCGAGGGTATATCCCCCGAGGTCAAGTTGCACCCCCGCCGCCTCCGCGCTTGCCTCGAGGCTCCCCGTGTACACCCAGGTCGCGAGGCCGCCGATCAGCCCCGCCACCAGCAGCACCACCGCCGCCGCGGACACCGCCGTCCGCGCGCGCGGGGCGTCATTCGCTCGCATCAGCGCATCCGTCCCGAGGCCCGCGAGCACCGCCCCGGCAGTGCATGCCAGCACCACCCCTCTGCCCACGCCCGTGAGTTGGTCGTATCCGGGAAGCGCGCGAAAGAGCGCATTCAGCGGCGTCCCGAAAGCCAGCCCCGCCGCCACCACGAACATCCCGGCGAAGAACCAGCGCTCCCGGCCCCGCCGCAACGCGACCGCCACGATCGCCAGCAGCAGCGGCGCCACGCCGATGTACCACGCGGTCTCAATGTAACTCCGATGAGCGCGACCCGGCCAGTTCGTCCCCCAGTGATTGCCATCGACCGGGTTGCCGAACGCATCCGGCATCAGCAAAAGCAGCGCCTGCTGCGGCGCGAGGGCATGCTGCACCTGCGTGGCGTAGGCCGTCCCACCCGCGCGGTAGTTCAGCCCCACGAACTCCAGCGACGGTCCAAGCTGGCAGCCCGCGAGTAACCCGCCCACGGCCACCGCTGCCGCGATCAGCCCCGCGTAGCCCGCCGTCCGAATCGCCCCGAACTCCCTCGCCGAGCACGCCAGACGGAAGATCGCGTAGCCCGCGATGGCCAGCAGCACGTAGATTGATATCTGCAGGTGCCCCGCGAGAAACTGCATCCCGACCGCCAGCGCGGTCAGCCCGAGCCACGCCGGAGCCATGCGCCGCACCGCAAGCTCCACCCCCACCAGCGCCAGTGGCAGCCACGCCGCCACCGACCGCAGCGACGGGAACGTCAGCCAGCCGGTGAAGAATCCGCTGAGCATGAAGGTGATGCCACCGATGGCCCCTCCGAGCGGTCCCGCTCCGAGCACCCGCACCAGCGCGTACATCCCCCAGCCTGCGATCAGATAGAACGCAAAGGTCGCCCAGCCGAGCGCCTTGAGAGGATCGAGCGCGTAGTGCAGCCACGTCTCGGGGTAGAACACCGCCGACTGCCCGTTGCCAACGAAGGGCGTGCCGCTGAGCATCTGCGTATTCCACAGCGGCACCTCGCCCTCGCGCACAACGCGGGATGCGTGGAGTCGCCACGGATAGAACTGCTGGACCGCGTCGAGGATCGGATTCTGCACCGGCTCCGCGTCCGGGAACTCGTCCGCATGCGCCCGCCACGGCTGAATGCGCAGGTAAAGCTCGGTGGGCAACAGCGCGCGCGATCCCACCGTCACCTGCCACGTCACGCCCAGTGCCACTGCCGCGATGAACCCGAGCGCCAGCAGGTCCGCCCGCCGCCCCTCACCTCTCATGACACGGGCCTCGGAGCCGAGGGAAGCGAGGGACCAGGGTCCAGATCATCCGGCGGCGTCGGCTCGACCTCCGGCCGGAACTCCGGCCGAAACTCATACACGGTGACCTCGCCCTCCTCGAAGATCGGAACGAGGAAGCCTTCGGTTGCCTCCCGGAACTGCGCAGCAGGGTCATCAGGCGGCTCATTGTCGGACGCGAGCATCATCTGCCGCGCCAGCAGCGCCTCGCGTGGACCGTAGTACACATAATCCGCGTCAATTGACTCCAGCGCCCCGTGAAGCACATCCGGGCTGCGCCCCGGCAGCAGGAACTGCCCCACATAGTCCACCCCGCGCCCAAACTCCAGCGTCTCCGCCCAGTGTCCCGCAAAGACCAGGCAGCGCGCCCTCGGCGGGATGTGACTGCCGCTCAGCGTTGAGGACATCACCACCTCATCCTCCCCCGCCTCCTCACCCAGCGCCTTTATCCCCCGCACCTCCTCGAAGCTGAGGAACATCGGCGGCTGCAGGTAAGGCAGAAGGTCCGCGTTGTTCGTCCGCACATTATGCAGGCAGTCGCTCACGAAAAGCGCGTTCGAGGGCATGCTCAGCACCACCGCCAGCGCGATCAGCAATCCCACGCCGACGCCACGCGGCCGACCTGCCCCCTGCGCCGCGGCCTCCTCGGCATCCGCCTCTCCCTCCGATGAGCATATCCGAGGGGCGATCACCAGCGCCAACCCGACCGCCGCCAGCACGCACAGCGGGATGTGCAGCCCCTCCGCCATCTTACGCTGAAAGCTGAAAAGCGGCTCCCAGTGAAACTCCGGCGTGGCCACCGGCTTCACCGCGTAAAGCATCGCGGCGCTCGTCGCCACCCAGCAGACCGGCAGCATCAGCCGCGGATCCGCCCGCCACCGCCGGATCGCGTACCACGCCCCCGGGATCGCCAGCAGAAAGATCAACCCGTAGCCCGTCGCCATGTCAAGCGCCGGCACCGACAGCGTCGGCGTCTCAACCTTCGCCATGTACGCCGGATCCTGATTCGCCGCCCACCACGCCCAGATCGGCGATGGCGCAGCGATCACGAACATCAGCGCGTAGAGACCTGCAGCGCGGGAGAGACGAATCTGCCCGCGCGCCACGCTTATCAGTCCGAAGAGCACGATCGTTCCGTGGAGCACGAAGATGTCGTAGCCGTGGACATTGCCGATCACAAGCAGCAGCGCGCCCGTCACCGCCGCCCAGCCCACGCTCCGGCGCTCCAGCGTCACCCCCGCGCAGATCACCACCAGGCACATCAGGGCCATCGACCACACGAAAAGCGGGTTCAGCAGCAACGACAGAAATGTGACTGCCTCAGGCTGCACCTGCCACGTCTGCGGCGGCAGCGGCGCGAAGTCGGGTGGGCGCAGCGGGACCGGAAGCTGATCGGGGATCGTGCTCGCCCACATCGCGGCCAGCCAGCCGAAGCCCGACCCCAGCGACGCCAGCGTCAGCGCACCCCAGCGCACCGCCCTCGAACGCGACACGAAGGCCGCCAGCAGATAGATCGTCACCAGCAACACGATCCCGCCTGCAAGACGCGCCGCGTGGAAGATCACGCCCGGGTGCAGCCCCGTCCATGCCGTCACCTTCCCGAGTGTCAGCAGAAACACGTTGAAGAAGTGCGGATTCTGCGGGAAGGTCGTGTACTGATTCCGCAGCAGCACGCGCCCCTCGGACGCCTGGCGAATCCACGAAAGATAGACGTTCCCGTCATCGACACCCCAGATGAAACCCTGGAACTGCTGCCCCGGCTCCGCCTGCGCGACCGCCCAGACGTAAGGCAGCGCCGTCAGCGCCATCACCAGCACTGCCCACGCAAGCACCCGCGCCATTTCCCGCCAGGTCACCATCGGTTCACGCGCCCGTTCCTCGTCCGCGGTCATCGTCAGAACCTCTGCACCTTCAGCCACATCTTCTTCATCCCCGAAATGCCCAGCACCGATTTGACCGTCCGCCACAGCCGCTTCCGCCCCAGGTAGAACTTGAGATACCCGAGCCTCCGCAGCCGATTAAGCGTCTTCTCCGACAGCACCTCTTCGCTGTCGTAGACCGCCGATTTGTAATAATCAAACTGCGAGAAATCCGCCGCTATCTGATCCCGCGTCATGTCGTAAAGATACGTGTGAGGCAGCGGAGTCGTAATACTGAACGTCACGTCATCGAGCGGCAGCTCGTTCGCCAGATCGATGCTCGCCCGCACCTCCTCCTCCGTCTCGGTCGGCGCGCCGAGCATGAAATACCCCCGCACCTTGAGACCGAGGTCCGCCGCCATCGCCGTCGTCTCGCGCACCTGCTCGATGGTGATGCCCTTCTGATAGACATCGTCGAGGATCCGCTGAGACGCCGACTCGATCCCTACATGCACCATCTCAAGCCCCGCCGCCTGCATAAGCTCAAGGCTCTCACGATCGCAGACATCGGCGCGGATGTTGCAACCCCACATCAGGTCAAGCCCCGACCCGACGAACTGCTCGCAGAGCCGGCGCATCCAGCCTCGATCCAGCAGAAACGTGTCATCAAGCCACATCAGCCCCTCGATCCCGAAACGCTCCTTAACCTCCGCCGCCTCGGCCATCAGCGACTCCGGTGATCGCCGCCGCACCTGCCGGCCGAAGATGGTCCCCAGCGTCGGCTGGCAGTACGAGCAGCGGTAAGGGCACCCTCGCGAGGCCATGATCGACGTGCCCCGCACGCCGTAGCGCACCGCGTCAAGCTGATACCACAGCGTCAGGTACTGATCCATGTCCAGCATGTCCCACGCCGGGAAGGGCAGCGCATCGAGGTCCGTGATGACGTTCGGGCGCTCGTTCTGCACGATCTCATTGCCCACCCGGTACCACACACCAGGCTGGTCCTCAAGTCGCAGGCCCGATTCAATCAGCGCCGGCAACGTCTCCTCGGCCTCGCCCACCATCACCGCGTCAAAAACACCGAGGTCGAGCGTGTACTCCGGCGCGACCGTCGGATGCGGACCGCCCGCGACCAGCATCGTGTCCGGGCTGACCTCGCGCACCATCTCACCGATCGCCGCGGCGTCCTCGATCATCGAGGTAAGTACGCTGATCCCCACGAGGTCGTAATGCTCCCGCGAAAGCTGCTCCCGCAACGCGCGCAGCGGATGCTGCTCAAAGGTCGCGTCGAAGATGTCAACCTCAAGCCCGCGCTCCCGAAGAACCGCCGCGAGATACGCGACCCCCAGCGGCGGATCGCCCGAGGGGTATTTGAAGCGCGGAAAGACCAGCAATGTCCTCAATCTCGGTCAACTCTCCCGCTGCGCCATCCCGCCCCGATCGCTGCCGACAGCAAGCCGATCGCACCCAGTGCCAGGAAACACCCGACGCGCAGACTCGCAGGCTCGAAGACCAGGCGTACTTCCCGATCACCATCGTGCGTCCGAAGCCCACAGAACGCGCCGCCTGCGACCGCATGCACCCGCCGCGGCCGTCCATCCACATAAGCGCTCCAGCCGGGGTAGAAGGTTTCCGTCACGACAAGCGATCTGTTGCTGTCATCGGGCGGAAGCTCGATGATCATCTGGCCGTTCCCCAGCCATCGCCAGTCGCAGGACCGCAACGCCTCCATCGGCGCCTCTTTCGGCTGGCCGAGGAACATCGAAGTCCACTCGAGGGTCGGCAGCGTAAAGGCCCGCGGCGCCGCCGGACTTACGTGGTAGCTCGCCACTGCCCCGTCGGCGGATGCCCACTCCACCATCTGCTCGTCCGTTTCGTCCGGCCGCTCGCGAGCCAGCACATCGCTCAGCCCCATCAGCATCTGCCGAGCGCCGGTGGCCCTCGTCGGCAGGAGCATGTTCCCGTTCACCGCGGGAGCAGGTTCCGCCCCCTCAGCCGCCGTGAGGAACTCCCGATAGTTACGCGGGAAAAGCGAATCATACACCGCGACGCTGTCATACCCGTACACCGTCGCAGAGTTGGGGGGCAGCACCGCCTCCGGCGTCGCGGCCATCCCCCAGCGCTCCCGCGGCGTCACCGCCAGCACCCGGCCCTCCGACTCCATCAGCCGCTCGATGGTCGGTGTCGCCGGGTAGACATGCTCGCGGCGCGTCCGCGGCAGGAAATCATGCGCCCACGGCAGCAGTTCCCCAGCCAGCACCAGGACCATCCCCACCGCAAACAAATCTTCCCTGAACCACCTGCTCGACCCGTTTTGCCGAGATGAAGCCATCCAGCGCCACACTGCGTCGAGTCCAAACGCGCCCGCCATCGCCGCCGCGAACGTGAAGACGCTGAGTACCCGCGTGAAGCCGCCCGCCTGCCCGAGTTTCGGCACCTCGAAGTACATCCAGCGCGCCGGCGGTCCGCCCATCGCGATGCTCAGCGCCAGCAGCGCAATAATGCCGAAGAACGCATAATGACGCGTGCGACGAAAGGCCAGCCCTGCCAGCGCCAGCACCAGTGTGCTCAGGCCCACGAACCCGGCGTGCTCGGAGTAAGGAATGCCGAAACGTGTCAGTTCGTGGTCGCCGTCAACGGGGCTGCCGAAAGCATCGGGGTCTGCAAGCAGGAGAAGCTCCGCCGGTTGCAGCGCCCGTTGCCTGTGAAACTGCCAGCCCGCTTCCGTCGGCCCACCTGCCCCGCGCGTGGAGTTGCCCGCAAGCTCCAGCGCCGGCAACACCTGCGGGGCCGCCAGCAGTGCGCCGATTCCCACGGCCGCCGAAAGCGCGAAGATGTGCGTCTCTTTCTGCCGAAACGCTTCCCACGCGACCCTCGCGAACGCGTACGTCGCTGCAGTCATCCACACATACGCGGCGATCTGAAAGTGCCCTGCAAGGAGAGTCATCGCGAGAGACGCACCGAGGACTGCGATCCCCCACCGATGGCGCCTGAAGATCAGCGCAATCCCGAGGAGCGCACCAGGCAGCCAGGCCGCCGAATTCATCAGCGTGGGAAGCTCCGTCCAGGTGACCATGAAGCCGCCGAAGGCGAACGCGATCCCGGCAAATGCGGAGGGAAGATGACCGAGGCCCAGCGCTCGACACAGCAGCGCGGTGAGGACGGCCGCAAGAGCGTAATGCAGCCACGCCAGCAACCCCATCCCCCACGTCACGTCTACCAGCGCGAGGAGCCAGTTCGGCGGGTAGAAGAGGGCCGACTGGCCGTTGCCGACGAAGGGGTAGCCGCACATCTGATGGGGATTCCACAGCGCCAACTCTCCGTCACGCATCGCCCGCGCGGCCAGCAACCTCCACGGGTAAAACTGCGCCACTCCGTCCCACAGCAGCGGCGACCACTGCCGATCGCTCCCCGGAAGCTCCGCCTCACTCGCCCACGGCTCCATCTCCGCCTGAAAGCCGGCCGCCAGCGGGGTCATCGGCCCCACCAGGCAATCCGCCCAGAACGCCGCGCAGGTCACGACCAGCGCGCCGATGAGGAGAGCAGTTGCACGGTGGCGGAGCGGCTTCGCAGTCATGGCCCCGATTATACGCCAATGCGCCCCCGCGCACAAAGCAGAGCCGTCCGAAGTCAGGTCACGCCGGGGTCGGTGGGCGCCTGGATCGCCGCGCGAGACTGAGCCGCCTCAGCACGATAGCTCGCGGCGACGGTGAACACACCGGCCAGAATCAGCGCCAGACCGATCAACCGCAGCAGCGGAAGGGTTTCATCAAGCAGATACCACGAAAGCAGAGTGACGATCACGAAACTCAAGGCCACGAAGGGGTAGGCGTAGCTGAGGTCCAGCTTCGACAGCACGTTCAGGTAGACCAGCGAACTCAGGCCGTAAAGCACAAACCCACCGAACACATACGGGGTGAGGATGCCCTTGATGATTGCCAGCGGCGACGCGCCCTCTCCCAGCAGCGAAACACCGTATTTCAGGCATATCTGCCCCGCCGCTCCAAGCGAGATCGAGACAAGCAGCATGATGACGGGCACAACAGGCATCTGACTTCACTCTCCGAGAGAACGACCGGGGCGCTGTCAGCACACAGCAGCCATCGCCGCCTCACGGGCACGGCGACGGCTGCCGCGTTTCACGTGCGGGTCACAGCAGGCAACTACGCGAGCAACTCTGCAACCTTGTCAACGGCCGAGGCCGCGTCCGGCGCATATCCGTCAGCGCCGATCTCCTCCGCATACGACTGCGTCACGGGGGCGCCGCCGATTACGACCTTGACCCGGTCCTTCAGGCCGGCCTCAACCAGCGCGTCCACGGTGTCCTTCATCGACGGCATCGTCGTCGTCAGCAGCGCGGACAGAGCAATGCAGTTGGCATCCTGCTCGCTCGCGGCGCTGACGAAATCCTCGGGAGAAACATCGACCTCGAGGTCGATGACGTCGTAGCCGCCACCCTCGAGCATCATCGCAACGAGGTTCTTGCCGATGTCGTGCAGGTCGCCCTTGACAGTGCCGATGACGATTCTGCCCTTCGACTCCATCTCACCCTCGGTGAGCAGCGGCTTGACATGACCCATCGCCGACTGCATCGCCCGTGCCGCAATGAGAACCTCAGGCACGTAGAACTCGTTGTTCTTGAACTTCTCACCAACCACCGACATCCCGGCGATCAGTCCGTCGTTGATGATCGTGCTGGGCTTGACACCTTCGTCGATGGCCTCCTGGGTGAGCTTCTCTGCCTCATCCTTCTGACCACTGATGACAGCATCCGCCAGTGCCTGCAGGTCCGCCATTTGGATGAACCTCCCGTGATATGTGCAGACATCCTGTTGAAAATGCGCCTGTGTTTACGTGCGAAGCGCGCCCGCACCGGCACGCGTTGACGCCGCTTGTGAATACCGTTTCAGACCGTCGCGCCCGCCGAGTCAGGAAACATCATGCTGTCCGCGAACACCAGTTGAAACTGGGGATTCGCCATCAGCTCAATGTGCTCGGCGTTTCGAGCAAGGGCCGCCGCGCGCCTGCGCTCATCAAGTGACAGGAGAGCGGCCAGTGCCCCCGCGCCTGCAGCATTTCCGATGCCCCGAATGTGCTTGAGAGACACGTCCGGCAGCAGGCCCATCCGAAGCGCGCTGCGCCGGTCGATGTAATTGCCAAACGCACCGGCGAGCAGCACTTCCTCAATCTCTCCGCAGCCGATCCCCGCATCGGCACAGAGCAATTCGACCGCGGCCCGCACAGCACCTTTCGCCAGTTGAACCTCGCGCAAATCTTTTTGTGTGAACGTGATCTCGCCGTTCCCCACCTCACCCTCAACGAGCACAAACTCCCGGTCGGCCCCTTCGCCTCGAAGTCGCCTTCCGATCCCCGCGGGCAGGCTCGCGGCCGCCTCGTCCGTGAGAAGTCTCCCGCTACTGTCCGCCGCGCCGCTGTCAAGCAATGCCGCGACGGTGTCGAAGATGCCTGATCCACAGATCCCGTTCGCCCGCGCGCCGCCGATCGTCGCGTAGCCGATGCTGCCGTTACGCAACCACACGCGCTCGATGGCGCCATCCGCCGCGCGCACGCCGTGACGTATCTCGCCGCCCTCAAAAGCCGGTCCGGCCGCACATGAGGTGGTGAGAAGACGGCCGTTGGCCCAGAGCATCACCTCGCCGTTAGTGCCGATGTCGATGGCAAGTGTCGCGTGGTCACGCTCCGTCATCCTCGAGGTCAGCAACACGCCGACCGTGTCGGCGCCGACAAAGCCGGCGATGACCGGCAGGCAGTATACGTTGCCCGCCGGATTTATTGCAAGCCCCGCTTCCTCTGCCGAGATCTCGATCGGCTCCCGCGTGACCGGCACGTAGGGCGCGTGTGCGAGATGTCGCGGATCGAGGCCAAGGAAGAGATGGTGCATGCAGGTGTTGCCAACGACGGACACCTCGTAGATATCCCGCCGCCGAACGCCCGCCTCCGCGGCCGCTTCCGCCAGCAATCGGTTGATCAGGTCCACGATCAGCCGCCGCAGATCGTCGAGGCCCGCGGCGGCGCCCTGCACATGTTCAATGCGCGAGATCAGATCGTGCCCGTGCCGAGCCTGCGGGTTGAGTTCGGACGCCGTCGCGATCCGCTCTCCGGTGCGCATGTCAACAAGGTACGCCACCACCGTCGTGGTGCCGACGTCAACCGCGGCGCCCAGGCAGCACGGATCGGCATCCGGCGCACAGATCGCCGAAACCACGTCGCCGACCCGGATCACGCCGACATGAAACTGATGCTCGCGCAACGCGCCCGGAAGCTGGGCAAGGGCGTCGCGATGAATCTTCAGTTCGCTCGCCGGCACCCCGAGACCATCCGCCACACGCTCGAAGTCACTTCGCTGATCCTCGAGACTCGGCTCAGCAAGCTGCACGCTCTGCCCGACTACATTCGGGTTGAGGGCAAGCTCCTCGCGAGCGTCGTCAGAGAGTATCTTTCCCCGCACCGTGCGGGAGTCGCTGGGAAGGATGATCTGCGTGTCCTCCACCAGTTCGGCCTCGCAGGCGAGGCGCACACCGTTGCGCAACTCTTCGCCGGTGAGAAGATCATTCTCCGCCTGCGTGGGCGCCGCGCAGCCCGTCTCCGCAATGACCCGACATCGTCCACAGCGTCCTCGGCCACCGCACGGCGCGTTGATCGACACACCGAGCGATTCCGCCGCGGCGAGAATCGTCATACCCTCGTCTACCTCGCCGGTCTCACCACCGGGCTTGAAGCTCACGGTGATCATATCATCGAAGCCGGACCCGCGGGCGTCTCCGCCTGCTCGGGGCCCGGCTTATTACACCCTCCGCCTCAGTCGTAGTATGAAAGTTGCTTCTGCGCCTCGGCGCCATGCTTGGACGCGGCGTCAAGTTCGATGACCCTCTCAAAGTAAGGCTTCGCCTCATCGTACATGCCCAGCATCGTGTAATGCTTCCCCGCGTCGAGGAGGTAAAGCTGATTGTCAGGCTCTATCTCAGCCGCCTGATTGATCTTCTCGAGGGCCTCGTCAAATTCCCCGATGTTCATCTGTGACAGGCCCATCCCCCACAGAGCCTCAGCGTGCTCCGGATCCTCATCGAGTATCTGTGAGTAAAGCTCCATGGCCTCATCGTACTCGCCATTGATGCGATGCTCGTGAGCCTGCTGCAGTGTTCCGCTGTCGGCGGCCATCAGGTTGCGTCCTCCGAGCCCGAGCCTGTGATTTGTGCCTGCGTGTGTTCGGAGCGGCACGACCTCGCGACTCCGACCGTCGTCACTCAAAAGCGTCGCCGATCTCGAGCCTCGCGCCGCGAAGAAACTCCTCCCCCGCCATCGCCCTCTTCCCCGCTGGCTGCAACCGCTCAAGCTGCACTGCACCGCACCCGCAGCGCACGACCGGCCCTGCTGCAGAGGGCAATTCGACGATCTCTCCCGGAGTCCCTTCATTTATTAAGACATTTTGCACCGCGGACAGGTCTTGCACCTTCACTCGATCATTACCAAGCATGCACCACGCCCCCGGCCAGGGGGTACATGCCCGCACCAGATTCCGCACCTCTTCGGCCGCCATCGACCAGTCGATCCGGCAGTCCTCACTCTGCACGCGGCCCACGTAGCTTGACATCGCCTCATCCTGCGCATCGCGAGGGGCGTTGCCCGCCTCGATCAGCGCAATCGCATCCAGCAGCGCCGTGACGCCGATCTGCGTCAGGCGCTCAGTGAGCGTACCCCGGTTGTCACGGTCAACGATCTTTGTCTCCCGCTGCAGGATGATGTCGCCTGCATCAAGTTTCTCGGCCATGTGCTGAATCGTTACACCGGTTCGCTTCAGGCCCCTGCGCAGCGCTCCGTAGACCGGTGCGGCGCCGCGCAACTCGGGAAGAAGTGAGTAATGAACGTTGATGAAGCCCTCGGACGGCAGTTCAAGCAACTTCGGTCGGAGAATCTCGCCGTAGGCCACCACCACGCCAAGCTCAGGATCAGCGGCAGCCATCCGGTCGATGAACGCCTGCTCCGACGCATCCTCCGGCGTGACGACCGGCAGGTCAAGCTCCTCAGCGCGCACTTTCACGGGACTTGCCCGCATCTCACGTCCGCGCCCCGCCGGGCGGTCCGGCTGTGTCACCACCAGCACGACCTCGTGCTCGC
Organism: Armatimonadota bacterium; assembly: GCA_046540615.1. Taxonomy (GTDB): domain Bacteria; phylum Armatimonadota; class Zipacnadia; order Zipacnadales; family UBA5352; genus UBA5352. The sequence goes on along the minus strand of JBKHFA010000003.1, from coordinate 4,586 downwards.
CCTCCGCCAGGGCGTCGAGGTACTCGACCGCCGGCGGCGGCGTGCCGAAGAAGGCGATTCGCATCCGGTCAGGCTCCCTCTCGCTGCTGCCTGAGACGCTCGAACGCCGCTTCCGCTTCCTCCAGGGTGGTGGGCTCTGAGCGGTAGCCCGACTCCTCACGCTCATCCGGCCGAAGCCAGCAGAGGCTCTCGGCCTCCACTTCGTCGATGAAGAGTCTTCCCGCGAGGTGATCGAGTTCGTGAGCGAGACAGCGCGCCATCATTCCCTCACCCTCGACCGCGATCTCTTCGCCCTCGCGATCGACTGCTTCCACCACCACGCGGGCCGGTCTAACGACCTCGCCGCGCAGCGTCGGCAGACTGAGACAGCCCTCCATGCCTCTCTCCTCACCCTCGCGCCCGACGATGCGAGGGTTTATCAGTTCGATCACGTCATTACTCTCAGCACCGCGGCGAACCACCGCGACCGCCGCGGATTCCCCCACCTGCGCAGCCGCGAGGCCAAGACCCTCGTTTTCAAGCATCGTCTCCGCCATGTCGTCGAGCAGGGAGCATATCTCATCGTCAATCCTGCGCACCCGCGACGCCTTCCGCCGCAGGACAGGGTCACCGCAATACACAATACCTCGCACGGCCATCAGCCTGATTCCTCACTGAAAAAGACATTCGTATATTCCGTCACATCATGTCAAGCGGATCCACGTCAGCCGTCACATGCGCCGCATCATCGCCCAGCGCCTCGAGCGCCTCCAGCAGAGCGTCTCTCAACTGCTCGATCCGCTCGCCTTTCAGCAGCAGATGATAGCGCCACTGCCGCCGCAATCGCGCGAGCGGGGCGGGCGCAGGCCCAAGGAACTGCATCGGCGCGCGTCGCTCATGCTTGAGACCGCGGCTCTGCAACTCATGCGCCACTCTTCGGGCGAGCTGCAAAGCGGCATCCTCATCCTCGTGACTGACGGTCAGATTGATCAATCGCGCAAAGGGAGGATACATGTTCTCGCGACGCTTTTCAAGCTCATGATGGTAGAATGACGCGTAGTCGTGGCGGGATGCGCTGACGATGGCCACGTGCGAAGGGTTGTACGTCTGCACCAGCACCCGTCCGGGCTTCTCCGCGCGGCCGGCGCGCCCCGCCACCTGAGTCAAAAGCTGAAAGGTCGCCTCAGAGGCGCGGAAATCCGGGCGGTTCAACCCCGTGTCCGCGTTGAGTACGCCGACCAGCGTCACGTTGGGGAAGTCGTGCCCCTTGGCGATCATCTGCGTGCCGATCAGGACGTTCGCCTCCCCGCGCCCGAAGCGGCGCAGGATATCGGCGTGCGCCCCCTTGCGCGAGGTGGTGTCTCGATCCATCCGAAGCACCCGCGCATCCTCGAATTCGCGCGTCACCTGGTCGGCCACCCGCTCAGTTCCGAGGCCCTTGTATCCGATGTCCTCCGACTCGCAGGACGGGCACACGTCAGGCATCGGGAGATGAAAGTCGCAGTGGTGGCAGCGCATCTCCCGCGAGCCGTGATGGTAGATCAGTGACACCGAGCAGTCGCGGCACTTCAGCGTGAACCCGCACTCGCGGCACAGCACGAAGGTGGAAAAGCCCCTCCGGTTAAGGAAAAGCATTGCCTGCTCGCCGCGCTCCAGGCAGTTCGCCAGGGCGTCGAGCAACCGCTGGCTGAAGGTCCCGCCCTTCCCCATCAGCGTCTCACCGCGCAGGTCCACGATCTCCACCGCCGGCAGCGGTCGGTCGTCAATGCGCTCCGGCAGGTCACACAGCGTGAGGTCTCCGCTGCCCTCATGTGCTTCATGGTAGCTCTCAAGCGACGGGGTCGCGCTGCCGAGCACAAGCACCGCATTGTGATGCTGCGCCCGCCTGCGCGCGACCTCCACGGCGTGATAGCGCGGCGGCGCATCCTGCTTGTACGCGCGCTCATGCTCCTCGTCGATCACGATCACGCCGATGTCGTCAACCGGCGCGAAAATCGCGGAGCGGGCGCCGACCACCACGTCCGCGTCGCCCCGCTGCACGCGCATCCACTCGTCGTAACGCTCTCCCACCCCCATCTGACTGTGCAGCAGCGCCAGTCGCTCGCCGAAACGCGCCTCGAACCGCCCGACCATCTGCGGGGTAAGCGAGATCTCGGGCACCAGCACGATCGCTCCCCGATCGCGCCTGAGCGCCGAGTCAATCGCATGAAGGTAGACCTCCGTCTTCCCGGACCCGGTCACGCCGTGCAGAACGAGGCCCTCGTATTCCCGGGCATCGAGCGCGCGGTCCACACGGTCGAACGCGCGCTGCTGCGCATCGGTGAGGCAGAGAAACTCCTTCTCCTCGCCCTCGGTCCCGGCGGCCTCGGGTCTGCGATCAATACGCTCCTCCGAGACGGTCACGAGCCCCTTTTCCTCGAGCGCAGCGACCGCGCTCCGGCTCAGATCCGCCACCAGCAGGCCGACGTCTGCCGCCCGAAGCTCCTCGATCGTTTCCGCCTGGCGCGGGGCGCGCGCGCCGATCTCCTCGAGCACCTCGTCCCAGTCGCGCTCGTCGCTGAGGCGCGCCACCTGCTGCGTCCTCTCCGTGACTCTCGGGCGCCCGAGGCTGCGGCGCACCCGCGCGAGACCGCGCTCCTCGAGTGATCGCACCGCGGAAGCCACGATCGCTCGCGTCGCGGAGTTGTCCTCGCGTTCGAGCGCGGCCGTCAGGTCCGCCAGCCGCACCTCGTCCTGTCCCATCCCCACCAGCGCCTCGAAGACCTGCTGCTGCCGCGGAGCGCTTGAAAGCAGGCCAGGCCCCACCTGGCGCCCCTCGTCGGTCAATGAGATGAGCGTCTCCGGCTCGCGCGCCGCACCCGGCGGAAGCAGGCAGCGCAGGCAGTCCCGCAGGCTCGCAAGGTAGTGTCCGGACATCCATCGCGCGAGTTCAAGGCCGCGCTCATCGAAGACGGGATCGTCCACGAGAGTGCCGATCACGTCCTTCACACGAAAGCCGGGGCGCTCGTTGGTGAAGCTGACCACCCATCCCGACAGCCTGCGCCGCCCGAAGGGTACAAGAACGTAGCTGCCCACCTGGAGATCGCTCTCGAGGTGGGCAGGCACTGAGTACGTGTACTCGCGCTCCAGCCCTCGTCCCGCCTGATCCACGACCACCCGGGCGAAACAACTCGCTTCGCCCTGGGGCTTCGAGGGCGCGTCCACCTCGTCGCCGTCGTCGGATGGCCCGGCGTCGAAGAGCCGGGGCTGATCGGGGCTGTCCGTCAAAGTCCCGCCTCTTCCTTCAGCATCTCCACTGCGTCGAGGCGCTCCCATGTGAAGTCCTTGTCGTCGCGTCCGAAGTGCCCGTATGCCGCGGTCTTGCGGTAGATCGGCCGCCGCAGATCGAGCTTCTCGATCATCCCGCGCGGTGAGAAGTCGAAGTTGTCCCTGATGATCTTCTCAATCTGCTCCTCCGGGATGTTCTCCGTCCCGAAGCAGAACACGGAGATGGAGAAAGGATCCGGGTCGCCGATCGCGTAGGAGACCTCGATCTCACACCTTTTCGCCAGGCCCGCCGCGACCACGTTCTTGGCGACGTAGCGCGTGAAGTACGCGCCTGATCGGTCAACCTTCGTCGGGTCCTTGCCCGAGAACGCGCCGCCGCCATGGCGAGCGTAGCCGCCGTAGGTGTCAACGATGATTTTGCGGCCGGTCACGCCACTGTCGGCCTGCGGCCCGCCGACCTCGAAGATGCCGGTCCGGTTGACGAAGCAGTCAAAGCCCTCCGCGCACATTGACTTCGGGATCACCGGCTCCACCACGAACTGAATGAGGTCCGCGCGGATGTCGTCCTGATTCATCCCGCGCTTGTGCTGGGCCGCGAGGAGTATCTTCGTGACCTCGACCGGTCGATCATCCTCGTAGCGCATCGTCACCTGCGTCTTCCCGTCAGGGCGCAGGTAGGACAGTTCGCCGGTCTTGCGCACGTAGGCGAGACGTTCGGCAAGCCGATGCGCAAGATGGATCGGCATCGGCATGTACGTCTCCGTCTCGTCGCAGGCGAATCCGAACATCATGCCCTGGTCGCCGGCGCCACCTGTGTCCACGCCGGCTGCAATGTCGGGCGACTGCGAGTGAATCGCGGTCAGCACGCCGACCGTCTCCGAGTCGAAGCCGTATTTCGCGCGGGTGTAGCCGATGTCGGCGATCACCTCGCGCGCGACGTCGTCCACCGGGACGTAGCAGTCGGTCGTCATCTCGCCCGCAACCACGCAGGTGCCCGTCGTAACCAGCGTCTCGATCGCCACGCGACCGGTCGGATCCTCCTTCATCACGTAATCGAGGACCGCATCTGAGATCTGATCGCACATCTTGTCGGGATGACCTTCGGTCACCGACTCTGACGTGAACTGCCATGACTTAGACACGCGCGTCTCCTCCTTGGGATGATCGCAACCGGAGTGTCACTGGCTCTCCCTGCTCTCGATGAGTTCCCCGGCCCGGTCCAGGACTGCAGCGGCAACGTCTCGCTTACTCATCAGCGGCAGGTTTGTTTCGCGCCCGATGACATCGATCAGCGTCACCCTGTTGGTTTGCACGTCGAACCCCGCTCCGGGAGCGGTCAC
>JBKHFA010000002.1:0-47482 GCA_046540615.1 Armatimonadota bacterium | reverse complement strand
CGGTGGCGTTCATCCGCGGGCGCTGGAGCCAGCGGGCGACCAACCCGATCCTGCTCGCCAAGTGCTGCCACGATCTCGACCTGCTTACGTGGTACTACTCCGGTCATCGTCCGGCCTACGTCTCCAGCATGGGCGCGCGGACGGTCTTCACCGAGGAGAACGCGCCCGAGGGTTCGGGCACGCGCTGCCTCGTGGACTGCGAGATCGAGGCCGAGTGCCAGTACTCAGCGCGCAAGAACTACATCGAGCAGGGCCGCTGGGGGATGTACGCGTTCGAGCCGATCGAGCACATCGAGAACCCCACCATCGAGGACAAAGAGCGCTCCCTGCGTGAGGACAGCCCCTTCGGCTGCTGCGTCTACCGCACAGAGGGCGACGTGATGGACCACCAGTCGGTCATCATCGAGTTCGAGAACGGCGCGACCGCCAGCCACGATCTGGTCACGGGGACCGCTCAGCCTGGCCGCCACGTGCACATCTGGGGCACCGAGGGCGAGATCCAGGGCTTCATGGAGGACGGTTCATTCGTGGTGCGCCACCCGGACGCGCGCGAGGGCCATGAGTACTCCGAGGAGACCGTGGAACTGAACGTGAGCATGGACATGCACGGTGGCGGCGACCTGCGCCTCGTCGAGGACTTCGTGAACGCCGTGCGCGGCGAGGAGCGCTCGATCTCCTCGACGGACGTGCTCGACTCGGTCTACGGCCACCTCATCGCGTATGCGGCGGACGAGGCCATGATGGAGCGCAAGGTCGTGGAGATCGAGGACCTGGGGTAGGCTCGGAAAGGGCCAGCGGAACAGCGTCCGGGCGGGGGCGCCCGGACTCCGGGTCGTTTGCCGTGGTCGTTGGAGAGGCCAGCCCCCGTGCTGGCCTGTGCCGTTCGTCGTGTCCCGTGCGACAGGTCCTCGCCCGTGAGTGTTTCGCCTCTGCAGCGACGTGAGGAACCACCACGAACAGCGCACAGGCGAGACATCCGTGCCGCGTAGCGACAACGACCCGCCTACAAATCCTCCACCGCGACCGACTTGCAGAGGTACTTCTTGTCCGAGGCCGTGCGGCCGCACTTTTTGCAGATGTACGTGCCCTCGCGCGCGGCCTCGGCGATGGCCTTCAGGTCATCCTTCTTCGCCAGCTTGCAGAGCTTCTTCGCCATCTCGGTTCCTCCACTCACGCGTTGGCTGTCACGTCGGCCAGTATCCGCTCCATCGCCGAAGCCGCCGCCTCGGCGGAAAAGTGCTCGGCCACTCCCCGCGCGCCGCTCTCCCCCATCGCATCCGCGCGCGCCGGATCGTCCATCAGTTCGCTCAGCCTCACAGCCAGGTCCTCAGTGCTCTCGGGCTCGAAGAGCACTCCGCCGCCCGTCACATCCAACGTCTCCGGGAAGACGCCGTCATCGGCCGCCACCACCGGCACCCCGGCCGCCTGCGCCTCCAGCGCCGCCGTCCCGAGCGCCTCGGGCTTGATCGATGGCTGACAGAACGCGCTCAGCGAATGCAGCAGCGCGACCTTCTCCGCGAAGGTCACCTCGCCGAGGATGTCAACCTGCTCGCTGAGGCCGCACCGGTGAATCGCACGCCGAATCTCCCGCCAGTACTTTCGGTCGAGCACCTGCCCGGCGACGCGCAGACGCACGTCGCGGCCCTCCTCGACAGAATGCGCCAGCGCGTCCACGAGCACGTGCAGACCCTTGCGCGGCGTGATGACTGAGACGTAGCCGACGGTGAAGGGTTCGCGAGGGCGCGGAGCACTCCTCGCGAGAGCCGCGGCGTCGATGATCGTGCGAACCACTTTCATCCGCCCGCGTGGCACCTCGAGGAACTCCGCCATCTGATTCGCATAGCCCTCCGTCGGCGCGATGAAGCGGTCGATGGAGTGCGCGTTTCGTCGCGCAAGCGCCACAGCCTCATCCCGATGCGGCGGCGGGAGGGCCTCAATGAAGCCGTCCTCGCCCTTGACCTCGCAGAGCACGGGGATCCCGAGCGTCTCCTTGATCCGAGGAGCGACGCCCGAGAGCATCGAGTTGGTGATCGTGACCACGTCGGGCCGGGCGTCGTGCTCGAGGAACTGCAGCAGTCGCTCGACTTCCGCCTGCTGCCTGCCGTCCGCGCCGGCGAGCACCGAGACGGTCATCGGCCCAAGCACAGACGGATCGGTCTGCACCGCGAAGCGCGAGACGAAGCGGAGCAGGCGCTCGTTGTCCAGCAGTCGCGCCAGCGGTCGCGGAAGGCGCGCGAACACACCGGAGACCTGCTGCAGATACGCGTTCAATGCCCCAAGTTGCACATCCGCGACGGGCAGATCGTCGCCATCAAGCCGCAGCGGCGTGTAGAGCGGCACGATCTGCACCTCGTGTCCACGCGCGAGCAAAGCTCGCGCCATCGCGGCATCGCGTGCGCACGCCCCGCAGTACATGTTCGCGGCGCCGGCGGCGAGGTGCGAGATCCGCATCAGCCCGCCCCCTCGACGAGCGAGCGCAGCAGGCCGAATGTCGCGATGCCGTAGAACGTGTACTCGACATCCGCCTGCGGGTCGCCCGGCAGCGCACCGAAGCCACCGCCCGCATGCGCCGCGCCGCGCACGAAGCGGCCGAGCGCAGGCAGATCAAGCTCCGACGGCGCGCCGATCAGTGCCAGTGTCAGCAGACCGGTGAAGGTCGAGAGAAGGTCGCCTCCGGTCGCGTCGGCGTGAGCGCAGAGGCCGCCGTCAGGGGCCTGTCTGTCGATGATGAACCGGGCAACGGCCGGAAGATCGATCTGCGCGAGCGCGTTGCCCATCAGCAGCACCGCGACCGCGGCGGAGGTCGCGTTCGTCTGCGCCCGATCGCCGTCAGCGCGCTCGGCGAATCCGCCCGAGTCCCGCTGCAGCGCGGCCATCTCCGCGCAGGTCTCCTCGGAGGGAGCGTCCTGTCCGAGCATCTGCAGGCAGAGGACCGCGAGGAATGTCTGATAGGCGCTCGCGCTGAGCACCTCGGGAGGCCCGAACGCGCCGCCCGGGAGAGCCTGTGAACCGATCGCGCGTTCGACCGAACGACGATCACAGCGAACGCTGAGGTCGTGGCGGCGAAGCGTTCGGGCGCAACTGAGGAGGCTGAAGGCGGCGGTGACGTCGGCGGGAGAGCGGGCCGTCCACTGGAGGTGCCGCGCGGTCGTCGCGAAGATGGGCGTCTCACCGGCGACGAGGTCCAGCGCGCGCAGGGCGAAATCCGTGTAATACACGTCCGCATTGCCGCCGCGGCGGCCCGCGAAGCCGCCGTCGGGCAACTCGCGGCACTCGATCCACGCGGCCTGTGCAGCGGCAAAGCTCTCCCCAAGGCCATGCGCGCCGCCGCGAAGTATGCCGTCGAGCAGATCAAGGTATCCCACGACTCAGCCCCTCATGCCCTCGGATTCCTTGCGCTCGCGCAGGATCGTCTTCGTGAGAAAGCACAGCAGTTCGCCGATGGCCTCCGGGGATGCGCCCTCCGCCAGGCCGAGGCAGCGCTCGCGCAGGCCGTCCACGAGCGCCCGCGCCCGGTCGAAAGCGCCGACGTCGTCATAAAGCGCCCTGACCCGCCGCACGATCTCCTCCGCGTTATCAAGCTGCCCCGCCTCGGCGAGTCGATCCCATCCGCCGGCCTCCATCGCGAAGGCGCGCAGAATCGTCGGGCGGCCGGTGAGTACATCGCGGCCCAGCGCCACCTTGTTCGAACGATCCGACCGCCAGTCCTCAAGATCGTTGAGCACCTGGTAGGCCTCGCCAAGGTACATCGAGAACCTGCGTATCAGCGCCTCGTCGAACTCCGCGCCGGACGCGCGGAGACCGGTGAAAAGCGCCACCTCGAACGCGGGCGCGGTCTTCAGCGCGCCGATGCGCAGCGCATCGACCGCGCGCAGCGCCTCCACCTCGCGGCCAACCCACGCAAGCTCCGCGCCCTGCCCCCGGCTGAGCGCAAGCTGCGCGCTCGAAAGCCGCGCGAGCACGTCCGCGACACACCCGTCACCGAGAGCGTCGGCCTGCGCGGCGATCAGGCGGTAGCCGAGACCGATCAGCCAGTCACCGACATTCAGCGCGCGACCGACTCCGTGGCTCGCATGCATCGTGGCGCGACCGTAGCGGAACTCATCTCCGTCCGCGATGTCGTCGTGGATCAGCGATGCTTTGTGCAGCGCCTCGATCGCCACGCCGAGTGCGCACAGGGATCGCCCGAGCATGCCGTCAACATCCGCCCTGGCTGCGAGCGCGTCAAGCCCGTGCCGTCCGAGGCAGCACGCGGCCACGGTCACGAAGGGCCTCAGGCGCTTTCCACCGCCGCGCAACCACTCAACGCCGAGCGCCTCCGTCTGCAGCATCGGATCTGCGTCCGCGCCGTCGGCCAGTGCGCCATCGCTGACATGCGGCCGGAGGATCTCTTCGAGAGCATCGCGCTCGAAGATGGCGCGAGCCGCGCGCAGCAGAGGGATCGGCGTCCGCGTTGTCGCAGCGGCCGAGTCCCGCGCGGCGGTCATCAGTTCGGCAATCAGATCGGGTTCGGCCTCAGTGCGCTCACAGCCATCTCGCAGCAGAGGCAGCGCCTGGTTCGCGACGCCGAGTTCGGCGATCGGCTCGAATGACTCGTCAAGCGAATCGAGGCACGCCACCCCGAGGATCGCGTCGGCCTCCCCCTCAAGCACCTTCATGATGACCGAGGAGGTCCCCTCCGCCACGATCACGGAGTGCCCAAGCGCGCGTGCCTGCGCGACGAGATCGCCGATGACGCACGCGCCGCAGCCCGCGCAGTGCAGGCCGATCGAATCAAAGGTGCCCTCGCAGGCGACGGGGTCGCGGAGGCACTTCGGCAGCAGCAGCAGACGCCTGCCCGGCGGCACCGCCTCGAACTGCTCACGCCAGAACGCATTGCTCACGCAGACCATCGCGAAGCCGAGGAAGCTCTCTGAAAGCTCGAGGCGCGCAAGCACACCGGCGCCCAGCGCACGGAGGTGTTCGCGAGATGGCGCAACCTCGCGCGGGATACCGCAGGCAACCTCGGCCGCGACACTCCGGATCTGCTCCCGGACCGTCGCATCCTGCGGGACATGCTTGATCTCATCCGGAGCGTGGGCCTCCGGGACGGGCTGTCCGCTCATGCGGGCGTGCCTCCTCGCGAGGGGGTCCTGGTGCGCCGACCTCCTACCCCTCCGTCGGGCCGATGCAGTAAAGGGCATCGTATCCGCGAACGTACATCCTGTCGCCGTCAAACACCGGCGTGCTGCGGACCATGTCACCAAGTTGATTCTTCGCAACCTCGACGTACTTGCGGCCCGGCTCGAAGACGATCGTCGTCCCGTTCTCATGCGTGGTCATCAGGTAGTCGCCCGCAAGGACGATGCTGGCAAAGACATCGCCCTTGCCGAAATCAAGCGTTTCCTCGTAGACAATCTCGCCGGTCGCGGCGTCGATGCATGAGAGAAAATTGTGCCGCGTGATGGCGTAGATCAACCCGTCCTCGATGATCGGTGACGCGTAGTAGCGATTCTTGTTCGGCTCAGCCTCCCACAGCAACTCCGGCTCGAAGGGCTCCTCGAGTGTGTCAGGAAGCGCCCACGCCTTTGACGTGGCGTTCTTGCCCTGGCTGTCGATGTAATAAAGCACCCCGTCCTCGACCACTGGTCCCGAGCCCCACGCGAGATTGCTCGGCAGGCTGACGACGATCTCGCCGTCCGCCGCGCGGACGATGTCCCCGCTGGAGGTGATGATCAACGGAGTGCCCTCGATCTCATGCACCCACGAGGTGCCCCAGTTCCAACTCGCCTCCGGCCGACTCCAGATCTCTTCGCCGGTCAGCGGGTCGAGCGCCCGCATCGCGTCGATGTGCAGGATCAGCTTCCCGTCTGCCAGCACCGGAGTGTTCGAGGTTCCCCACGAATTCGGCGGCTTTTCGATGAAGCGCGCCCAGACCCGGTTGCCCTCGACGTCGTAACATGCCGCGATTCCCGTCCCGAAGACCACCCAGACGTGCTGGCCGTCGGTGATCGGAGTGGGGCTTGAGTATCCGTTGTAATTGTGCGCCGGCGGCCGAACGTACCACGTGTCCTCGTAAGGCCTGATCTCCGCCTGCAACTCTTTCTGACGCGCCTGAAGCTCGGCGAACTTCTGCTTCAACTCAGCATTGTCCTGATCGTCCTGCAGCTCCTTGCGGACATTCCGCATCTCCCGGCCGGCTCTGCCGAGTTCGCCGCGAAGGCGATTGTATTCCTCGGTCTCCGCCTCGAGATTCGCGACTTCATCCTCGGGCGCGATGTTCGCGGGTGCGTTGCTCGCCTCCCAGGTGATCTCCCCGCTGCTCGTGTCAACGCACAGCAGGGTCGCCGGCTCAGAGCAGACAAAGAGCCTCTCACCGACGATCACCGGCAGAGAGTTGCTCCCGTCGGGCATCTGCGTTTTCCAGATGACGTTCTCCTCCGCCGACCACGTCGTCACCGGATTCGCGTCCGGATACTCGCCCGTCCCGTCCGTGAGAAAGCCCACGTAGTCGTCGGCCACGCACAACGAAGCGGACAGCAGCGCGGCGATCGCAGCCAGGCACATCATGCTTCGGCACACTCGCAGGTCCATCGGGCATCGTCCTCCAGGTGTCGGAACACGTGCTCCCTCGCCGCCATCCCCGAACTCCGGCATCGAAGGGCGGTGCGTCAGATCAACTCACAGACTGCGCCTCGTCACCGTCATCGGCGTCACCGCCGGAATCACCCACGCTCAGCGCCTCGCGGGCCCGTCCGAGTGCCTCGATCGTCCAGGTGATGGGGTAGAGCGCCTCAGTATACCACAGGCTGGCGAAGTAAAGCCCGATCGGCTCAGGCTCGGTCCACGTCCCGTCGTCAACTCGGTCAAGCAGGTACTCAACACCGCCTTCGACCGAGAGATTCACATCTTCATCGCCGGTGAAGCGGCACAGGGCGCTGACGGCCAGCGCAGTCTGCTCGATCGTGCTGGCCACTTCCACCGCGCCCCCCCATCCGCCGTCATCGTTCTGTGCGCGCAGCAGGTACTTCACTCCTGCCTCCGCGTGCGGATCATCCATCCGGTCGCAGTCGCCGAAGGCGGCAAGCACGCGCGCCGTGCCGAGCACGGGGTTGGCCTCGGAGACGACCCGCTGATCGCCGAACCACAGCGGCACCCATGAGCCATCATCCCGCTGCGCCGCGGCAAGGTAGCCGAAGCCGCGTCCGATTGACGCGTCCATGCTCTTCACGAGCAGGCGCTCGAGGTAGCCGCGATCGCCGGCGTCCGCGTCCGGCATGTCCAGCACCGCCCGCGTTGCTCGCACCGCATGCGCGGTCACATCCGGTGAACTGCGGTCAAAGGGCAGCCTGCCCCACCCGCGACAAAACGTCGGCCAGCCCGCATCGGCATTCTGCAGCCCGTTGAGCCACACCGCGCCGTCCAGCGCGGCCCCGAAGGACCCGCCGGCCGCCATCTCCAGCACCGCCCCCGCCGTGTCATCGGCGTCAGGCACGCCACCGGGCAGATGCGTCCACGGCCAGCCACCCGGATCGGCGTTCGTAAAAGGATGCGGATGCCGCATCTGCTGCTTGCGCAGCCAGGCGTGAGCGCTCTCGTCGATCTCCGGCGGCATCCCGCCCGAATGCCTCAGCGCCATCAGAGCGTTCGTCGTCACCCAGACGGAAAGATTCGTGTCGATCGGCCAGCTTCCATCGTCGCGAATCGTGTCCCGGAGAAACTCAAGACAGCCTTCCACCACGACGTGCTCCGGCCCCACCACCTCGGTGAGACTCATCGCAACGAACGCCGTCAGCGGCGCGGCTTCAAGGAAGCCCCCGCTGGCCGGCTGCAGGTCGGGGAGCATCCGGAGGGCGCGACCGACCGTCGCCATCCGCAGAATGCTCCGCAGCATCGTATCCCCGCCACGTTTCATGTAAATCAGCGCGCCCACCGAGATCAGCGCCGGGAGGCCGTAGCTCACGACCTGCAGCCTCAGCAGCGCGTGCCATCCCCGGGGCATCGCCGCAAGCTCGAAGGGCAGCGTCGGGACCTCCCGCCACTCCACCAGTCCCGCGAGTGCGCAGGCCGCGAGAATCGGCGACTGAAAGGTGCGATCGTCGCCGTAGCGGTGCTTGATCGCGGCCACGACGTCCCCTCCGCCCACGCTCTCCTCGATCCACGCTCGCGCCTGCTCGAGCACCTCGGGGTGCGGCATCTCCGCGACCGTCAGTGCCGCGATGCTCAGGACGGTGGCCGCGATGTTGCTCGGGCTGCCGGGGCTGTCACCCCAGCCACCATCCTCATTCTGATCCGCCACGAGCCACGCGACCGCCTGCTCGACCAGCGGGCGATCGTCCTCCACGCCCGCGCGCTGCAGCGCAATCGCGGACGTCGCGGTTGCCACCGCCGACGAGGACAAATGTCCCTCCCACCAGTCGTCCTCCGCGCGCATCGACAGCAGCGTCTCACGGGCATTTCGCATTGCATCATCAAGACGATCGCGTTCAAGTCTCATCTTTCCGCCTGCCACTCCCGCCATGCAAATAACCCGCTCCACAGTGCGACCTGCCCGAATCCCAGCGCCTGCAGCGCCAGTCGCCGCCCCACCGGCACTCCCGCGGCCGTCTGCCCGTCGAGGAACATCCGTGGCACCTCGCGGAAGTTGAAGTCGTAGCAACGCTGGATCAGGCGCCAGTGAGCGCGCGTGAGGTCATTCCGCGTCGGCGGCGGACTGCCGTCGATCGGCGCGTAAAGCATCGGGAAGATCATCAGAGGCTCACCCGCGAAGCCCTCGACCCAGTCGAGCGTCCGCTGCACATCTGCGCCGGTCTCGCCCGGGAGACGCAGCATCAGGCTGGCCATCGGCATGAAGCCGGCGCGTACCAGGCGGCGAAGCTGCTCGGCCGCGAACTCCCCCCACTCTGCCGACGGGACGCCTCCGAGCTTCGCTGAGCCGCTCCTCGCAAGCAATTCCCCCGATGCCGACTCCACCCCAAGGTTCATCCACGGGTGGCGTGACCCCGTCTCCCCCACCATCAGCGTCCGCAGATCCCGAAGCTGCTCGTCCGACCATCCGGCGACTGACATCACGTTCGCGTGGTCCGTCTGAATGAGATCGAGGCCCTCGACCCGCCGCATCTCCCTGAGCAGGCCGAGCAGGCGCTCGGGGCTGGGCCGCACACCGTCACCGCCGTAGCGCAGCATGTCCTCGCTGATCGCAGCGATGCTGGACAGACCGGCCCCCACGTTTGTCCGCACATCCGCGAGGATCGTCTCCTCGGGAAGGTGCGTCATCCTCTCGCGCCCCATCACGCAGTACTCACAGCCGAGCCCGCAGCCGCGCGACAGCTCCACCACGCCCATCGCCGAGAGGCCACGGATGGCAGGGATCGCGCTTGCCGCCACCGGCGCGCCCTCAATCACCACCGGGAACCCCTCGCCGCTGACGACGCCACCGAAGACCTCCGCCACATTCCCCTCAGCCTGCCCGAAGACCACGTGATCGACCCCGAGCCTGGCGCGCAGGTCATCATCGGCGACAAGCTGCCACGCCCCGGGCCCGCCAAGGATGACTTTCGCGCTCGGTGACACCGAGCGCAGATCGCGGATACGCTGCATGAGGTCGCCTACGAGTCGGCGGGGATAGATCTCTCCGCCAGTGATCGCCGTCATCGTGGTCGAGTTCATGCCGAGTCCGCATGCCTCGCCTGCGCTGACGGCAATGATGCGCGTCTCCGGGCCAACGACCGACTCCAGCCGCTCGGCCTCAACCACCGCTACCTCGTCCGCTTCGAATCCGTCCGCCAGCAGCGAGGCCTCGATCCGCCGCAGGCCCAGTGGCGCGATGGGGAGGCGTGGTCGCGGCGCAAGCAGATGGTCCATCAGCGGCCAGGGCACAGTCGTAGTCTGACTGGCCGCGATCATCCCGCCGAACACAGTGCGATGATCGGCCATCAGCGTGCGATCGGCCGTCATGACCACGGGGACCCCGGTGGAAGTATTCACTCGCGGGCACTCCCCGCAAGAGCGTCAAGCGCGTCGATCAACTCATCAATATCCTGATGCACGGCCGAGGGTCCGGCGGGGGGCGCCGCTTCTTCACGCGGGCGTCCGCACTCCTCGCAGGTGGTCCCGGTCGCCGACTCCGTCATCTCCCCGGCCTCGGCAACTTCGCCGCAGACGGGGCAGGGTCTGCCGGTGCGCACGTAGTACATCCGCCGCGCGGGGGCGTCAGGCGCCATCAGCGTCCCCGGCGCCCCGGCGACGGCCGGTTCGTCGGACAGGGGGAAGATGATCGCGCCCTCGGGGCAGACGCGCGCGCACGCAGGACAGCCGTCCTTGCAGTTGTCGGGACGCGCCGCCACGACCTGCCGATCCTCTGTCTCATAGACGCCGAAGAGGCAGAACTGCAGGCAGTGAAAGCAGGAGGTGCAGCGGGTGCGGTCAAGGACCGGGTACCATCGCTCGGCCAACTCCGCCTGAAGCTCGCGTACGTCACCGACGCCCTCGGCAGGACCCAGCGCGTCCACGATGGCCGCGGCGGCGGCTTCAGCGTCGTCAACCTCGCCGAGGTCAACTGCGAGGTCGATCTCACGGTCGGCGCACTCCCGAAGCAGACATTCCATCGGCCGGGGATTGAGCCATCCCGCGACGGCGAGTGCTCCTCGAATCTGCGCAATCTCCGACCAGACCTCACTGCGATGCGGGAGATGGTAAAGGTGGGGTGCAACGATCACGCACAAGCCGGACGCTGCGAGGCGTCGCGCGAGTTCATCCTCGAAGCGGGTACACGCGTCGTCAAAGTGGAGATGGCTGGAGATCAACACCCAGGGACCGTCAACCACGGACAACTCACCCCGCACACCACGACTATCAGTCGAATCTGACAGAGCATCATGCCTCACAATACCCGGCGGGAGGCGCCCCTGTCCAGCCTCAGCGCCGCGAGGAAACGTCTCATCGCAACGACCTGCTCATGCCCGCGGACGCCGACCCGACAGTATTTGTTCAGAGACTCGGTGAACGAAAACGTTTCGGCAGGCGTCGGAGACAGTATGAGGAATCTGACGCCACCGGGTCCTGACGAGGCCTCAGATGCTTGACTCGGCATGATACGCACAATACTATGCTCACGCGGGACAACTTTCAACCACTGTGAGGGGAAGCATGGAGAGCGGCGGCAAGAGCACAGGCGATCGACTCCCCAACGACCGCGTGCCCTCGACCGTGAATCAGCCCGATCCGCCATCTTCCGATGAGGAACCGGAGGGGCCGGCGCCCGCTCCTCGGCACAGTGACCGCACGAAGCGCATTCTCGCGATCGCGATTCCGATCCTCGTGGCGCTGATCGGCGCATTCCTGCTCGGGATGTGGGTGCTCGGGGACTCCCGCCCGGTTGACGTTGAGCCGCGCCCCGGCGAAGTGCTTCCCGACAGGCCCGACAGCGAAGAGCTTTCCAACGACGATCCGCCTGCAGTCGAAGAGAACGCGACCGATGCCTCCGAGGGCGACGCAGAATCACCCGAGACCGCTGACGGTCAGCCATCACAGGCGGCCCCACCCTCACAGCCCTCCACTCCCGCTCAGACAGGCGGCGAAAGCGCGCAATCCGCCTCGGCGCCACCTTCAGGCGGTGGAGGAGGATCGTGGCCGAACTTCCGTGGCTCAGGCTACGACAACATCGCGCAGGAGGCGTCCGGTCTCGCCTCAAGCTGGCCGAGCGACGGCCCGCGCAAGGTCTGGTCGAAGGACATGCTCGGACCGGGCCACGCAGGCGCGGCGATCGCCAACGGCCGCGTGTACGTGCTCGACTACGATCAAAAGGCCCGCGAGGACACCCTGCGCTGCCTGTCGCTTGCGGATGGTAGTGAGATCTGGCGGCAGTCGTACGCGGTGCAGATCAAGGATAACCACGGAATCTCCCGCACCGTCCCCGCCGTCGCCGGCGGCTACGTCGTTGCCCTCGGTCCGATGGGCCATGTAACCTGCGCGCGCGCCGACAGCGGCGACGTGGTCTGGCAGGTGGATCTCAAGCAGACATACAACACGAAGATCCCAAGTTGGTACGCCGGGCAGTGTCCGATCATCGACAACGGCAGGGCCATCCTCGCGCCCGGTGGCAAGTCGCTCATGATCGCGGTGGATGTCGCCTCAGGCACCGTCGAGTGGGAGGCGCCGAACCCGGACGGCTGGCAGATGACCCACGCCTCCATCATGCCCGCGCAGATCGGCGGGCGGGAAGTCTACGTCTATCCGGCTTCCGGCGGCGTCGTCGGCATCGACGCGAACGACGGCTCGATCGTCTTCAAGTATCCCAACTGGACCGTGAACACCGCGAACGTCCCGACGCCGGTGCCCGTCGGCAACGAGCGTATCTTCCTCACCGGCGGCTACGGCGCGGGCAGCATGCTGCTGTCGGTGAAGGGCGGCACCCCCGCGCAGGTGTGGAAGATCCCGCAGAACATCTTCGGCTCCCATCAGCATACGCCGATCTTCCATCAGAATCACCTCTTCGGCGTGAGCATGGACCGTCAGCTTGTCTGCCTGAACCTCGAGGGCAAGCGCGTCTGGGAGAGCGGACACACCGCGCGCTTCGGGATCGGCCCCTTCCTCATGGCCGACGGAAAAATCTACGTGCTCAGCGATGACGGGACGCTCGTGATGGCGCAGGCGACAACCTCCGGGTACAACGAGATGGCCCGCGCGAAGGTGCTTCCCGGCCCGGATGCCTGGGCGCCGATGGCGTTTGCGGACGGCAAGCTGGTCATTCGCGACCGCGAGACGATGATCTGCGTGGATGTGAGAAACCCATGACGTCACGCGCACTCGTGGCGATCGCGTTGCTGGCGACTGCTCTCAGCGGCTGTCCCCAGCGGCAGGAGATCATCGAGCAGACGGTGGCGGTCAAAGCTGAGAATGTCGCGTCGCAGGCGGAAGCCAGCCACGTGCCTGAGCAGTTGCTCACGTGGGAGACGGTGGGTGAGATCGATCCGGGCTTCGCGGAGGCCACGGCCATCGCGTTCGACGCTCCCGGCGCGCTCTACGTCGCCGGCGATGAGGCCGTGCGGAAGATGACGGCCGACGGGCAGGTTGAGTGGGAACTCCCGGTCGGCGGGGAGCCGACCTGCGTGGCTGTCGATCCCGAAGGCACGATCCTCGTGGGAACGCGACAGAGCGTGGAGGTGTACGATCAGTCGGGGCAACTGCTCATGACGCTGGCGCCCGAGGGGGAGAACACCTGGATCACGTCGATCGCGGCGTGGCCTGACGACCGATTCGTCGCAGACGCGGGCAGCCGGAGGATCCTGCGTTATGACGGCACCGGGAACCTGCTCGGCGAGTTTGCCGGGATGGATCCGGAGCGGGGAATCCCCGCGCTTTCCATCCCCAGCCCCCACCTTGACGTGGCGACCGGTCCTGACGGCAACCTCTGGCTGTCCAACCCGGGACGGCTTGCGGTGCAGATACACTCCCGGACGGACGGCGCGCTCGTGAACTCGTGGAGGCGAGTCGGCAACGACGTCGAGGGCTTCGGCGGCTGCTGCAATCCGACGGACATCGCCGTGCTGCCCGACGGGCGCGTGGTCACCTCAGAAAAGGGCCTTCCCCGAGTGAAGGTGTATTCCACGGACGGAGAATTGCTCTCGGTGGTCGTGCCGCCCGGGAAGCTCGCGAGGAGCAGCGTAGGGATCGACCTCGCGATCGATCCATCCGGGCGCGTCGCGGTGCTCGATCCCCACCGAGACATCGTTCGCATCTACGAAGAGACGGCGCAGGAGGCCGGAGACAGATGAGCGACCGACGCGACTTTCTGAAATCCGCCGCGCGCGGGATCGCGGGAGTGTTGCTCGCCGGCGGCACCGGCTGGCTCGCGTTCGGCTCGGGGAAGCCGTGCTGGACCAACGGCGCCTGCCGCGGATGTCCCGAGCTTGATGATTGCGAGGAATCTGAAGCACGGATTGTTCGTCTGCAGAGACGGCCGAAGTCGGACACTGAGACCTATCCGGCGACCGGTGAGGAGCCGCTGAGTAGCTGATGACTGACGAACGCGGCATGGACCGCAGAAGCTTTCTCCGGGCCGTCGCGAGGGCGGTCGGCGCTCTTGGACTGGGCGTCGGCGTCGGCGCGGTGGCCGCGAAAGGCGAACGCGACGACCTCGTCTGGCAGATCGATCCGGAGAAGTGCATTGCCTGCGGCAACTGCGCGACCGCCTGCGTTCTGACACCCTCGGCGGCGCGGTGTGTGCACGACGTGGAGATCTGCGGCTTCTGCGACTTCTGCTTCGGATTCTTCGCCGAAGTGCGTCCCGGGGACGAAGAGACCGCGGAGAACATGCGCTGCCCTACCGACGCGATCATACGCAACTTCGTGGAGGAGCCTTACTACGAGTACCTGATCGACGAGCCGAAGTGCATAGGTTGCGCGATCTGCGTCGAGGGCTGTCGTCAATACGGCAACGGCTCACTGGTGATGCAGGTACGTCACAATTATTGCGTTGACTGCAACGAGTGCGCCATCGCCGCGCAGTGTCCGGCGGACGCGTTTGTACGCGTGCCGGCGGATGAGCCCTACCTGCTCCCCAGCATTAAGCTCGCGGAGGAGGATGACGAAGAGGAGAGCGCCGAGTCGGCGTCTCGTCCAACCGATGGGGCATATCAGCAGCCCTCGTCTGAGCCGGCATCGCCGCCAGAGTCTGCCGGCCCCGATCAGGCGTCGCCCTCTGAGGGCGCTCCGGATTCGGACTTCCCCGCCCCCGGTCAGGGGGACACGTCGACGAACGAGCCGGGGACAACGCAGATATGATTCGCCGCGTGCTGCCGCTGCTGCTTGTGATTGCGGTGCTGGCGCCCGTGGTGGCGCTTGCCGCCGAGCGCTTTCCTCCGCCTGAGTTCAGCTTCGACTACCGCTTCCCCGAGGTGCGCACGCCGTCTCCGCGCGACACGCTCTTTGAGTGGATCGACGTCGCGGTGCTGGCGGCGACGCTGGGGATGGCGGCATGGCTTTCATTGCGCGTGAAAAAGCGTACGTACATATTCCTGCTGGTCGCCTTCGCATTGCTTTACTTCGGCTTCTACCGCGAGGGCTGCATCTGCGCGATCGGCGCAATTCAAAACGTCGCGCTGGCGATCGGACCGGCTGAGTACACGCTCCCGGTGACGGTGGGATTGTTCTTCCTGCTGCCGCTGCTGGTTGCGCTTGCATTCGGGCGCGTCTTCTGCGCGGCCGTCTGTCCGCTGGGCGCGGTGCAGGAGATGACGCTGATCAAGCCGCTTCGCGTCCCCGAGTGGCTGGAGCGGCCGCTGGGGATCATTCCCTTCGTGTATCTCGGCGTGGCCGCGCTCTTTGCCTGGACGGACAGCGGTTTTTTGATCTGCCGCTACGATCCTTACGTCGCGTTCTTCAGGCTCGGCGGACCTACGCACGTCTTGATCGCAGGCGGCATCCTGCTGCTGATCGGTGTCTTCATCGGCCGGCCTTACTGCCGCTATCTCTGCCCGCTGGCGGCGCTCTTCCGGGTGACGGCGCCGCTGTCGGCCTGGCACGTGCAGCTCGGTGGGGATCAGTGCATCAACTGTCATCTCTGCGCGGATGCCTGTCCTTACAACGCGATCCGGCCGCCGACCAGCGAGGATCGCTCGAAGCCGCCGACCACCGGGCGCTGGACGTTGGCTGCGATCATTCTGTCATTCCCGGTCATGATCGGCCTCGGCGCATGGCTCGGGCAGATGGGCAGCGACTACCTTGCGGGGATGAATCAGACGGTGCAGACCGCCGCGCGCGTTTTTGTTGAGGAGCAGGGCATCGTTGAGGGCACCACGGAGCAGTCCGAAGCGTTCTATGAACTGGGGCTGCCGACGGGAGGGCTCTACCGCGAAGCCGCCGAAATTAAGCGACAGTTCAACACGGGGAGCACAGTGCTGGGCGGGTTCATCGGACTGGTCGTGGCCTGGCAGCTCATCGCCGTCTCCCTCCGGCGCACACGCGAGCACTACGAGGTTGACCCGGCGCGCTGCGTGTCATGCGGGCGGTGTTACGCCTCCTGCCCCATCGAGACGGCACGGAAGGCCGGGAAGTCGGTGTACCCGACTCGGAATAAAGAATGAGCGAGGACACGGTCAGGAACAACTCAGAGCAGACGGTGGACCGTCAGAGCGTGCCTGCCGCGGAATCGGCTGACAGCAGGCGTCACGGCTGGCGTTATCTGCTGGCGACGCGGCTGGCCATCGTGTCCGCTGTGTTCGTGGCCGCGGTGTTCGCGCTGATGATGGCGAATCTGATCCGGGCGCACAGCGCCGATCCGACCGCCCCCGCGCAGATCGAGCAGCTCCGAGCGGAGTTGAATCGTCAGCCCGGGGCACCGGATATTGAAACGCTGCAGACGATCCGCTCGCTGGACCAGCAGTTGCGCGAGCAGTACTTCCGGACGCGACGCTTCGCGGTGCAGGGCGCATTGATGCTGCTGGGCGGCATCGCGGTGCTGCTGCTGTCGGTGCGCTACGCGGCGGTCTACGCCTCTCCCGGACCGACGCCCAACCCGGACGCGGTCGAGGAGCCGATCCTCGCGACGGCGCTCGCGCGCCGATCTGTGCTGGTGATGGCGCTGGTGCTTGGCGGACTGCTGATTACTCTCGCGGTGCTCGCGAGGCATGACGCGGTCGCGGAGTACGTCGAGGCGGCGGAGGCGGCCGACCTCGCGGCGGAGGCGGAGGCCGAGCGGCAGGCGCTGATCGGTCCTCAGGGGCCTCCGGGGCCGCAGGGCGAGCAGGGACAGGCGGGAGCACCGGGACAGCCCGGAGCTCCCGGGCCTCCGGGACCAGCGGGTGCGCGCGGCCCTGCCGGGCCGGCAGGACCTGCCGGTGAGCAGGGACCGCCCGGCCCAGCGGGACCACCCGGGCCTCCCGGAGCAGGCGGCGCGCCGGCGGAACTGACCGACGCCGAGCTTGAGTACGAGCGCAACTGGCCGCGCTTTCGCGGCCCTCACGGCTCGGGGGTCGCGCCCGAGGGCGACTATCTGACCGACTGGGACGTCGAGAGCGGAGAGGATGTCGCCTGGAGCAGCCCGATCACGCTTCAGGGCAAGTCCTCGCCGCTCGTGTGGAACGACCGCGTCTTCCTCACCGGTGCAAATGAGGACACGCGCCAGGTCTACGCCTACGACGCGGAGAGCGGCGTGATGGTCTGGATGCGGACGGTTGTGAACGCACTGAGCGCAGAAGATGAGCCGCCGGATGTTGAAGCTGACACCGGCTACGCGGCGCCCACGATGGCGACCGATGGCGAGCGCGTCTTCGCCAGCTTCGCCAACGGCGACATCGCGGCGTTCGACTTCGACGGAGAAGAGCTGTGGACGCGCGCGACCGGACCGCTGGAGAACATGTACGGTCACGCGGCCTCGCTGACGGTGTACGAAGACATGTTGATCGTACTGCTCGATCAGGGCGAGGCGGATGACGACCTGTCGAGCATCGTGGCCCTGAACGTCGAGGACGGCTCGCGCGTGTGGGAGACCGAGCGTGAGACGCCGAACTCGTGGTCTACGCCGATCGTGATCGAGCACCGCGGCGAGCCGCAGATCATCACAGCCGCGGACCCGTGGGTGATCGCGTATGATCCCGAAGATGGCGAGGAGATCTGGCGGGCCGATGTCCTCTTCGGCGACGTCGGACCGTCGCCCATCTACGCCGGCGGCCTTGTCATCGCATGCAATGACGGGACCGACCTCGTTGCGATCCGCCCCGACGGCGAAGGCGATGTGACCGAGACGCATGTGCAGTGGGAGGCTCCCGGCACAATGCCGGACACCGCCAGTCCGGTCAGCGACGGGACACACGTCTACGTGGTGGCGAGCTTCGGGATGATGAGTTGCTTCGCGCTGGCCGACGGCGAGCCGGTCTGGGAGGAGGAGTTGCCGGACGGGATGTACTACTCCTCCCCCACCATCGTCGGCGATCGCATCTGGCTGATGAACCGCGAAGGGGTCATGCACTTCTTCGCGACCGGCAGCGAGTTTGAGCATCTCGGCAGCGTGTCGCTCGGCGAACCGGCGGATGCCACGCCTGCTTTCGTCGATGGCAGCGTGTTCATCCGCGGGGAGACTACGCTCTACCGCATCGGCGAACCGGAATCTCAGCCGGCGGATGAGCAGCAGCAGGCGCCCACCGATGATGAAGGTGACGAGGATCCCGCCGAGGGTAGCCCCTTTGATACGACGCCGGCCGAGACGGACGGCAGCGCCGCCGATCGGCCGGAGGAGCCGGCAAAAACACCTGCGGGGCGCGAAGACGAGGACGCCGACGAGGAAGAAGACGCTGAGCCGAAGGACGTGGACTTCTGAGCACCGAGGTGAGGGACGCGCGCGAGCAGGCTGATGCGGTCGACCTGACCTGCGTGGACCGCGTGGTGGAGGAGACCGGCAGCAGGCGTGAGGCGGTCATCCCGATCCTGCAGCGCCTGCAGTCGCACTACCGCTACCTGCCTCCCGAGGCGCTCAGGCGCGTCTGTGAGTTGACGGAGATCACGCCCGCGCAGATCGAGGGCGTCTCCACCTTTTACACGCAGTTCCGGCATCGTCCGGTCGGCGAGCACCTCATCCGCGTCTGCCACGGCACCGCATGCCACGTGAAGGGGGCCGATCGCGTAAGCGACGCGGCGCGGCGCCACCTGCAGATTCCCGCTGACGATGACACCGACCCCGACGGCAGGTTCACCATCGAGAAGGTCGCGTGCCTTGGGTGCTGCACCCTCGCGCCGGTCATGCAGATCGACGGGGTGACCTACGGGCATCTCACCACGGACAATGTCTCCGACGCGATCGAGGACTTCCTCGCACTCAAGGACCGCGGCCTGCTCGCGCCTCAGCCGAAGTCCGTCGAGGGGCACGCCGACGGGTTGGCGGAGATCCGCATCGGCATCGGCTCATGCTGCATTGCGGGCGGGAGCATGGACGTTCGCGTGGCCCTCGAGCGGGCGGTGCGCGAACTCGGCGCTCCGGCGGTGGTTAAGCCGGTCGGGTGCGTGGGGATGTGCCATCGGACGCCTCTCGTGGAGATTGTGCTGCCGGGCGAGGAGCCGCATATCTACGCGAAGGTTCAGCCGGATGACGCCGAAGGGATCGTGAGGCGGCACTTTGAGCCGAAGGGGTTCAGGCGGGTCCGGGTCGCGGTGACGTCGGCCCTTGACCGCATGCTCGACGACCGCGCGTGGAAGCCGGTGACGCGTTACGCACTGGATGTTCGCGATGCCCCGGTGTGCGACTTCCTCGGCCGACAGGTCCACGTCGCGACGGAGTTTGGCGGCTGCCTCGACCCCTTTGACATTGACGAGTACATCGAGGGCGGCGGCTTTGCGGCCCTCGAACGCGTGCTGACAATGAAGCCGGAGGATGTCATCGAGGCGATCAAGCAATCCGGCCTGCGCGGCCGAGGCGGGGCGGGCTTTCCCACCGGGGTCAAGTGGGAAGCCGTCAGGAACGCAGAGGGCGAGCCGAAGTTCATCATCTGCAACGGCGATGAGGGGGATCCGGGCGCGTTCATGGACCGGATGATCCTTGAGAGTTACCCCTTCCGCGTGCTTGAGGGGATGATCATCGGCGCGTATGCGGCCGGAATCCACGACGGACTGCTTTACATCCGCGCTGAGTACCCGCTGGCCGTGCAGCGCATGTGGAATGCGATCGCGGAGTGCAGGAGGCGGGGCTACCTTGGTGCGGATATTTTCGGCAGCGGCTTCGACCTGCACCTCGGAATCCGGGAGGGAGCAGGCGCATTCGTCTGCGGCGAGGAATCCGCACTGATCGCCTCGATCGAGGGCGATCGCGGAACCCCGCGCCTCCGGCCGCCCTACCCCGCGGAGAGCGGACTGTGGAGCAAGCCCACGCTGATCAACAACGTGGAGACGTGGGCGGTCGTCCCGTGGATCATCCGCGAAGGCGCCGGGGAATTCGCCGCGATGGGCACGGAGCAGAGCAGGGGGACGAAGGTCTTCGCGCTGGCGGGGAAGGTCGAGCGCGGCGGGTTGATCGAGGTGCCGATGGGAATCACGATCCGCGAGATCGTGGAGGAGATCGGCGGCGGGGTCGCCGACGGCCGCGAGTTCAAGGCGGTGCAGATCGGCGGACCCTCGGGCGGGTGTATCCCCGAGCGTCTCGCCGACACGCCGGTGGACTACGAGGCGCTGGCGAGCCTGGGGGCGATCATGGGCTCGGGCGGCTTCGTGGTGCTGGACGACAGCGACTGCATGGTGGACGTGGCGCGTTACTTCCTTGAGTTCACCCAGCGCGAGTCATGCGGCAAATGTACGCCCTGCCGCATCGGAACGAGGCGGATGCTGGAGATTCTCGAACGCATCGCCACCGGCGAGGGAGAAGCGGGCGACCTCGACACGCTGAGAGACCTCGGTGCGATGGTGCGGGACACGAGCCTTTGCGCCCTCGGGGGGACCGCGCCGAATCCAGTCCTGACCACGCTCGAGTATTTCCGCGACGAGTACGAAGCGCACATCGAGGGGCGCTGCCCCGCGGGCGTGTGTAAAGCGCTGATCCGCTATGAGATCAACGACGACTGCATCGGCTGCACCCTCTGCTCGCAGGCATGCCCGGCGGATGCGATCCCGATGCGTCCGCACGAGGTACATGAGATCGATCAGGAGCTTTGCGTGAAGTGCGGGACGTGTGTGAATGTGTGTCCCGTGGATGCGGTGGATGTACGAAGTGAAGTGAAGAGGGAAAAGTGAAGAGGGAAAAGTGAAGAGGGAAAAGTGAAGAGGGAAAAGGGCACGGCAGAGGCATCGGCGGCAGGCTGGACGGAGTTCGCTCGCCGTTGCTGGTAGCCGGCCGCCGGAAGCTGATCGCTGACAATGCCAACGATCACCATCGATGGACAATCGGTCACGGTGCCTGAGGAAGCGACTATCCTCGAGGCCGGGAGGAAGATCGGCGTGGAGATACCCACGCTGTGCCATCGCGAGGGTCTGCCCGCGCAGACTTCGTGCATGGTGTGCGTGGTCAGGATCGACGGCGGCCAGCGTCTCCGACCATCCTGCGCGACGAAGGTTCGCGACGGGATGGTCGTCGAGAGCGAGTGCCCGGAGGTCCGCGAGGCGCGGCGGATGGCGCTCGAGCTGCTCCTCTCGGATCACCTCGGGGACTGCCTCGGTCCCTGCCAGCTTGCGTGTCCGGCGGGGATGAACATTCCGCTGATGATCCGACAGATCGTCGCCGGCGACCTCGCGGGAGCAGTCGAGACCGTGCGCGCGCGCATCCCGCTGCCGGCTGTCCTCGGACGCATCTGCCCTGCTCCGTGCGAGGCCACCTGCCGACGGGGAGCGCACGACGAGCCGGTGGCAATCCGCCTCCTCAAGCGGTGGGTGGGCGATCGCGACCCCGACAGAAAAGCGACGCGGCCTGAGTCCGGATCGGCGACCGGAAAGCGCGTCGCCGTCGTTGGCGCAGGCCCTGCGGGCCTGAGCGCGACGTACTACCTGCGGCTGATCGGGCATGCGGTGACGCTGATCGACGAGCGCGACGCGCCGGGTGGCGGCCTGCGGGAGATCGCCGCGACGGACCTCACACCGGAGGTCACGCAGGCGGAGGCAGCGAGGATCCTGGACCTCGGCGTGGAACTGCGCGCCGAGACGCGGCTGGGAATCGATCTGACGCTGGACGAGTTGCGCGATGAGTTCGACGCGGTGCTGCTGGCGATCGGCGAGACCGACGAAGAGTCGGCGCAGGCGCTTGGGCTCGCTTACGCGCGACGCGGACTGGAGGCCGATCAGCAGAGTCACGAGAGCCCGCTGGATGGCGTCTTCGTGGCGGGATCGGCGCAGAGTCCAACGAAGCTGGCGGTGCGGGCAATCGCGGGAGCTCGCGAGGCGGCGCTGGCGATCGATCAGTATCTTCGCGACGAGCAGATCGCGGCCGAGCGGCGGCCCTTCAACGTGAATCTCGGGCGCCTGCGGCCTGATGAGGCGGCCCGGATGGCCGCCGACGCCAGCGAGCACGAGCGACTGCAGCCGTCCGGCGGCGAGACCGCGGGCTTCAACGACGAGGAGGCCGTGCGCGAGGGTCTGCGATGCATGCATTGCGACTGCCGCGCGCTCGGTGACTGTCGTCTGCGAGCGGTCAGTGAGCAGTATGACGCCGGCACGCGAGTGTATCCGGGAGACCGCCGGCGCTTCCGCCGCGATGCCACCCACCCGGCGATCATCTTCGAGCCGGGGAAATGCGTCGCGTGCGGTCTCTGCGTGGAGATTGCCCGGCAGTACGAGGACGAACTCGGACTGACGTTCGTCGGACGGGGCTTCGACGTGCGGACAGCGGTCCCGCTCGGCGCAACGATCGCGGAGGGACTGCGGCGGGCGGCAGTGGAGTGCGCGGAGGCATGCCCGACCGGCGCGATCGTGTTGCGGGATGAGGCGGAGGAGGCGGCTGAGGAGCATGAGCACGAGGACGCTGACAGTGGAGGACCTGACGAAGGAGTATGACACGCCCTGCGGCGCGAAGCGTGTGCTCGACGGGCTGTCGCTGACAGCGCAGCCGGGCGAGACGGTCGCGATCCTCGGGCCGTCAGGCTCGGGCAAAAGCACGCTGCTGAACATCATCGGCTCGCTCGACCGGCCCACGTCGGGCGCGGTCCACCTCGGAGACACGGACGTGACATCCCTCGGCGGCGAGGCGCTTGCGGCCTACCGCGCCGGCGACGTCGGCTTCATTTTTCAAGACCACCACCTCCTCCCGCAACTGACCGCGACGGAGAATGTGCTGCTGCCGACGCTGGCCGCCGGCGCCGGCGAAGGCGCCGAGGGCCGCGCGTCGGAGTTACTGCAGCGCGTGGGTGTCGCCGACCGCGCGGACGCATTCCCCGCACGGCTGTCGGGCGGCGAGCGCCAGCGCGTGGCGGCGGCAAGGGCGCTCATCAATGAGCCTGCGCTGCTGCTTTGCGATGAGCCGACGGGCAACCTCGACCGTGAGAGTGGCGACCGACTCGTGGCGCTTCTGCGCGAACTCGCCGAGGACGGCGTCACGGTGCTGATGGTCACGCACAACACCCGTCAGGCGGAGTTGCTGGGCCGCGGGCTGCTGCTGACTGAGGGCACGCTGGAGCCGTGGGAAGGGGCGCCTGACCGGGCATGACCCTCGCGCGGTTGGTCCTCCGCAGCCTGGTGCATTACCGCCGGACGGGGGCGGTGGTGGTGGTCGGCCTGGCGATCGCGGCGGCGGTGATCGTCGGCTCACTGGTGATCGGCGACTCCATCGAAGGCTCGATCCGGCACACCGCGCTGGCGCGACTCGGTCAGATTCACGACGCAGTCACGGCCCCACGTTTCTTCCGCGCAGATCTTCGCCACGATGCCGATCTCCGAGGCGCCGCCGCGACGCTCATTCAGGCTGAGGGCTCTGCGCGCGCCGAGGGCGGCGACGCAGTCGTCGCGGGTATCACCGTCATCGGAGCGGACGATGACCTCCTGAGCCTCTACCCCGACTCGGATACGCATACGCCTGAGCCACGCTCGGCCCTCATCAACGAAGCACTCGCGACTGCCGCCCGTGTCAACGCGGGAGACACGCTGCTCGTCACCATCTCCCGCCCGGGCGAAGCGATGGTGGACACGCTCTTCGCTCGCCGCGAGCGCGATGAGACGCTGGCGACGCTTCGCGTGACCGTGCAGGATATCCTGCCCGACCTCGGCCCCGGCGGCTTCCGCCTCGACCCCTCCACGGCGATGCCGCGCAACGTGATCGTGGACCGCGAGTGGCTGGCGCAGCAGATTGGCGAGCCTGGACGCGCGAACACGATCGTGGTCGGGGCGGAGGCCGGCGCGGAACTGCACGGACGAATCAACCGCGCGGTGACGCTCGACGACCACGGACTCTATCTGCGTCGGCACGGCGCCTGGCTGTCGGTCTTCAGCGACGCAGTGGTGCTCAACGAGGCGCAGGTCGGAGCGATCGAGGCGGCGACGAAACGCGGCATCTCGCCGACGTCCGTCTACCTCGCAGACACGATCACCGCCGCTGACGACCCGTCCCGGGAGATTGCCTACGCAGTCGTCACCGACGTGTCGTCGAAGAAACTTCCCCTGCGGTCGCGGCAAGCAGGCCCGGTGGACGGCCTGATCCTCAACGCGTGGGCCGCGCAGGACCTCGACGCGGAGGTTGGCGAGCGCTTCGCCGTCACCTGGCGCGTCAGCACGCCGTCCGGCTACGAGGACCGCTCGGCGGAGTTGACACTGACCGGCATCGCGGAGATGCAGGGCCTCGGCGCCGAGCCGGACCTTGTGCCGGACTTCGAGGGAATCACTGACGCCGGGCACATCGACGAGTGGGACCCGCCCTTTCCCGTGGACCTGTCGCTTGTGACCGAGCGCGACGATGAATACTGGGAGCGCTACCGCGCGGCGCCGAAGGCCTTTGTCAGCAGTTCCCTCCTCCAGCGCATGTGGCAGGGCGAGGACGGCGAGGGACCGTGGATCACGTCAGTGCGCCTTGATGGCGCTGACGCGGACGAGTATGAGCAAGCGCTGCGCGAAGAGCTTGAGCCCGAGGACGCGGGCTTCCGCTTCATGCGCGTCCGCGAGCAGGCGCTGGCCGCAAGCAAGGGCACCTCGGACTTCGGCCAGCTTTTCCTCGGGATGAGCTTCTTCCTCGTGCTCGCGGGCACGGGTCTGGCGGGCACGCTGATGCGCCTTTCCGCAGAACGACGGGCCTCGCAGGCAGGCATCATGATGGCCACCGGCTTCAAAGCGAAGCAGGCCGGGCGTGCGATCGCGGCCGAGGGCGTGGCGCTGTCGCTGGTCGGCGTGCTGCTCGGAACGCCGCTCGGGATCGGCTACGCCCACGCGATCATCGGCGCGCTCGCCACGCGCTGGCAGGGCGCGCTCGGCGACGCGCCGGTGCTGGGCGTCTACGTGGAGCCTGCGAGCGTCGCCATCGGAGCGTTCTCCGCACTGGTCGTCGGCGTGCTCGCGACGTGGTGGGGCGCGCGGGTGCTCTCCGGGAGACCGGTGCTGGAACTGCTGCGAGGCTGGCGTGCGTCGGCGACCGATCCCGCGACGGGTCGGCCCTGGACCGCGATCGCGACACCGGTGCTGCTGGTCGCCGCCGTCGGCATATTCGCCGCGACCGTCACTGAGGCGATCCCGGCGGAGGGAGCGTTCTTCGCCATCGGCGGCGCATTGCTGCTGGCGGCGCTGACGGGGGCCCATCTGCTGCTGACAGGGGCGATGCATCGGGCCGGGGCCACGCGGTCGCAGCGTCTCTTCGCGCTTCGCTCAGCTGCGTCCGCGCGTGGACGCAGCCTGCTGCTCCTGGGGCTGATCGCGGCGGCGACCTTCGTGATCGTCACGGTCGCGGCCAACTCGCGAGACTTCTCCGCGATCGACGTGCATGACCGCTCGTCGGGCACCGGCGGCTTCGCGCTCATCGCGACCTCATCGGTCCCGCTGCGCTTCGATCCCGCCACCAGGGAGGGCCGGGACAACCTTGGCTTCCTCTCCGAGGAGCAGGAGGCGCTGGATGGCGTTGAGATCATCTCCCTGCCGCGGAGTCCGGGCGAGGACATCTCATGCCTGAACATCGCGCAGACCTCCCTCCCCCGCCTGCTGGGCGTCACCGACGAGATGATCGAACGCGGCGGCTTCACCTTCACATCGACCTCGGGGGAGGCCGCTGGTAACCCGTGGACGCTTCTTCGCGAAGACTCGGCGTCACGCACGGTCGGTGCCATCACTGACAACGCGAGCCTCCAGTGGCAGCTTCATTCGGCGGTCGGTGAAGTGTATGACGCAGGCGGCGATCGGCCGCCGCTGCAGTTCGTCGGCGCTCTCGGTGGGTCAATCTTTCAAAGCGAGATACTCATCCACGCCGATGCGCTCAGGGCGATCTACCCGGAAATCGCGGGGCCAAGTTACTTCCTCATTGACGCCCCGGAGGCGCGCGAGGACGAGGTCGCGGATGCGTTGCGGTCGGCGCTGGGAGACATGGGGCTTGAGGTGCGCGAGACGCGTGAGGTGCTCACCCGCTTCATCACGGTGCAGAACACCTACCTGAGCATGTTCCTTGCGCTGGGCGGACTGGGCCTGCTGCTGGGGACGATCGGCCTCGTCGCAGTGATCCTCCGCAGCGCCTTCGAACGCCGCGGGGAGTTCGCGCTGATGCTCGCCACGGGCTTCACCCGGGCGAACCTCACGCGCCTGGTGCTCGTCGAAAACGCAGGGCTTCTGATCGCCGGAATGCTTGTCGGGACAGTCACCGCGCTGATCTCGGTGGCGCCGCACCTGGCCTCCGCGCAGGCCAGCGTGAACTGGGGGGCGCTGGTCGCGGTGCTTCTGGCGGTGCTGGCGGTCGGTCTCGCGGCCTGCGCAATCGGGGCCCGAGCGACGGTTCGCGGCGATCTGATCGACGCATTGAGGACGGAGTGAGTGGGATGGAGAAGAGATCGGCGACGAGCGACGAGCGACATGCCGTCAGGCAGCGGCCGGCGGCGAGGGCGGCAGACAGGAATGCCTGCCCCACGAACGGCGTGAATGCTCGTTGCCGAAGGGCCACGATTCTCGCCGTGGCTATCTTGCTTCTCTCCTCCTGCGCCTTCGCGGAGACGGGCGGCGACTGGCCGACATTCCGCGGCAAGGCGCAGAACACCGGCGTCGCACACTCACCGCTCAGCCCCAACCTCGCGGTCAGGTGGACCTACGAGACCGGCTCCTCCGTCGAATCCAGCGCCGCCATCGTCGGCAACCGCGCGTACGTCGGCACGATGACCGGAGCGCTGCTCGCGATCGATCTCGCCAGCGGATCGCTCAAGTGGAAGTACCTCACCGAAGGGAACGCGATCTCCGCCGCCCCGCTTCTTCATGGCAGTACTGTCTACGTGGGCGACGAGGGCGGCACATTCCACGCCGTCAACGCTGCGACCGGGAAGAAGCGATGGACCTTCGAGACCGGCGACAGGATAATCTCCTCGGCGATCCACGTGGGCAATTCGGTGCTCTTCGGCTCGTATGACAATCATCTCTACCGCCTGAGCACCAGCACCGGCGCCGAGATCTGGAGCTTCGAGGCCGATGCGCAGGTACATTGCACCCCGACCGAGGCCGCGGGCATTGTCATGATAGCAGGCTGCGACGGCTTGCTCCGCATGATCGACCTGCAGACCGGCCGGGAGGTTCGCGCGGCGCAACTCGGCGGCAACTTCGCGGGCGCCCCGGCCTACGCGTCCGGCACCGTCTACGTCGGATCGATGGATGGCCGCTACTGGGCGGTGCGCCTCTCAGACGCGAAGATTCTCTGGGACAGGCGGGAAGAATCGCGCACCGGCGCGATCTACGCCGCGCCCGCCGTCATGGGCGACGCCGTCATCTTCGCCTCGCGCAGCGACCGCGCGTTCCGCGTGAGCGCAGCGACCGGCAACGTGCAGTGGAGCGCCCAGGCCCGCAGCGACGTCAACTCCTCACCCGTGATCAACGGCTCGCACGTAATCTTCGGCTCATCAGATGGCAATATCTACCGGGTGGGCCTGAGCAACGGGCGGACGGCGTGGAGTTTCAACACCGGTTCAGCCATCAGCGCATCACCCGCCATCGGTCAGCGCCGACTCGTCATCGGCACCGAAGGCGGCACCATCTACTGCTTCGGATAACGCCACAAACCGTCAGCACGGAGGGACAACAAACATGCGCGTCACTCGACTGCTCGCGATCATCGCCTGCCTGACCGTGGCAGCTACCGTCTTCGCGGCCGACTGGCCCGTCTGGCTCGGCCCCAACCAGGACGGGACCGCGCCTGACACGGGGATCAACAAGGACTGGGACAACAACCCGCCTGAGAAGCTCTGGCAGGTGCAGATGCATGACAACGGCTACGCCGGCCCCTCCGTCGCGGACGGGAAGGTCTTCATCATCGACCACGAGGGCCAGCAGGACGTCGTGCGCGCGATCGACCTGGAGACCGGTGACGACGTCTGGGAGTGCAGGTACAACGATCTCGAGAAGGCGAACTACGGCTTCTCCCGCTCCACCCCCGTCTATCATGACGGCCGCCTTTACACCGTCAGCTTCAAGGGCAACGTCGCCTGCATCGATGCGGAGACCGGCGAAATTATCTGGGGCGTCAACATGCCCGGCAAGTTCGACGGCGTGACCCCGAAGTGGGGTTACGCGATGTCCGCGCTGATCGACGGGGAGAAGCTGATCATCGTGCCGGGCGGACAGGATGCCTGTGTCGCCGCGCTCGACAGGATGACCGGCGAAGTCATCTGGACGGGCGGCGGCAGCGACATCCCCGGCTACGCCACGCCGGTCAAAGCGACCATCCACGGAACCCCTCAGTACGTGGTCTTCACCGGGAAATCCGTCATCGGCGTCGATGCCGACGATGGCAGTTTGCTCTGGCGTGTGCCGTGGGAGACTTCATACGATGTCAATGCGGCAACACCGATCGTGTCAGACAACCACGTCTTCATCACCAGCAATTACAAGCGCGGATGCGCGGTGATCACCGTCGGGGAGAACGGCGCAGACATCACGTGGGAGACGAAGGGCATGTGGTCGCACTTCAATACTCCCGTCTATCACGACGGCTACCTCTACGGCCCGAGCAACCCGAATCTCGTCTGCCTCGACCCCAGCGACGGTGAGCAGATGTGGGCCGAGAGCGGCTTTGAACGCGGCGGCGTCGTCCTCGTGGACGGCGTGATCCTCGCGCTCAGCGGCAAACAGGGCTTCCTCGCGATGGTCGAGGCCACGCCCGATGGATACAACGAGCTTGGACGCTTCACGCCGCTGGGCGACCAGTCGTGGACCGCGCCGATCGTGGCCGACGGAAAGCTCATCGTCCGCAACAAAGACGCGCTGGCGTGTTTCGATCTGATGTGAACGGCGGGGGTCGGCGGCCGGCAAACGGCAGGAACGCCAACGACGGTCGCGGTCGTTGCCGTTCCCTTTTCTCCTCTCACTTTTCCCACTTCACTGCAGTACCGCGCCGGGGGCGGGCCTGATCCATGAGCGCTTTGACAGTCAAAAGGAGTTTCACCGCAATGCCACGGGAATCATTCGAGATCATCGAGCGGCCGGATCGCTTCATCGCGGGCGAGAACGTAACCGTGACCTTCCGCTACGCCGTCGGCGATGAGGGACTCGCGGAGGGCAGCAAGCTCAAGCTCGGCCTGCCATCGGCGGGATGGGGCCAGCCGCTGGTCAATCATAAGCGCTACTGGGAGCTTGACCCGGACGATCGGCGCAGATGGCTGCATTACAAGCGCCTCAACACCACCTTCGAGATCGAGAGCGCAACCAACGCGTATCTGGAGCCCTGCGCCCGGCACGAGACCCGGCCCGGCGACACCCGCTGCATGCAGCGCTGGTGGATCACATTCGAGGTCATCCGGGCGGACTTCGCGGCCGGCGATGTGATCACGATCACCTACGGCGACACCACGTGGGGCGAGGCCGGATGCACCGTGCAGCCGGTGGTCGAGCCGAAGGGCGACTTCTCGCTCTTCATCCAGCCGCCGGACTACGCGCCGCCCGGTGACGAGGGTCTCCGCGAGGTCGAAGGCTCGCCGGTCTGGGTCGCGGTGGAGGCCGGCCCGCCGACCCGCGCGTTGCTGCGCCTGCCGACGATCTCGGCGTCCGGGGATGAGCCCACCGCGCGCGTCTACGCCATGGACCGCTGCTGCAACCCGGCCGTCGGCGAAACGCCCGACCTCGCGCCGCGGATCGAGGTCTGCGGCGATGTGCTGCGGCCGGCGGTCGATGCGCCCGAGATGACGGTCGAGACTCAGCCGTCGGTGGTGCGGGATGCCCCCGAGGAGTTCATCTTCTGGGGCGACATCCACGGCAAGACGGGCTTCTCCGGCGACGGCCTGGCGCCGATCGATGATTACATCAGCTACGCCCGCGACATCTCCGGGGCGGACTTCACCTGTGTCACCGACCACTCCGGCTGCAACCGCGAATCGTGGATTACCACGCAGGAGAAGGCCGTCGAGTACACCGAGGACGGCCAGTTCGTTGCCCTCAAGGGCTTCGAGTACTCCTACGCGCACGGGCACCGGAACGTCTACTTCGACAACCACCGCATCGAGGACGTGTGGCCGGATGATCGGCTGGACCTGGACCTCGCCGAGGACGGCACGCGGCCGTTCTTCGAGTACCTCCGCACCCGGAAGGACGAACTGGTGAGCATTCCGCATCACACGCTCGTGTGGACCGACTGGGACGTCTACGATCACGAGCTTGAGCCGATCTGTGAGATATACTCGATGTGGGGTTGCTCCGAGCGACCGATCGGAGCGGGCAACCCGCTCTGGGGCAAGTCATGCATCCCGGGCGGCGGAGCGCAGGCCGGCCTTGCGCGGGGCTACCGCATGGGCTTCATCGCCGCCAGCGACACGCACTCGGGCTTCCCGGGCCGCCAGCACCCGGATTACTACGGCTTCTGCTTCAGTTACAAGTCAGGCCTTGCGGCGATCCGCGCCCCTGAGTTGACCGCGAAGGCTCTCGTTGACGCGCTGAAGGCCCGGAACTGCTACGCGACGACCGGCGCCCGCATCTACGTGGAGTTCGCGGTGAACGGGCAGCGCATGGGCAGTGAATTGCCCGACGAGATGCTCGAAGGAGCACGAACGATCACCGGACGCGTCGTGGGCACCGAGCAGATCTCGCGCATCGACATCGTGCGCAATAATGAGGACTGGCGCACTTTGCGCCCGGAGATCGACGATGTAAGCTTTGAACTGACGGACGATGACCCGATCGAGGCCGGCGCGTACTACTACCTTCGCGCCTGGCAGGCCGACGGCGAGATGGCGTGGGCCAGTCCGGTGTGGGTCGGGTAGTCGTTCCGTCTGGAGGGGCGTGACTACGTTCGCGCCCGCGACATCCCGACACGTTTCATCCCTGCATCCTCCGGACAAGACCGGGCGGCAGCGTAGTGCCGCCCCTCCAAACGACTGGACAAACGGCCTTCACCGCACCCACAGGACCGCCATCTCGCCCGCCCCGAGCGTCAGATCGACGGCCATGTACTCGCCCTCCGGTGTGATCGGGACCGCAAAGCCCCTCTCAACGCTTACATCCGTTGCCTCTGAGACATCGCACGCGACCATCACACGATCACTGAGGCGCTCCTCCGCGCTCGGATTGAGCACGAAGAGGTAGCGTTCGCCCTCGTCGGTCACCCGCGTGATGACTTCGAAGCGCGCGTTCTCCGCCCACGCATCGCGGCTGACACGCTCTGCCAGCAGATCGACGATCGCATCCGTGCCGGGCGCCTCGGCGATCGAGTGGATCAGCGTCGCCGGCGTGATGTACGCGCTGCCCCCTCCCACTTCGGCCATGGCAAGCGACGCCTGCGGGCAGCGCTCCGACTGCCACGACCACTCCCTCGCCTCCTCGTCGAACGCGACCTCGTGGATGCCGAAGACCTCGCGCAGCAGCAGGCCCGAGGGCCGCGCAAGCTCATCGCGCACGCCCGGCGGCTCACTCGCGATCAGCGTCCCGCCCTCGCGGACGTAGTCGATGAGGCGTCGCTGATGCTCCTCTGCCAGGTACTCCGCCGCCGGCAGGAATACCACGTCGAAGTCGTCGATCTCCGCGCGACCGTCGGCGAAGTACTCCTCCGGAACAAGCTCGTAAGGGAAGCCCGCCGGGTAGATGAGTCCGTGGATGCCCACGATCTCGTTGACGGAGAGCCCTCGCCGCGCCTGCACGCGCATTGACGCGGATGGCTGCCAGACCGCGACGCGGAACTGCGGAATATGCGACTGCGTCAGCACGTGGTCGAGTTCGCGCGCGCGATCGAGCGCAACCTTCAGCGCGGGCGCGCAGTAGCGCATCGTCAGCACGTCGTAGCGCGGATTGAACCAGTTCCCGTTGTACGTGTGCAGGTAGCTGCCGGTGGTGTACGCATACCACTTCATCTGCAACGAGCGCCCCCACGCGAAGGTGCGGGAGACGTGCTTCTCAAGCCCGCGGCGCTGGATGCGCTCGTTCCCGACGCGATCGGACTCCTGCTGCGTCCCCCAGAAATCCTCGAGATAGGCCAGCGGCTTGTTGTCGTTGTACCGCGAGAGCGTGTTGAGGTAGAGGTTCATCACCTGCATGTGCGGGGCGCGGCGATGGTAGCCGAGCACGTCGCAGTGCTCGAAGGCGCGCGCGCCGTTGACCGATGTCAGCAGACCGCTGTGCCTTGCCGCGACCGGCTTGTTCGGGTCGCCGGCCTTCAGCGACTCGTAGATAAGCTGCAGATAGTCGAGGTACCCGTCCTCGATGAACCGCTCGAACTCCGCGACCAGCGGGGTGATCTCGCGGTCCGGATTCACGTAGCGGTCATCAGGCTGCTCGATGGCATCAAACGAAGCGTAGTCAGTCCCCCATGCCTCGTTGAGCCCAGCGATGCTGTCGTACTCGGCCGCCAGCCACTCGTGGAATGAGGCCGTCGCGGCCGGGCCGAAGCCCGGCTGCCGCCGCGCTCCGCCCTCGGTGGAGAAGTCCTGGTACGCCTCCTGCGCGATCTCATGGAAGAACACCCGCGGCTCATCGGCGCAGAACTCCGCGTAGGCGCCGAGGTAGTCTCGAATGTACTCGCGCACCGCCGGGTGGTAGTAGTTGAGCGAGTGATCGCTGCCCCGGCTGCGGCCCCTCAGGCCATCCTGCGAAATCTTGATGAGGTCCGGCTCATCCGCATGCTGCTCGATGAACCAGTCCGGCGCATAGGCGAGGTCATGAATGCCGAAATGAAGGTAGGCGAAGGTCCCTGCGTATCCCATCTCCTCCAGGCTGTCGCATTTTTCGGTGATGTTGGAGAAGTCGAGTTCGTCCGGGGTATGCACCTTCGGCGCTCCCGGCGCCGATGAGTGAAACTCGAAGTCGAAGGGCTCCTCGAACTCGCGCCACCCGGTCGGGCTCCATGCGCCGATCAGCAGGCGGTTCATCCGGCTCCCGTCGTCGGTGAAGGGCGGCATCGCCCGCGGCTGCTCGCCGTGGCTCTCAGGCAGCAGGCGCAGCCGTGGCGGACTGATCTGGTTGTACTGCTGCTTCACCTCGAGCGACACAAGCTCGACATTCGCCTCTGTCCGATCGGCCGATGCTGCGAACGCATCCCAGTCATCCTGCTCGCCTGAGCGGAAGGCTGCCGCGAAGTCGAGGTAGGCGGTGTTGAGAAGCTCGTCTACCGCCTCAAAGCGACCGTGGAGGTGTTCGGATGGTGCCTCGCCCTCGTACGTCATGCAGCGGTCAAGCTCGCGCAGGCGCGCCTCCAGCAGCGCAGTGCGCATCAGGAGGTCGTTGTACCGCGCAGCGGCCTGGTACGCCTCATCCTGCGCCTCCTTGTGCGCGGCGAAGCGCCCCGCCGGTTCCGCGCCGATCTCCACACCGATGGGCAGGTAGCTCCACACGTCGGGCGTGATGTCGCCTGGCGGGCCGAGGTCCTCGAAGGTCAGATCGTCGAACCAGACGCTACCGACGGCGTACTCGACGCGCAGCAGCACCTGCATCGAACCGGCAGAAGGCTCCGCGACGAAGAGCCCCGACCAGCGCTCCCAGTCCCCCTCCTGCTCCTTCTGCAGGTCCATCGGATGAGCGCGCTTCAGGATCGCGTTGCTCTCCCCTCCCTCGCGCCAGTTGACCAGGAAGCCGACCGCGCTGTCCGGGACGGTCGCGTCTTTACGGATCGCCACCGAAATGCGGTAGATCACCCCGGTCTCGAAGTCGGCGGTGGACTGCAGCACGAAGGCGCGGTCGCCGGGGCTCGTTGCATCGACGCGCAGCGACGCCTCGCCCTCGAACACGACGTCGGTGTCAACGTTTCGCGTAGAGCCGGTGTCCTCAGGCCAGATGCCCCAGCCGTCGAGTCCGTCCTCGAAGCCCTGGTTCGCGAGGAGTTGGACCTCCTCGGCCTCCTGCGCGACGGCGAGGGTTGAGAGCAGTGCGATCATGAGCGCGACGATGCAGAAGCGAGACATTGCGGTCACCTCCGGAGTGTTGCGTCTCAGTTCGCTGAACCCGCATGAAGACCTGCCCCGTACCGGTGTTCGGAAGGATTCCGACCTCCGCATGGCGCATTTAACGCCGTCGTCCGCCCCATGCAGACGCGTTGAGGTGCCATCATGCTTCTTACGCAGGACCAGCAGTTCGTCGCGCAGCAGTGGGAGCACGAGCCGGGCGAGCGCGCGGTGAAGATGTGGATCGATGAGCCGGCGGCCGGGATCGGCGAGGGCACGGGGCTGATGCTCTGCCTGCACAACTGGGGCGGCGTCTACGACGAGCCGCGCTACCGCGGCTGGTGCCGCACCTTCGCCGAGCGCTACGACGTCATTACTATCAGCGTCAACTACCTCCAGAGCGGCGCGGAGGGCAAGCTTGACACCCGCCAGCACGCCTACGACTTCGGCTACCTGCAGGCGATGGACTGCATCGGCGCGCTCTACCACGTGCGCAACCAACTGCTCGACCAGGGCGTCGTGTTCGACGAGCATCGTGTATACTCGATGGGCGGCTCCGGCGGCGGGAACGTGACGCAGATGGTCTGCAAGCTCGCGCCGCACACCTTCGCCTGTGGCGTGGACATCTGCGGGATGCCCGGGCTCATCGACGCGATGGCCTTCGGCACGGGCGAGGGCACGCACATCGACGCGGGGTACTCGCGCGACCCCGACAGCCCCTGCTTTCTGACGGAAGATATGCGGCGCATCCGCGACTTCGGCGACAGTGAGCACTGCCGACTGCTCGCAGAGGCGAATCCGGGCCTGAAGATCGTCATCGCGCACGGTGTTGACGACGCATCCTGCCCGGTGGTCCCGAAGATCGAGCAGTTCGCGCGGATGACCGCAGCGGGAGTGGACGTGGATGGACGCTTCCTCACGGAGAGCGACGTGGACGGCTACGCGGTCAAGACCACCGGTCACGCGGTTGGACGGCGCGACCGGGTCGTCGGCAAGTACGCTGATGATTACCTGCTGCCCGAGGGCCGACTGACGAAGCGCACCGGACAGGAGAACGACTTTCAGCGCGGGGGCGTCTTTGAATATCCGAGTGACAACGGGCGCTTTGTCATCGACTTCGACGGCTCCCCGACGATCGCATTTGTCACCTGAGACCCGCCCGACCGGAGGCCGGCATGACCGAGGATCAACGCGACATTGAGATCATCCGCGAACTCGCGGAGCAGTATGCCGAGATCGCCGCTCAGCCGATCATGGACGAGCGGCGCAATCTCTGGCGGCGGCACAACTCGCTGGAGCGGACGCGACCGCTGATTTACATGCGCTGGTTCGCCGCCTGGCAGGAGCACCCGCAGTCCGAACTTCAGTGCGCCGATCCCTTCTGGCAGGGCCACGAGCGCTTCCTGCGCCAGCAGATCGTGCAGGACTGGGTCGCCGACGACTACGTGATTGAGCCGTGGATCACCCAGCGGGCTTCGGTGAAGATGCCGGAGGAGGGCCCGTGGGGCGTGCCTTACAACCGCATTCGGCCTGCCGAACCGGGCGGCGCGTGGTTGTACGATCCGCCGCTCAAGAAGCCTGAGGACATTGAGAAGCTCGCGGAGCCTCATCATGTGATCGACGAGGACGCGACCACCCGCAACGTGGAGCGCCTTCGTGACGCGGTCGGAGATATCCTGACGGTCAACGTGGACCGGTCCCCGGCGTACACCGTCTGGCGGGCCGACCTGTCCACCGACCTCGCCTACCTGCGCGGCCTCGAGCAGGTCATGTGGGACATGGTGGACAACCCGCAGTGGCTGCACCGGCTGCTCACGCACATGAGCGAGGGCGTGCAGCGTGTGCATGAGGAGGCCGAGGAGGCCGGCGACTGGTCGCTGTCGAGCCATCAGAACCAGGCCGAACCTTACTCGCTGGAACTCGACGACCCGGCGCCCAACTCCGGCCCGGTGAAGCGCAGTGAACTCTGGGCGTTCTGCGCGGCACAGGAGTTCGCGCAGATCTCGCCGCCGATGCACGATGAGTTCATGTTTCAGTATCAGATGCCGATCCTCGAGCACTTCGGCCTCGTTGCCTACGGCTGCTGCGAGGACCTGACGCAGAAGATCGACATGCTGCGCCGACTTCCGAATCTGCGGCGCATCGCGGTCGTCCCGAGAGCGGACGTCGCGAAGTCGGCGGAGTTGATCGGCGAAGATTACGTTTTCTCATGGCGCCCGAACCCCGCCGATGTGATGTGCTGCGGCTTCGACCGCGAGAAGATCCGCCGGATCGTGCGCGAGGCGATGGAGGCCGCAGGGCACTGCCACGTGGACATCACCCTCAAAGACGTGCAAACCATCGAGCACGAACCATGGCGCCTGCGCGAGTGGGTGCGGATCGTGCGCGAGATCACCGACCAGTACGCCTGATAAGAGAAGCGGAGGCACTCTTCTGTGACACGCAAGGAACTCATCATGGTCGCGAGCGGACTCATCATCGCGACGATCGTGCTGCACTGGATTCACGTCCTGATCTTCGGCGATCTGCACCATGTTGCGATCTACGGATTCGGCGACCTCGCGTTCATTCCGATCGAGATCCTCGTCATCTCACTGGTGGTCGACCGAGTGCTCAAAGAGCGCGAGCGGCAGTCGCTGCTTGAGAAGATGAAGATGGTCGTCGGTACGTTCTTCAGCGCCCTCGGCCAGCCTCTGCTGGAGCAGATGTGCTACGTGCTGGAGGATGACACCGAGGTCCGCGCGTGTCTCTCCATCGACCCGGACTGGACCGCCTCGCGCCTTTTGCAGGCGAAGCAGGCGATCCCCGACCTGCACATCAAGGTCCGGCCGCGTCGTGAGGACATGCAGGAGCTGCGCGAACTGCTCACCGAACATCGCGACTTCCTCCTCGGCCTGCTGCAGAACCCGGCGCTGCTGGAGGACGAGAATTTCGCTGAGATGCTCTGGGCGCTCACCCATCTGCAGGAAGAGCTTGCGGCCCGCGGTGATTTCAGTGAACTCCCGCAGTCGGACATCAACCATCTGATCGGCGACATCCAGCGGGTGTACTCACACCTGCTCCGCGAGTGGCTGGAGTACATGACGCATCTGAGGGAGAACTACCCCTTCCTCTACTCATTCCAGGCGCGGACGAACCCGCTGCGCCGCGACGCCGACGTCACGGTCAGGGAGTGACGGCGATGGAGAAGGACTGGACGCGCGGATACGTGCAGGTGTACACCGGCGACGGCAAGGGCAAGACCACCGCCGCGTTCGGACTGGCGCTGAGAGCCGCCGGCGCGGGCCTGCGCGTCTTCATCGCGCAGTTCGTCAAGGGCATGGAGTACTCCGAGTTGCGCGCGCTGGAACGCTTCGATGAGATCGAAGTGCGGCGCTACGGCCGCGACTGCTTCATCCAGCGTGAGCCGGAACCGGCCGACGTCGAGGCCGCCCGGGCGGGCCTGTCGGAGGCTCGGAAGGAGCTTGCGTCCGGCGAGTGGGACGTGGTGATCTTCGACGAGGCGAACATTGCCACGTACTTCGAGCTTTTCAGCGTGGATGAGCTACTGGCGGTCATTGCGCAGAAACCCGACGATGTCGAACTGGTCATCACCGGCCGCCGCGCCGATCCGCGCGTGATCGAGGTCGCCGACCTCGTAACCGAGATGCGCGAGGTCAAGCACTACTACGAGCAGGGCGTGCCATGTCGCAG
This sequence comes from Armatimonadota bacterium, assembly GCA_046540615.1. Lineage (GTDB taxonomy): Bacteria > Armatimonadota > Zipacnadia > Zipacnadales > UBA5352 > UBA5352. The sequence goes on along the minus strand of JBKHFA010000002.1, from coordinate 9,893 downwards.
GGGAATTGAGCACTGAAGGCGCTCGCGCCCTCCGCGTCCGGACAGCCGAGCGCGGACATCACTGGGAGGTCCGCCCAGATGCCGTGGGGCATCACCGACGCCGACCGGAAGACACTCCGCGACCTCGCAAAGCGCGTCGCTGAAGTCGCGGCGGACCCGGTGCAGGATCGGCGACGCGCCGTGTGGTACGCGCAGAACGCGTTGCGGCCGATCCGGCCGCCAGTCTTCGTCTGCCCGGATGGCGCGTGGGCGGAACTGATCCCGGCCGCGTCACTCGAGAGCGAGGCGGAGCGCGCGAGAGAAATCGAGCGTGCGCTCCGCAAGCGCATCTACGCTCACGAACATTTTGACGACGACCAGGTCGTGGACACAAGCTGGGACGTCGGTTACGCGGTCAGCCGCACCGGCTGGGGGATCGGCCCGACCATGCGTCATTCCGAGGAGGAGCGCGGCTCATACGCGTGGGATGCGCCGATCGAGACGCGGGATGACATCGAGCAGATCCGGACCCCGACCGTCGAGCATGACCCGGACGAGAGTCGGCGCCGTCTTGAGTGGCACGAGGAACTCTTCGGCGACATCCTCGATGTGCGACTGCACGGTGTGTACTGGTGGACGCTGGGGCTGATCGACGAGTGGACGCGCCTGCGAGGGCTCACAGAGACGCTGATGGACATGGCCGGGGACCCGGAATTTGTCCACGCGGGCCTCGCGCGGCTGATGCAGGGAAAGCTCGCGTTCGTCGAGCGCCTTGAGAAACTGGGCGTACTGTCGCTGAACAACGGGAACGACTACGTCGGCTCGGGTTGCTTCGGCTACTCAGACGAGTTGCCGCGGGACGACTTCGATGGCCATGTGCGACTGAAGGATATCTGGGGCTTTTGCGAAGCGCAGCCGATGGCGTCGGTCTCCCCCGCCATGCATGAGGAGTTTGTGCTTCCCTACCAGCTTCCGCTGCTCGAAAAGTTCGGGCTCAACTGCTACGGCTGCTGCGAGCCGCTGGACCGGCACCTCAGCTTCTTGCTGGCGCGCATCCCGCGGCTGCGTCGAGTGTCGATCAGTCCGTGGGCCGACGTGTGGCGCAGCGCCGAGGCGCTTGGGGCTGATGTAATCTTCTCGTGGAAGCCGAATCCCGCGCACCTTGCGGCTGTGAGTTTCGACGAGGAGGGCCTTCGGGCGGAGATCCGCGCGACGCTTGAGATCGCGGCCGAGCACGGCTGCCGGATTGAGATCGTGATGCGCACGACGCACACCTGCAACAATGAGCCTGATCGCTTCGATCGCTACGCGCGGATAGCGATGGAGGAGGCACGACGCTCGGCCGAGTCGTAAGCCACCGCCCTTGCAGTTGATGTCGCTGTCGTTGCCGCCGTCGCTTCCGTTGCTTTCGTCGCTGCCTTATCACGGATATGCGAGGACGGCCGCGCCGGGCACTTCGAGGGCGCGCCAGAGCGTCTCGTTGCGCTGCCACGGGAAAAGGTAGTTGCGCTTGTGGGCGCCGGGGATGATGACGAGCGACGATTCTCGGTCCATCGCCGCCGACTGCACGGCCTCGTGGGGCGGGCTCAGCGCGACGTCGGTCGAGCTTTCCACCCGGTAGGCGCGCAGGAACTTCTCCGCCGCCTCGCGGGCGTCGTGCGCGTCACTGCGTTTCGGCTCGCAGATCAGCACCTCAAGCTCGGCGTTCAGAGTTTCGCAAAGCCGTGCGGCGAATGACAGACCGCGCCCGCCGCGCACTGACAGCTTGTAAGGAATCAGCACCGATCGGATCTCCGTGGCCTGCCGCGCGCACACGAGGGTCGGCGCGACGAGTTCGCTCAGAAGGAAGGTCGTGTTGGCCCCGGGCCTGCCGGGTCGGCGCTCATCGCCGCGACCGATCACCAGCAACTCCGCCAGCCAGCTTCGCCGCAGCAGTCGCGCGCCGGCGTGCCGACCGAAGAGGTGCTCCTCCTCGCAGACGATGTGCAGGTCCTGGCATCGCCGATGGATCTCATCCAGCGACAGCGGATACTCGACCGCATGACGCCCATCCGCGTCCGCCTCCTCCGCAGCAACCGGCTCCGTCGCGAGTTCAGCAAGCTCGGGCTCTCCGCCAGGCACCTCGGCGGCAATATCGTCCTCCGTGGCCGCGGTGACGGTCGCGAGGTAGATGCGCCCGTCACCAAGCTCGGCGAGGTTGATGGCTTGCTCCACGGCGACGTTTGACGACCGGGATCCATCGTATCCGACCACGATGTTGCGCGGCATCAGCAACACGCCCCTCGGGTCCGATCAGCGTATCTCGGCGCGACCGCTCTCATCCTCGAGATCGTCACCTTCAGCCGCCCGGCCCTCCTCTGCGGCCGCCTCTCCCGCTTCAGCCTCTTCCGCGGCTGCCTCCGCCTCGGCCTGCTCCTGTGCTCGTTCAAGGTCCTCGCGAGTGGTGCCGACGTCCTCGAGTCCGACAAGCTCCCCCGCCTCCTCCTCGTCGATGGCTTCCTTCGGGACGAGGAAGCCCACCATGCCCTTCTTCCCGAGGGTGCGGAGATACTCGGTCAGGGAGACCTCGACCTCCCTGCGCTGAAGCTTGTAATCCTTGCTCAGCGCCCGCACGATCCCATCGACGGTGTGCTCGCCGTCGCAAAGATGCCAGACTGCGCTGCCGACCTCATCGAGGGTGATCGGGCGATTCTCCGGAACGAAGAAAAGAAATCCCAGCACTCGCCCGAACGTGTCTTTCCTGCGGGGCACGATGACCTCCACCACGCCCTCTTCGTTGATCCGCCACTTCAGCGACGGGTTGCGGACAGGGCGCGCCTCGAAGGCCTTATCACGCGACAGCGGCATCGGCTTCTTCTTCAGGCCGACGCGCTCGAGCACACTGTTGACTGCGGATGGCAACCTCACGACGGTTCCTCCTCACGGCCGGGACGGCTCGGATCATCTCTTCGCACCGGGATCTCCCGCGCTTGCGTCTCCTCCCCGCGTTCAAGCGTCAGCACCACGACCTCCGGGTGGCAGTTGAAGCGAGCGCGGGTGGCCGACGCCACGCCCCGACTTACATACGCAAGCTGCCCGTCCGCCTGCAGCAGACCTGATGCTCGCCGCCTGTCCCGCCAGACCGGCGCCCACGGCGCGCCGATCCCCGGAAGCTGAATCTGCCCGCCGTGCGTATGCCCGCACAACACGAGATCCGCCCCGGCCGCGTGAGGGTCATCCAGCAGATCCGGTGTGTGACACACGAGGATCGTGAAGTCCGCGCTTTCCGTCCCCTCCAGCGCCGCCTCGACATCATCGCGGCCGAATGCGAACTCGTCCGATCCGGCGATGGCGATCTCCGCCCCGCCCACGCTGAGCCGTTCGTTGCGGTTGGCGAGGAGCCTGATCCCGAGGCCCCCCAGCACCTCGCGAAGCGTGTCGATGTCCTCCTGCGGCGCCTCAAGGCACTTGAAAGGATCCTCGTGAGCCCGATCATGATTGCCGGGAGCCGCCCAGACACCAAGCGGAGCCGCCAGGCCCTCGAGTTGCTCCGAACACTCCGTGGCCATCTCACACGTGTCGAAGAGATCGCCGCTGATCGCGATCAGATCAGGCTCCTGCTCCATCGCCAGCCGCACCGCTTCACGACTGCTCCACTCGATGCTGGGCTCGTCGTGGCAGTGGAAGTCAGAGAGGTGCACGATCCGCAGCCCGCGCAGCGCCTCCGGCAGATCCTCGAAATGCAGCGCGCGCTCGGTCACCACCAGCCGCGCGGGCTCAATGTAACGCACGTAGAAGACGAAGATCGCCGCGCCGATCACCAGCGCCCAGAGCACAGCCGCGATGGCGATCATTCGCTCTCATCCCGCGATCCCGCCGGACGATCCCCTGTGTGATGTACTGTCAACTCCTCCGACGGCTGTGTCAGCTTCCGCACGCTCATGATCGCGGCGACGTAGAGCGCCAGCAGCGCCACCACCATCGCCCCGAGCGCAGCTATCTGTCCGGAGGTCAACGGTCGTGTCACAATCTCCGGTGACGGCGACACCTGCACGTCGATCACCGCGCCGCCCCAGTAATCCTCCAGCAGCCACGCCACGAGCAATGTCAGCGCCACTGCCCCCCACACCACCGCGACTCCGCGCAGGATCTCTCCGCGGGTGCGCTCATGCTGCAACGCCTGGATGACGATCATCAGGGTGATGAACGCCAGCGCAACCGCCGAGACCGCCACGAGGCTCAGCCAGTCTTTCCCGCCGATCATCAGCGACGCTCCGGTGGAATAACGTCGATGATCAGCGGCTGCCGCTCCGCAGCGCGATCAGAGACGACGATCGCTCCCTCAAGCTCCGCCATCGCCGCTTTCAACTGCTCCTTTGACGCGGCCATCACCTCGACCACCGCATCGCCGCGACGTGTCCGCTCGCCCTCGGCCGCCACGATGCGCAGTCCCGCCGCCGCGTCCACCTCGTCGCCCTTGCGCCGCCTCCCCGCGCCGGTCGCCAGCGCCGCGCGCCCGACACCCAGCGCGTCCATCCGCGTCACCGTCCCCGACAACTCCTCGCCCCAGCCTGCCACCTTCGCCGGGACGTGACCGAGCATCTGCCGATCAAGCGCCGACACGTCCCCACCCTGCGCCTCGACCATCTGCGCCAGCTTCTCCGCCGCGGCGCCTGACCCAAGCGCCTCCTCGCACGCCTCGCGCGCCGCCTCAATGCTCTCCGCGATCCCCGCGGTCACAAGCATCCACCCGGCGATCGCCACTGCCACCTCGCGCGCGTCATCGGGGCCTCCTCCGGCGAGGACCGCCGCGGCCTCCTCCACCTCCACGGCGTTCCCGACCGCTCGACCGAGCGGGCGGTTCATGTCCGTCAGCAGGGCCGCCATCGCTCGCCCCGCTCGCCGCCCGATCGTTACCATCAACTCAGCCAGCGCCCGCGCCTCGTCCTCAGTCTCCATGAACGCGCCGCTGCCCACTGTCACGTCGAGCACGATCGCTCCCGCCCCGGCCGCGATCTTCTTGCTCATGATGCTCGACGCGATCAGCGCGCGGCTGTCCACGGTGCCGGTCGCATCGCGAAGCGCATACATCTTCCCGTCGGCGGGTGCGAGCGCCTCGCTCTGCGCGGCCACCACCAGCCCGATCTCCCCCGCCTGAGCGAGCAACGCATCGGGCGAGAGATCGGTGCGCACCCCGGAGATCGCCTCCAGCTTGTCGATGGTTCCGCCGGTGTGCCCCAGCCCCCGCCCGGACATCTTCACCACGCATCCACCGCATGACGCCACGATCGGCCCCGCGATCAGCGTCACCTTGTCACCCACGCCACCGGTCGAGTGCTTGTCCACCGTCGGCGCATCAATCCCCGCGAGGTCGAGCATCTCGCCGGATCGCGCCATCGCATCCGTCAGCGCGACGGTCTCCGCGTCACTCATCCCCGAGCAGCAGACCGCCATCAGCCACGCGGCCATCTGTGCGTCATCGATCTCGCCGGCGGTGTACGCCTCAACCAGCCACCGAAGCTCATCCCCCGAAAGCTCCTCCCCATCGCGCTTGCGCTCACTCAACCTGCGGACGTCGTGGCTCACTGCAACTCCCCCAGCAGCAGCCCGGCGAAGCTCGTCCCGGCTGGCGGGGCCTTCGCGCCGAAGATCTCGCAGAGCGTGGCGCCGGCGTCCGCGAACGTCTCACGGGTGCCGAGGTCCACCGGTCTCACCCGCGCCCCGGCCACCAGCAGCGGCACCCGCTCCCGCGAATGATCCGTGCTCTTTGTGGTCGGGTCGGTCCCGTGATCGGCGGTGATGATCAGCAGTCCGTCCTCCGGCAGCATGTCAAGCATCTCCGCGATCTCGGTGTCGGCGCGCTCGAGCGCGTCCGCGTAGCCGCGCGGGTTGTTACGATGCCCGAACTTCGAGTCGAAGTCGTTGAGGTTCGCGAAGATCAGGCCGCGGTGCTCCCTCCGCAGAAGTTCCCGCACCGCCTCGGCCCCCTCCTCGTTGGTACCGGTGTGAATCGACGAGCCGATCCCCTGTCCGGCGAAGATGTCGTCGATCTTCCCCACGCCGAACGTCGGCACCCCCGCCTCCTGCAGGTGATCCAGCGCCGTCGGCCCAGGGGGTGGCAGCGGGTAGTCCTTCCGCTCGTCGGTGCGTTCGAGTGAGCCCGGCTCGCCGGTGAAGGGCCGCGCGATCACCCGCGCGACCTCCCAGTCGCCCTGGAGCATCTCGCGCGCAGTCTCACACGCGTCGTAAAGCTCCTCGAGCGGGATCACGTCCGTGTGCGCGGCGATCTGAAAGACGCTGTCGGCCGACGTGTACACGATCCACGCCGCCTTCTCGCGGTGCTCGTCGATCAGTTCCTCGATGATCACCGTCCCGGACGCGGGGCGATTGCCGATGACGGGACGTCCGCTGCGCTCCTCGAATTCGTCGATGATCTCGTCGGGGAATCCGTCCGGGAAGGTCGGAAAGGGGCGCTCGCGTATCTGCCCCATCATCTCCCAGTGGCCAACCATCGTGTCCTTGCCGGCCGCCTGCTCGGTCATCCGACCGTGCGCGCCGATGCTTTCTTCGGTGGGAGGCACGCCCTCAATCCGCGTGAGATTGCCGAGGCCGAGGCGTTGCAGCGTGGGCAGCGTGATTCCACCGACCGCGCGCGAGAGGTTGCCCAGCGTGTTGCACCCCTCATCGCCGTAGTCGGAGGCGTCAGGCGCATCGCCGATCCCAACGCTGTCGAGAACGATCAATGTGATCTGAGTAATGCCGGACAGTGTCGTCTACCCCTCACTCCAGACGGCGGCGTCAAATCCCTCTGAGATAAGCTTCTCCTGCACGCTTTCAGCCTCTTCGCGGCTGGAGAACGTACCCACGTTCACGCGGCGATAGGTGATCCCATCCCGGTCCTGAGTGGTGATGAAAGGTTGGTGGCCCTGCTCCGCAAGGCGCTGCACCTGGCGCTTCGCGTTCGCCTCATCCGCGAAGGCTCCCGCGGCCACCACGTAGCCACCCTCGCGCCCGGCAGACTGCTCTTCGCCAGCCTCACTGTCGGTCGAAGACGGCGTCTCAGTCTCAGCATCACCGTCCTCCTCATCCGCCGCCGCTTCCGCGGCCTCAGCGGCATGCAACTGCGCGCCGTCCTGCGGCTCCTCGAGTTCCCGCCGGGCCCTGCGCTCCTCGCGGCTTGTTGGCTCGCGCTCCTGCACAGTCACAACCGGCTCGATGGGCGGATTCGACCTGGTGTCCTCCCGATCATCCGGAGAGTGCGCGCCAGACTGCGGTTTGATCTCGGGCGCCCGCTGCTGCACCTCCATCTCGTGCAGGTGCTCACCGACGTAGTTCCGCCCGAAGTGAAACGCAGCAGTTCCCACGATCGCGCACAGCACCGCCACGACCGCCCAGAATTTCACGCTCGCAAGGAGTCTCGCGCCTGCCGAATCCTTTCCCGAAGCCATCGTGGGTCCTCCGATGTCGCCTGCTGCGATGTGCGCTGCCAGTCTGCTGCATCCGCGCTCTTGCTGATTGAATTGTAACACGAACCGCGGCGCTGAAACAAGCGCCCACGCCCGCATCGTCACACCACGCGCGCTCGCTCACAGATCCTGAAGATAGGGGTTCTTCCGCGTTTCATCGCCGATCGTCGAGGGCCCTCGGTGTCCGGGGTAGACCTTCGTCTTCGCGTCAAAGCGCTCGATCAGACGCTTCAGCGAGGCCTCCAGCGTGGCCGTGTCGCCGCCGGGCAGATCCGTCCGCCCGACACTCCGCGCAAAGAGCGTGTCCCCGGTGAAGACAGCGCCGTCCACGCCAAGACAGACGCCGCCGGGGCTGTGCCCGGGAGTATGAAGCACCTCCACCGTCAGCGTCCCAACCTCAAATCCGTCTCCGTCCGCCATCGTCATGTCCGGCTCAGAGGGCTCCACCCCGCCCACCATCGACGCCCAGAACGGATGCGGGTGCTCAAGTTGATCACGCCCGTCCTCGTGCACCACAAGCGTCGCACCCGTCGCCTCCCTCACCGCGCGATTCGCCGCGATGTGATCGACGTGCTCGTGGGTGTTGAAGATGTACTCAATATCAAGGCCGAGCCGCTCCACGGCCGCAATAATCCGCTCAGCGTCCCCGCCCGGGTCCACGATGAAACCTTTCTTCGTCTCCGGACAGCCGACCACGTAGCAGTTCGACTCCAGCGCGCCAACGGCCAGCGTCTCAACGATCATTCTCAGTCCAGGGTCCCTTCAGGCGTACGTCTCGATGGCGCTGACGAGCACCAGCTTCTCATCCTCGCGAAGCTGACCCGCGCGCCTCTTTACTCGCCGAACGTAGTCTCGATCGTAGCAGTCCAGCCTGCCCGCCCGCCGCAACTCAGCGCTCCCGGCCTCCAGCTCCCCCGTGAGCATCAGCAACTCGCCCAGCAGGTAGCGGTACGCGCGATTGTCCGGCGCAATGCGGCACGTCCTGCGCAGCACCCTCACCGCCGCGTTCCGCCTCTCCAGCCGAAGCAGCGCCGTCGCAAGGCGCACGTGGTAGAAGTCGTCAAGTGGAGAGACCTGCGTCGCCGCGAAATACGCCTCCGCCGCCAGCCGCCAGCGACCCGCCAGCACGTGAAGTTCGCCGAGCTTGTAGCGGTAGAGCCCCTCATCCGGCTCCAGCGAGATCGCGCACAGCAGCGCCTCCTCGGCCATCATCAGGTCCCCGCTGCGAAGGTAAAGGCCGGCAAGGCGGTAGACGTAGTACGCCCGCTCAGGAGCAAGGTCAACCGCCTCCTCCATCTCGAAAATCGCCTCGCGAAGCTGTCCGCCGCGAGCAAGCGTATCCGCCATGCAGAAATGCGCATCCGCGCTCCCCGGCTTCTTCGCGAGAGCGCGGCGGTACGCCGCCATCGCCCTGTCATCGCGATCCGCCAGCAAGTGCGCGTCACCAAGCCCGATCTGCGCCCGATCACTCTCCGCGTCAAGCTCGCTGGCGCGCTGATACGCGGCGATCGCGCCGTTCACGTCATCCTGCAAAGCGTGGCTGTCGCCCGCGTCGCAGTAGCGCTTTGAAAGTCTGCGGTTGATTGAACCTTTGTCCCGTCTCTGTGCCGAAGCCATTGCCTTCACGATTCCATCGCGGGGGCCCGTCAGAACGTGCGATCACTGCTCAGCAGCAGCGTCACCGGGCCGTCGTTTGTGAGCGTTACATGCATATGCGCGCCGAATTCCCCGCGTTCCACCCGCAGACCGGTCTCGGCGATCCGATCTGCCAGCACGTCCATGAACTCGTTGGCCACGTGCGGGGCACAGGCGCCGGTGAAGCTCGGGCGCCGCCCCTTCCGGCAGTCGCCGTAGAGCGTGAAGTTCGGCACAAGCAGGACCGCCCCGCCCGTGTCCAGCACCGACAGATTCATCTTCCCGTCGGCATCCTCAAAGATGCGCAGGTTCGCGATCTTGTCGGCCAGCCACGCAGCATCTTCCTCACTGTCCCCGTCGCCGCATCCCACCAGGACCATCAGGCCGCTGCCGATCTCGCCGATGGCCTCGCCCTCGACCTCAACCCGCGCCGCACTCACCCGCTGCACTACCGCCCTCAACTCGAACACCAACTCCCGCCGGTCTGTCTTTCGCTTCCCCTCTCTTGTACCCGACACCGGCCCCCCGCGTCAACGCCCCCGCCACTCGGAGGGTGCTTCCTGAGATTATTGGTCCCGCAGGAGCGTTCGGCAAAGACCAGGACTCCGGGCGCAGAGCGTTCGGCAAAGACCCGGACTCCGGGCGCAGAGCGTTCGGCCAAGACCCGGACTCCGGGCGCCCCTTCGGCAAATATCCGGACTCCGGGCGCCCTCGCCCGGAGAGTCGTTTGTACCAGGTCTGACGAAACGGCGTCCAGGCGAGGGCGCCTGGACTCCAGACGCAGGAGCGTTCGGCAAAGACCCGGACTCCGGGCGCCCTCGCCCGGAGAGTCGT
>JBKHFA010000001.1:0-50960 GCA_046540615.1 Armatimonadota bacterium | reverse complement strand
GCCGTCAGGTTCGCGACGAGGGCGACCCGCACTTCGGGGCGGTGTACTCGGAGGAAGACAAGTACGACTTTCGCGATGCCGCCGCGGCGGCGGTTGCGTTCGCGCGGCTCTGGCAGGGGGCGGGCGACCCGGACTGGTACGATCGCGCGGTCGATGCGCGCCGCTACGTCTACGCCGGCCAGCACACTGATGGTGAGCGGCGAGGTGGCTGGGCGCACATGGTCTCCGGCGAGTGGGGCGGGGACCACCAGGTGGACTTCCGTCGCATCACCGACCCGCTGCCGCCCGTGGACGGGGTGGACACGGCGATCATCATCAACCTGCTGTGCGCCGCGATCGAGGCGGGGCTGGAGCCCGATGAAGAGGACATCCGGCGGCTTCGGATGGGCGCGGAGTGGATCGAGCGGAGCGAGCTTCGCCCCGGGGTCTTTGCCCACCACGAGGGCGCGACGCATGACTGTCAGAACTCGAACGCGCTGGCCGCGATGGCGCTCAGTCGCGCATACAACACGCTCGCGGCAGAGGGAGCCGATCCGCGCGGCGCATGGCTTGAGGCAGCGCGTCGGGGCTTCGAGCACTACCTCGAGGGGCAGGAGGCGATCGGGGTCTGGCCTTACACGTTCGCCGAGATCGGTCGCGGCCAGCGCTTCGGTGAGCAGAACGTGCCCGACCAGGGGATGGGCCTTTACCACTTCCTCGTGGCGGCCGAAGCGCTCGGTCTGGCGGATCGCAGTGATGTGCGGGCGGCGTTGAAGCGGGCCGCGCGGTGGTATCTGTGCACCTCGCGGATAGACGATGGCGACCCGCGGCCGACGATCGACCTGCAGTATCAGCGGGAGGGCGGTGGGCTGCTCTTCTCAAGCTTCACGTGGTGCCGCTTCATGGCCGCGGCGGCTCTGCTGCGGATCTCGCGGATCACCGACGAGAAGGAGCCGTGGCGGGCGCTGGCATTGCGGCTGATGGAGCATGTGCGGACGAAGCTGTGGAACGATCCCGACCCGGCTCGGGACGAAGGCGCGCCGGTCGTGGCCTCCTCTCGACCGGATATCAAGCTGCACTCGTGGATTGCCGCAGCGGAGTGGGAGGCCGTGCTGCTGGGCGAGATGATCGATGGCCTGAAGTGAGAGTGTGCGAGGATGGGCATGGGCGAAGATTCGAATCACAGTGCGCTGATCATCACGAATCCCACGTCGGGACGGGGGGGAGGCCCCGATCTCGCCTCCGACGCGGTGGATCATCTGCGCTCCGAAGGCTGGGAGGCGGAGAAAGCCGTCACTTCCTTCCGCGGCGAAGCGACGGAGATCGCCCAGGAGCGCGTGCCGGAGTTTGATGTCATCTTCTCCTGCGGCGGTGACGGGACACTCAACGAGGTCGTGGAGGGTTGCGTTGAGCATGAGGTCATCGTGGGCGTGATCCCCGCGGGGACGGCGAACGACCTGGCGCGGGCCGCGGGTATCAGCCTCAATCCGAAGACCGCGGCGGCGCAACTCACCCCGGGTCGCCCGGTGGAGATCGACCTGCTTGAGATCGACGGAGGGGCGCGGTGGAGCGCGGTTGCCGTCGGCGTCGGGGCAGACGCCCGCACGGTTCAGCGCGCCGAGCGCCTCGGCCGACCGCTGATCGGGCGCGCGAGCTACCTCGCCGCCATGACCGCGGAGCTTTCGGAGGAGATCGACACGCGGTTGAGTCTTGAGATCGACGGTGAGGCGTGGGAGGGCGATGCGCTGCTGGTGCAGGTCGCGAACTGTCCGAACCACGGCGGAAGGTTCGAGATTGCGCCGGGCGCGCGGATCGACGACGGCCGCCTCGACGTGGTGCTCATGAAGCACACGACTCCTGGTCGAGCGCTTGAGATGATCCCGCTGGCGATGGCCGGGAAGCACGTGGATCAGCCTGAGTTTGAGCGGTGGAGCGCGCGCGAGGTGAGGATCGAGCAGCCACGGCGCGCCCCGGTGCTCATCGACGGCGAGGTCGTTGAGCGGAGATCACTGAGCATCCGGATCGCGCCCGGTCGGCTGCGCATGTGGCTGCCGGATGAACGCGAGGCGACCGGCAGCCTCTCTCCGGGCAATCGCCCGTCATGAACGCGCTGGAGCCGGTGGGAGGGCGTAACTGCTTCGCGCATTTCAACTCCACCGCGCGGGAGCATGATCCGCTCAACGCCTACCTCCTGGCGCTGGCAAGCGCGTGGATCTACCCCTTCATCGTCGCGGACTGCACCGGTTGCGAGGAGAGCGACATCCCGGCGCTTGCACGTGCGAGGATGACGCACTGGGGCTTCGACGCATCGACGCGCCTCATCTCGCGTTCGGCGTTCGGGCGCTTCGACTCGCAGGCGCTGGTTGCGACGGGAGACGAGATCGCGCTGGTGGTGTTTCGAGGGAGCGAGCATCCGGTGAAGGTCACGAGTCGCTTCGTGAACGCGCTGCGTGACTGGGTGGCGACCGATGCTGACATTGCGATGGACACCGTCACCGAGTTCGGGCCTGAGGTGGACGTGCATCGCGGCTTCTTCCGCGGCTTCATGGCGGTGGCCGAGCAGGTCGAGGATGCGGTGCGGGGGGCGGTGGCCGACGGGCGCCGGCTGTGGATCACCGGGCACTCGATGGGTGGCGCGCTTGCGACACTCGCCGCGCCCTGGCTCCGACAACGCGGACTGCCGGTCAGTGGCGCGTGTACCTTCGGGGCGCCGATGGTCGGCGGCGTTCGCCTCGTAAACCTCTTCAAGCGCCACCCGATCGATGGCTTCCACCGCTACGTACTCAAGGACGACGCGGTGCCGAGGCTTCCTCCCGAGCCGCTGAGGTACCAGCACGTTGTCGCGGCTGAGGTCATCGGCGAGGACGGTTCGGTCGTGCGTCGCGATGGCGATCCGCAGGGCGCGCCCAGCATGCACAAGCATCCGCCGCAGGTCTACTGCGCGGCGCTTCATCGCGGCCTCACCGGCGAGCAGCGGCGACTCGTGCCGCCTCCGCCCACCGGGTGACTGAGGCGCATCAGCCGGAGATCCCGATCACACGCACGGCCTCGGCCTGCGGCGCGACGAAGACGTCGCCATCCGACGTCTCCAGCATCATCCCGCCCTCGATGTCCACGCGCTTGAGCTTCTCGCCGGGCGCGAGCGGCAGTCGCACGCCGACCTCCGGGACGCCGTCGGGCAGCCGCAACTCGAACTCGACGCGGTCCTCCGTCGCCCACATGGACAGGTCCACCGGCCCCCAGCGCGTCGGGAGGCCCTTCGCCCGCAGTTCCTCGGAAAGCCAGCTTCGCTGGACCGCCTGCGCGACAAGCAGCGTCTCGCTGTCACGCGGCTCGTACACCAGCGCCCAGCGCAGCATCTGCGGCACGACCACCTGGCTCGGCACTACCTGGCCGGCGTGGAAGCGGCGGGCGCCGGATTCATCGGGCACGATCTTCACCTGCTCGGGCGCCGCGATCCATCCTGCCGCCTGGTGGTGGGCGAGGTGCGCGTGCAGCAGGAGTTGATAGCGCGCGATCTCGTTGGTCTCGAGCAGCGCGCGGGCCCAGTTGAGCACCGGCCAGTCGTCGAGGTGATCGATGAAACGCGTCATGCCGAGCATCTCGCCACCATGCGCCCTGCGCCACTCCAGCACGCGACGGACCACGCGCTGCGGCAGCACTTCCGCGGAGACCATCTCCGCGAAGTAGCGGTAGTTGCAGTACGACGAGTGCCGGTCCCGCGTCATCCGCTCGATCGGCTCGGTCTGCGTGGGCCCGGGCGGGACGTAGACCCCGTCGCCGGTCTCCACGCTCGTGGCCTCGACCGAGGACAGCAGGTCGCGCTCGTAATCGGCGACCTCCGCCTCAATCCTCGACGCCTCGCCCTCAGCGCCGATGCGCCGGAGGGTCCGCGCGACGTCGCTGAGCCCGCGGATGGTCCAGACGTCGCCTGAGTAGTAGTACTCCCGCCACTGCTCGGCGCTGCCCTGATAGTCGGCCTCGGGGAGCCCCGGGATGAGCCCTCGGGCGTTCGGCGGGGCCATCGTGTCCTCCGCCGATTCCCGCCTGAGCTCCAGCAGCCTCCCCCAGATGCGGCGCAACGCGCTCTCGCGCCGCAGCCACCAGCGCTGATCGCGGCTCAACTCGACGTAGCGCGCGCACACTGAGAGAAGCTGGCCGTATTCCGCGACCGCCGGTCCGTAGTACACGAAGGTGCCCTCGTCACTGACGTACGCGTCGAGGTAGCAGCCGAGCACCTCAGCGGCGCGCTCGAACTGCCCCCACTCCGCGAGGCAGCGCGCGTGGTGGATGACCGTCGGTGGGAAGCCGTGGTCTTTGAAGCGATCGTAGGTGCCGATGCCGTAGCGCGGATGGCAGCCCCGCAGGGTCAGGTCGGCCAGCCACAGGTTGCTCGCGGCGAGATCGCTCGGCATGTCACCCCCGCTCTCGATGGTCACGCCACGCGCTGCGAACCCCGAGGCCATCTTCCACTGCCACGCGATCGCGTCGGCGAACGCATCTTCCGCAGAGCCCACGTTGCCGGCTGGAACGAAGTACTCGACGTGCTCGCCGATGCGCCTGCGGGCGAGCAGTCGGGGATCTCCGTCGGCGTCGATGTCCGCGACGGTGATCTGCTCGCGGAGCGGCTGTCCGGGCTGCTCGATGCGCAGGATCGGGAGCGGCAGTCTCGCGTCTATCACGCCCCAGCGCCCGTGGCGCATCAGCGCGTCCGGCGGAATCTCCGCCAGCGGCCCCAGGAGGCCCTCGACGCTGCCGTCGGGCTGCACGATGAAGCGCTCGTCGCGCCGCGGGTCGCCCACGAACGTCTCGTCCACCACGCGGGGCATCATCGCCGCCACGTGCTCGTATGACGGCTCATCAGCCTCCAGGGCGCGCTCGGCGAGCACGTCGGCGTCGCTCTCCATCAGCATGTCGAAGAAGTCATCGTCGAACCCCTCCGCGTTTGCGCCCTCAAGGCGCGGATGGAACTGCAGCGCCTCACCACCCCGGTCGTGAACGACAAGCCCGCCATCCGCGGCATCTTCGATCCGCGCTTCCGCCATCGACGGTCACCTCGTAGTTCGATCGTACGTTCAAAGCTCAGCGTAGAAGTCGGCCACCGCCGTCATCACGTCTTCGAGGGAGCGCGCGCGTCGCTCAAGCAGTCCCTCGATGAACTGCGTTGCGCGCTCGGTGTTCGGGACCGGTCCGCGGGCGCTCTCCCGCAGGCGCGGGAGGTGCTCCGAGTTCGCGATCTCGAAGGCGTCCGCGCCCCGGTCCCACTCGACGATCGGGCTGAAGTTGGCCGCGTGTTCGCTCGCGGACTCGTAGATGACTGAGGTTCGCCGCAATCCGCCCACGCGGACCATCGTCAGCAGCAGGTCCACCGCTGCAAGGTCCTCCTCCGCGGCTCCCACGTCCGGGCCGAGCAGCTGCGCCGCGATCTCCTCATCGGTGTCGGCGTGCAGCGACCCGGCGATCCGCCCGGTCCGCTGCAGCGCGAGGAACTGCGCGGCCTCCCTGCCCCAGAGGTAGCCGAACCAGTGGCCTGAGCCGATCTCGTGGCAGAGCCAGCAGGTCGGCTCATCGGGATCGCCGACCGCGGCGGGGTCGGTGACGCTGCGTATGTACTCGTCGGGCGGCAGGAAGCTCAGTAGCACGGCCATCAGCGTGGTCTTACCCACGCCCCCCGGACCGGCGGCGGTGAGGAACGATGCGCCCGCGGCCATGAAGCTGAGCATCAGACCGGAGGTCGGGGCATCGAGCGTGCCGTCCTCGATGAGGTCCACCACGCTGAGCATTCGCCCTCCGCGCTGATTGAGTGAGTTGATCTCCCGCAGGTTGTTCTGCATCACGTCCATCGTTGCACCTCCAGGCGGATGGTTGGCCGTCGAGAGTGCCGGGTCCTCCCTGTGAGTTAACTGGACTGCGCCGCTTTTAACGTCGTTCTCCCCCTCTTCCGCTTGCTTCATGCCGTCTATGAAGCCAGGGAGAGGGGGCCGGGGGAGAGGCTGTCGTCTGCCGTACACGCACTCGGGGCGACCGCCGCATCGCGGTCGCCCCGATCACGCCTCACATGATTCGCGCTCGCACCCTCACTCCCCTGGAGCGTCGCCCTCCACGTCGTCCCAGGTGACAAGCTGGTCCTCCTCGATCGCCCGCAGCGTCGTCCTGCCGAGCATCCGCGCAAGCTCGGTCGGGGGCACGCCGGTGCCGGGCCGCTTCATGATCAGGTGGTCGCGTGTGATGACGATCCCGGCGGGGATGTCCACCGCCGCCACGATGCTGCGCCGGGCGTACTTGCGGGCCGGCTGCTCGCAGGGCAGGACGGTGATCTCCTCGCTGCCAAGCGCCGTCTCGACCACGCGGATGTTCTCCACCAGCATCCTCAACATCGTCGGATCGACCGACAGGTAGTGGTCCTCTCCGGGACGGGAGGTGTCGAGCGTGAAGTGATTCTCCACCACCTTCGCGCCGAGGGCGACGGCGGCCGTGGGCACTGTCACACACTCGTCGGGGACACTGTGAGAGGACAGGCCGATGACGGCGTCGGGGAACTCGCGCTGCAGCCTCGGGATACGCAGCAGGTTCATGTCCTCGTCGCGGGTGGGGTAGGCCAGCACGCAGTGGAGCAGGACGATCTGATCGTTGCCCGCCTGGCGGACCACGTTCACGGCTCCACGCACCTCGTCGAGCGTCGCTCCTCCGGTGGAGAGTATCATCGGGTTGCCGTGTCGGGCCGCAGCGCGGATCAGCGGCCAGTTGGTGAGATCGGCGGAGGCGATCTTCCACGCGGCCATGCCCATCTCCCCGAGCCACCCCACCGCCTCAAGGTCGAAGGGCGTCGTCAGCCACTCGATCCCGACCTCGTCGGCCCGGGCGAAGAGTCTCTCGTAGTCGTCGCGCCAGAAGTCGTCGGCGTTCTGATAGATGGCGTACTGCGTTCCTGACTCCTCAGGGTGCTCCCAGTAGCGGGGCGCCCAGCGGGTAGTGAGCGTCTCCGCGCGGTAGGTCTGAAACTTGATCGCATCGGCGCCCGCGGCGGCCGCCTCGTCGATCATCCGCAGCGCGACATCCATGTCACACTCGTGATTGACGCCCGCCTCCGCGATGACATACGCCGGCGCTCCGTCTCCAACGGCGCGGTCACCGATTTGCAGCGTTCTCAAAGCCGACCCTCCCGGCGCGCCTTTTCAATGACCAACTCTGCCAGCTTCAGATCGATGTCCGTGTCGATGTCGATCGCCTCTTCGTCAGAGCCGATGACGTGGCCGATGTTCTCGCCGAACCGATCGTCCGGGGTGATGATCGAGCGGCGACTGGCGAAGACCGCGCCGGTCTCGGGGTAAAGCGGCTCCAACTCCTGGCGGTTCACGCGCTTTTCGTACATCGGCTCGAACCTGCCGTTGACGCGCCGCCAGTACATGTGCCGGATCTCCTGGAGCATGATGACCGAGTCGAAGTCGCCGTCCATGAGCGTCTCCACCGAGCGATCGATCGTCTCCGGTCGCAGCAGCGGGCAGGTGGGCTGCACGGTGAGCACCACGTCTACCTCCCGGTTCTCATCTTCCTCGATCGTCGTCACTGCGTGGTAGATGACCGGGTCGAGGGTGACCCTGTCGCCCGCAAGCTCATCCGGGCGCATGAAGGGCACCTCCGCCCCGCACTCACGGGACACGTCGGCGATGCCCTCGTGGTCCGTGGAGACGATCGTGCGGTCCACGCTCTCCGCCTCCAGGCACGCCTCAATCACCCACGCCACCAGCGGCTTGCCGGCGACTTCGCGGATGTTCTTGAGCGGAACCGCCTTGCTGCCGCCTCGCGCCGGGATCACTGCGATTGTGTACATGCAAACTCTCCGGGTGTACTGCTTGTTTTCCGGTGCCGGTCGCCACGAGTGTAAGGCGCTTCGTGCGCAGTATACCCTCGGCCACCGCTTCGGTCAAAGCTGTCGCGGGATGTTCG
Source organism: Armatimonadota bacterium (assembly GCA_046540615.1). Lineage (GTDB taxonomy): Bacteria > Armatimonadota > Zipacnadia > Zipacnadales > UBA5352 > UBA5352. The sequence continues at coordinate 43,034 of JBKHFA010000001.1, read as the reverse complement.
TGACGTGTCGCCGTGGCAAAGGTCTGACGCAGGCCGTGACGAAACCTCCTGAGGAATACGCGCGCAAGCGTCAGCCTCACCGGCCCTGGAGGCGATCGTCGTGATTCGCGCTGGTCAACGGCTGCTGAGTACGATCTTCGGCTCTCTGCTGCTGCTCACGCCCACCCTCTCGCTCGCGCAGGAGGAGGTCGGTGGTGAGCAGGCGCCACCGGCGCCGGATGTCGCGGAGACTGCGGGTCTGTGGTGGGCGCTGCTGGGCGATGCGGAGTTCCACGCCGCCGCCATCGCCGCGCTCATCAACATCGCCGCCATCATCCTCATCAGCGGCACCGTGTACTTCGTCGCGATGGCGCTCTTCACCCGCGCGATCCGGCGGGTGGACCGGGAGACCGAGCAGGCCGTCCAGCCAACCCGGCGTCGCAAGCAGCGGATCGGCACGGTCCTTGAGTTAGTCCGCTCGGTGGTGCGGTGGGTGATCCTCATCACCGCCGGCATCTGGGTCCTCGCCTCGGCCGGGATGGATATCCGCCCGCTGCTCGCGGGCGCCGGCATCCTCGGTCTGGCCGTCGGCTTCGGCGCTCAGAACCTCGTCAGAGACATCGTCAGCGGCTTCTTCGTGCTCCTTGAGGGTCAGTACGCCGTCGGCGACTACGTGCGGGTGGGGGCCAACTTCGGGATGGTCGAGAGTGTCGGCATGCGGGTGACGGTCCTCAAGGACCTCGACAATCAGCGGCACTTCGTGCCCAACGGGAACATCGCGCAGGTCACCGTCTACGAGGAGCCCTTCGTCAACCAGGTCGTCGAGATCCCGCTCGCCGACGCCGATCAGTGTGATGCGGCCAGCGAGGTGGTCGCGACGACCATCAGCCGGTTGCAGGAAGAGTACAAGCGCTATCTCGTGTATTACGAGCCTCCGGTCAGCATCATGTGCGATGACGGGGGCCTGATCCGCTTGCCGGTCGCCATCTTCCCGACGCAGGACTGGCTGGTCAACGAGGAGATCCCGGCGAGCCTCACCGATGCGTTGACCGCGGCGGAGATCCCGCTGCGCGAGGAGCGTAACGTGCGCGTCTACCTCGACCTCTCGCGGATGCCGGAGTACCGCCACGCCGACGAGGGCCGGGAGGGTGAGGTCGTATGAGCGGCGGGGGAGCGCAGGCGCCGCGGATGCGCGCTACCGTCGGCAGTATGATTCCGGTCTGGTTCCCGGAGGAGATGGAGGCGGAGAAGATCTTCCGCTTCCTCAGCGGGACGCTCGCCGACGCTGAGCTTTTCGTCGATCCCTCGCGGCTGGTGCTGGTGGTGGACGGCTGCTCGGGCGCTGAGGAGCCGACCCGCCGGGCGGCCGCGGAGTTCGCCGACCGCGCAGGCGCGGAGCCGCAGGTGATCGTCAAGCCCGAGAACTCGGGCAAGGGCGGTGCGGTCTGCACCGGATTCGAGCGCCTGCTTGAGGACGACGCGGTGGAGGCGCTGAACATCCGCGACGCCGACGGCGACCACGACATTCGGGATCTGCCGCAACTCTTCGGACTCTTCGAGACGGTCCGCGAGAGGGCGGGCACCGACGATCTTTTCGCCGTGGGCTCGCGCTGGTCGCTCGCGCGGCCGATGGGCTTTGCGCGCAGCGAACTTGAGCATCTGCTCAACCGCCTGACCATCGACGGAGTGAACGCGGCGCTGGTGACGGCCGGGGGATGCGTGGATGAGCGCTTCACCGCGCGCTACGGGCGCGCGCCCGACTTTCAGTCCGGGTACAAGATATACTCCCGCTCGGCGGCGCGGGTGGTGATGGACGCGATCAGCGGGGCGCACGCGGCGCGGCCGGAGCTTGAGGTGCCGTGGTGGGGCGTGGAGTTCGTGCCGACGGTCGAGCTTTTGCTCCGCGGCTTCACGCCCGCGGCGCTGCATCGCCTCACCTGGGACGGTCAGCCGCAGACGACTTTTGACGAGAGCGACCTCGCGCGCGCCTACTCACGGCAGGTCTCCTGGCTCTTCGAGCGCCTCGAGTTGCCCGCGGGGGTGGCGATGCCGCTGCTGGACAACGCGCTGGTGGCCTGCGAGTTCGTCACGGCCGAGCAAGGGCCGGCCGTCCTTGAGGAGTTGCGCCGGAATGTGATCGAGCGCGTCTATCCGGGCTGGACGCGCGAACTGCCCGGGCCGGGCGAGATGTTCATCTGAGCGCAGGTACATGCGGAGGGCGCGGCGTCATCGCCGCGCCCTCGGGATTCGGGTGAGTTTACGTTCACGGATACCAGTGATCGAGGTTCCCCCGCATGTATTGCCCCGAAAGCCACGTGGCGCGCCCGTCGGTGAGGCTATCTGTCAGTCTGCGTCGGCCACGCCTTCAGTTCCAGCGACTTGATCCACCAGCTTCCGCGTTCGCCGGTGCTGAGCAGAATCGCGAAGCGATCGTTCTCAGGCACGGGCGCATTCTCCGCGCGATGGTAGATCTCGTTGATGTCGCTGAGCGCGTACCAGCGGTGCATGTCGCCGCTGAAGCGCTTGTTCTGCGCGGACGCGGGGATCGGCCGGGTGTCCTTCGGGCCGCGGGCGAGGTTCATCTCAAGCCACGATCCGGGGGAGTGGTACATCCGCGCCCTTGCGTGGGCGCGGGCTCTGAAGCCGATCGGCTGCTCAGGATCGATGACCTCGCAGATGAGCGCCAGCGGCTCCGCACCGCCCCAGCGTGGGTCGAGGTTGACCATGCGCTCACTCAGCGCGCCGCGGAAGGGGATCACGAGGCCGACGTCGTCGAGGTTGGACTGCGCGGGAAGATGGACTCTGGTGATGCGGAAGTTGCCCACCGTGATCGGGCAGTCAGCGGGCGTCGCCGCGCGCATATCTCCGGTTCCTTGGTAGATCAGCGTCTTCGTGTCGGTGAATGTGATCGTAACGCCGTCATTCTGCGCGTGGGCCGCTCCAGCCACGACCGCGACGAGAACGAGCGCCGTCGCGGTCACCTGTGCGATTCTCATTGCGGAGTCCTCCTGTGATTTCGTGATTGCGGGCCGGGGACGAAGCTCCCCTGCCATCAGCAATGTTATCCGCGCCGTCGAATTGTCCTCCTTCGATCCGCAGGTGGGGGACAGTTCCGTGGTGCGGAGGGCCTCCTCCGCGGGCCGTGGGCGTCGGGCGGGCGCTGGCCCGCCAGCGCAGGCAGGCCCGACTTCCGGACGACAAACGGCGCTCGCGGTGAAGGGAATCGACTCGAGGTCGTGGAATCGTCAATCCTGACACGCCGGTGCGGGCTCACCGGCACGCGAGCGACGAAAGCCGTCGGGAGGAATACCAACGATGCCTGTGCTGGCAATAAACGGTGGAGAGCCGACCCGCACCGAGGGCTGGCCGGAGTGGCCGCCGGACGACCCGGGGTTTCTCGCGAACCTCGAGAAGGTCATCGAGTCGGGCGTGTGGGGCACTCGTGGCGAGTGGACGGAGAAGGCCGCGCAGATGATGGCGGACTATCACGATGCGGAGTACGCGGCGACATGCAGTTCCGGCACGTCCGCGCTGGAGATTGCGCTGCGCGCCTGCGGGGTCGGGCCCGGCGACGAGGTCATCGTCCCGCCTTATACGTTCGTCGCGACGGCGACGTCGGTGGTCGCGGTGGGGGCGGTCCCCGTCTTCGTTGACATTGACGAGCACACGTTCAATCTTGATCCGACGCTGATCGAGGATGCGATCAGCGAGCGCACGGCGGCAATCACGGCCGTGCACATCGGCGGGTCGCCGGCGGACATGGACCCGGTGATGGAGATCGCCCGCAGGCATGATCTGAAGGTCATCGAAGATTGCGCGCAGGCGCATGGCGCGATCTACCGAGGCCGGAAGGTCGGGGCGATCGGTGACGTCGGGGCATTCAGCTTCCAGTCCTCGAAGAATGTGACGGCCGGTGAGGGCGGGATGGTGCTGACCAACGATCCGGACATCTACGCGCGGATGTGGTCGATCATCAACGTGGGCCGAGTGCCTGAGGGCGAGTGGTACGACCATCGCGTGATGGGCTGGAACCTGCGGATGACGCAGTTTCAGGGCGCGCTGATCTGCCGGGGGATGGAGCTTCTGCCCGATCACTTCGAGTTGCGCGCGAAGAACGGGGCATACCTTCGCGAGCGCCTCGAAGAGGTCGATGGGATCGAGCTTCAGAAGCTCACCGCCGAAGGCAACGTCTCGGCGTTTCATCTTTACATTTTCCACTATGAGCCGGACGCCTTCGACGGTCTTCACCGCGACCGCTTCCTCGAGGCACTCGCGCACGAGGGGATCGGGGCGGCGAAGGGATACAATCCGCTCTACCGCGAGGGCATCTTCGCGGACACAGTACACATGGACGAGTTCCCCTTCTGCGAGCCTTACTACGATGGCGAGTGTGACTACGCGGGCGTTTCCTGCCCGGCGTGTGAGCGCGTCTGTGACGTCTGCGGCTTCTGGATGACTCAGCAGACCGGCCTTGCCGACGAGCAGGCGATGGACGACATCGTGGATGCGATGCTCAAGATTCAGCAGAACGTTGACGAACTGATGGAGGAGTAACGACGATCTCCCGCCTCGCTTCGGTCCTCACGATCGCACTTGCGCTGAGCCTGCCTTCGATCTGCGCCCCGGTCGCGCACGGGTCCGCGCTGGTGCGGATCATCGAGCGCGGGCCCGCGGGCTTTTTGCACGGGCAGACGCTGCTGCAGCGGAGTGGGAATCTGACCGCGGGCGATTTCGCGCACCCGGCCGTCGCCGACTGGAACGGCGATGGCGTTGAGGATCTCGTCTGCGGCTCGGGCTACGGCGACCTGCTGCTTTTCGAGCGCTCCGCGGATGACATCTTCGGGCCCGCGCAGGCTCTTCTGCCGGAGAGCGGGGCTGGGCTGACTCAGACGCCGCGGCGGGCGCAAGTCTCGCCGTGGCTGGGGGAGATGGGGTCCGAGGGTGGGTTGGAGATGCTGCTTGGCATCGGCGATCGCGTGTACCGCTATGCGGTGGTGGACGGGAGCACGGTGGACGGTCGTCTGATCGCCGGGCGGGGCAGCAGCGTCGATCTGCCGGGGCCGCTGGCTCCGTGCTCGGACGGCAGTGATATCTTTCTGATCGACGGGCGGGGGAGGGCCCACCGGCTGATCGGCTCGGAGGCGCATCCGGTGCGTGTGGCGGGCGCGCAGCTTCAGGTGGCGCCTCCGGCGCGCGCGTGGGCGGGGCGCTGGGATGGGGACGATCTCACGGACCTGGTGGTCGGCACTGGCGAGGGGCGCGTGCTGCTCTTCCGCGGGGAGGGCGACGGCGTCTTCGGCGCTCCGGAGGAACTGCTGGCGGCAGCGGATGCGCCGGACAGCGAGGCCGCGCCGTGGGCCGCGGACCAGGATGGCGACGGCGACCTCGACCTGCTCGTGGGCTGGCGCGGCGGGACGGTCACGCTTTTCAGGCGGGACGGGGACGCTCTGACGCCCGCCGACGCTATCCAGCAGACGGACGCGCCGATCGACGCGGGGCGATGCGCGGTGGCGACCGTCGGCGACTGGAGCGGCGATGGGCTGAGTGATCTCGTGGTGGGCGGCGAGGACGGACGGGTGCGGCTTTACGAACGCGTGCCCGGTGATGGGCTGCGCTTTGAACGCGGGCGGCGCATCGCCGGCGCGGACGGGCCGGTGACGGCTCCGGGAAAGGCCGACCTCCGCTACGCCGCGCCCGCGCTGGTGGACTGGGATGCCGACGGCGACCTCGACCTGCTGGTGGGCGGTGTCAACGGACGGATACTGCTGTGGCGGAACGACCGGGGGCTGCAGCCGATGGGGCCACTGCAGGTGAGCGGGACTGACCTGCGGGTGACGGGGATCGCGATGCCCGCGCCCTTTGATTACAACGGCGATGGGGACGTAGATCTCTTCGTCGGCGCGCGGCCCTTCCCCGAGCGGGCGGCGGAGCCGGGGCTGATGATCCCGGCGATCCCGCCCGGTTGCGCATACTTCGAGAACACGGTCGATCGCACCAACGCGTTGCCGGTGTTCTCGAAGGGGGTCCCGGTCGAGATGACGCTGATCTCTCGCGACAGCGGTCTGCGCCGGGACGCGAGCTTCCTCGGCCCCCACGCGATGTATCCGGTGCAGTGGGAGGCGGCGGTGGACTTCATCGTCCCGACCACGCAGGGGACCTTCCGCTTTCAGAACATGTCGCGGAGGGGACGGTACGCGTCGGTGGCGGCGGAGTGTGACGACCGGGCGCTGCCGACCGCGCTGCTGCCGCCCCTTTACTCGGCGGTCCCTGCGCGCCTCGACGGCGAGGTCGGCCTGCTTGCCGGTGGCGTCGCATACGGCTTTGTCGCGTGGTATTCGCGGGAGGCGCTGGAGGGGTAGCGGCGGGGGCTCACTCGTGACAGGCGCACGTGTCGCGAGGGCCAACGCGACACCGCGACGACCTCTCGTGTATAATGAAGCAGTCAGGCGCACCAGGACGTTGAACCGGAGGGGACGATGATGATGCGCAGAGCAATCACGCTGATCACGATGACGGTTTTCACGGCGGCGCTGATGTGCGGTGCTGCTGTGGGCCAGGTGAATCAGGAGATGATCGACCGGTGCCTCGCGGGCGAGGTCGATGAGGCGAATGCCTCGTGGTGGGGATTCGACGCCGAGGACTCCACCGAGGCGCTGCAGGCCGCCATCAACTCGGGCGTTGAGAAGCTCGTGGTGGAGGACATGGGCACACCGTGGGTGGTCACGCCCATCGAGCTTGCGAGCAACCAGGAGATCATCTTCGAGGAGGGCGTGGAGATCCTCGCGAAGCGCGGGGAGTTCAAGGCGCGCAACGACACGCTCTTCACCGCGCGGAACGTTGAGAACGTGACGCTGCGCGGCTACGGCGCGACCTTCCGCATGTGGCAGGAGGATTATGACGATCCCGAGCTTTACGACAAGGCGGAGTGGCGGCACTGTCTCGCGATCCGCGCCTCATCGAACATCACGGTCCTCGGACTGACCCTCCGGGACAGTGGCGGAGACGGGATCTACCTCGGGCGCGGCAGCGGCGCTGCGACGAACACCGACGTACACATCAAGGACGTCGTGTGTGACAACAACTACCGCCAGGGCATCTCAGTTATCACCGCCGAGAACGTGCTGATCGAGGACACGATCATGCGCAACACCTCCGGGACCCCGCCGCAGGCAGGCATCGACTTCGAGCCCAACCGGCCGGAGGAGCGGCTGGTGAACGTGGTCATGCGCAACTGCCTGACGGAGAACAACAACTCCAGCGGGTATACGTTCTACCTGCGCCCGATGACGGCCGAGTCGACGCCGGTCTCGGTGCGTATTGAGAACTGCCGCTCGGTCGGCGACCTCGGCCACGGCGCGCGAGTCATCACCGACGCGACGCTCGATGGCTCGGTCACCGGCACCATCGAGTTCGTGGACTGCGTGTTCGAGGACACGCGCCAGCCCGGGATAAGCGTGGTGAAGCCCGCGGCCCGCGGTCTCGTGCGCTTCGAGCGCTGCAAACTCATCAACACCGCGGGATCCGCCGAGACGCGCTCGCCGATCATGCTCATGTCGCGGATGGGCGCGGACGCGCCGGTCGGCGGCGTGGAGTTCGTGGACGTGGAAGTGCATGATGCCATCGATCGCGTTCCGATGCGCTACGTCGATCAGGCGGGCGGCACCGCGCTTGAGGACATACGCGGCAATCTGATCCTCGTGGACGAGGACGGGAGTCGCGCGAACGTCGAACTCACCGAGGAGGTCCTCGCCGAGTGGATGCCGGTGACGCAGATCAAGGATATCCCGCGCCTGGGCCTCGACACGGGGGAGCTTGTCCCGCTCGCGCCTGACTCACCGGAGGCGGCCACCGACGCCCGCTGGCCGGTCATCCGCAGAAGTGGCGACTTCCTGCTCTACGCGGATGAGGATGACGAGGTGAGCTTCACCGTCAGTTACACGCAGGTCGGCAAGAGCAGCGGGACGGAGATGCCGATCGAGATCGTGGCGCCCTCCGGTGAGGTGGCCCACGAGGCGGGCGCGGCCTTCGAGGAAGAGACCGAGGTGACCTTCAGCGCGCCGGAGACGGGCGTGTATACGATGTCACTCGACGCCGGAAGCAACCGCTTTCAGTTCAGCGACTCGTCACATCCGCTGAACATAAGCGGGGCCGAGGGGCCCGTGAGGTTCATCGGCATGAACAAGGACGTGATATTCTACGTGCCCGAGGGGACCGAGGAGTTCGGCGTCCGGGTCTTCGGTGACAACGCCGGCGAGGCGCTTGCGGCCACGCTGCTCGACCCGACCGGCGAGGTCGTCGGCGAGGTGGACAATCAGTTCGAGCTTCATCAGTTTCACGTGGAGCTTGATGAGCCGAGCCGGGGCGAAGTCTGGACGCTGCAGATTCGCAAGCCCTCGGACATCACATGGGAGGATCATTACGTGGACCTGCGCGGAGTCCCGCCGGTGCTCGCTCCGGCCGGGACCACGCTGCTGGTCCCCGCGCAGTAGCGTCGCAGCCCTGCGTCTTCTCCCGCGCGGGCTTCCACTCATATTCGAGAAATTGCGAGGGTATCAACGTGAGTGTGGCGCCACAAGGTCGTACGGAGGGGCCGCCGCTGCGCGATGCGCCAGCATCGTCGCAGGGGTGACGCCTGCGTGCCGTTTACGCAGGCGTCAGGTTCCACCCCGGCCCACCGTTGTCGCAGGCCGTCCGGGGAGCGGGAAGCCGTGGGCCGGCATGGAAGCTGCTGCCTCGCAAACGACACTCGGCAGCACTTTTCCGCCGCCGTGGGCGGCGTCGGAAAAGCGGCCCCTCCTGACGGCAAACAGCGTTGCCTCAACTTGCGGGTAAAGGTAAGCCTTACGACTACGGCAGCGGTTGGACGTTGAGCGCTCTCTGATTTCCGGAATACGGCTTCCAGCCCGCGGTCGTGGCGTGGACCCGCGGACGATGCGGCAGGCCCGATCGTTTGTCGCGTATCCGTCCGGAGGGGCGGCCTTGTCCGTCCGTCAAGTGCGGTGCGTCGGGCCTGGGCAGGCCCGACCTCCGGAAGACAAAGGCACCGGCAAGCGGCTTTCGGTCCGCGCAGAGCGTCGCAGCCCTGCCACCGCGGAAGCCTTGGTGTCCCGGATGGTGAAGATCTCATTTATTGCATCGACAGCCTGTCAGAGGGAATTGCACATGTCGCCAGTCACTGACGAGCCCGAGTCCATCCGCGAGCAACTCACCGCCCTCATCGCCGACCGCAGGATCGTGCTGATGGGCGTGGGGAACGAAGTGCGCGGCGACGACGCCTTCGGAGTGACGCTCGGCGAGCGCATCGAGCACAGGATCGAGCCGACGGTCTTTGTGACGCACGATCTGCCCGAGGACTACGCGGTGAAGGCCGCCGACCTGAAGCCGGACGTGGTGATCGTGCTTGATGCGATCGACTTCCACGGCGAGCCGGGTGAGGTCCACCTCGTGGCCGCGAAGGACGTGCCGCCGACCCCCGGTGTGACGCATCGGCCGTCGCTGGAGATGATGGCGCGTTTCATCGAGCTTGACGCGGGCGCGGAGACGTGGGTGCTCGGCGTGCAGCCGAGGATGGACGCGCTCGGGATCGGCGACGAGATGAGCAAGCCGGTCGCGCAGGCTCTCGATGAGCTGGAGGAGTTGCTGGTCGAGCTTCTCCCGGCGGCGGGTGACTGAGGCAGCCTCGTCCGCGGCGCTGCCGGACTCAATACACGAAGATCAGGTTGCCCGTGGTCCCGGTGATGGCGTCCACCACCAGCCAGCCCGCGCACGCCAGCGCCTGGCCGAGGATCAGCCCCAGCATGACCCGGATCCCGCGATCGTAGCTGCGGAAGCCGCCGTAGCGGAGCGTGACGGTCTTGGTGAGCCACCCGATCAGGATGGAGAACCACAGGTCCTGCACCGGCTGGGTTGGCGCGACGGCGAAGCCCAGCGGATGCAGCGGCCAGCCGATGAAGCGCATATGCATCGCAGTCAGCCCCCACATGACGGCCGCGCCCGCGGCCATCCACAGCCACCAGCTCAGGCTCGGCGTCACCGGATTTTGCAGCGCCGAGGCGGCGTAGGTAAACGCCGCCCGCGGGCAGCCGCCGAAGAGCCACGAACTGAGCGTCACCCCACCGCGTGAGTACGCCAGAGTCATCGTGGTGAGCGTGGAGACGCTCAGCGCGACGACCAGCGTCAGCGCCGCCAGCGGGAGGAAGCTGCGGCGGCGCACCCCCGCCTCCCGCCAGACCTTCAGCCCGTGGGCCGCGAAGGGCATCAGGAAGACGCGGATGTCTGCGCCCCACGCGAAAGAGTACGCCAGCGAGGCGATCCCCGCGGGCCCGACGGCGTGGCTGCCGAGCGCGTGCAGCACGAACGACTGCGGGATCAGCGCGGCTCGCGAGACCGGCACTCCACCCTGGACCGCGGCCCGGGTGAGCGCCAGGAATGTGACGAAGGCCGCGAAGATCAGCAGGATCGACGCGACCGCGGAGAGGCCGCTTGCCATCAGCCACCAGGTCATCCCCGCGAGTCCGCCCGCGAGGCAGAGCGCGCCGGCCGCGCCCGTCGATTCGTTCTTGCCCGCGCCCTGTGCGCCGAGAGCGCCGAGCGCGTTGCGGAAGCCGCGCGCGATGTCCTCACGCGCCGCCCACAGGCTCGCGCCCGCGAGGAAGATCATCGCGCCCATCGCCTGGTTCGACACCGCCAGCGATCCCGACGAGTATATTTCCTTCGCGCCGACGCTCACGCCCATCAGGCGCATCAGTGGCGTCTGAAATGCGCTGAAGAGCGCGAAGAACCAGAGGCTGAAGCCGAGATCGGCGTTGATGAGGTAGGAGAAGGCGATGACGGCGAAGTTCGTCCACATGCGCAGCAGGATGCGCTCCTGCTCGATCGGGATGCGCGCATCGAAGCGCAGGTCAAGCTCGGGCACGACCGGGTAGTAATGCCGGAGGCCGATGAACACCGACGGGATGATGGCCAGCGCCGCCCCGATCCACAGCAGTCTGCTGCGCAGCAGCGTCGGCCAGAGCGCCGCGCGCGACTCGTGGTCGGCCATCTCGATCGGCAGCCACATGAGCGGGTAGACCAGCCGCTCATGATCGATCCACTGCCGGTGTACGAGTATCATCAGGCCGATGGTGGCCGCCGCGAGCGCCGCGATGAAGACCGCCCACATCCCCAGCGGCAGCAGCCACGGCTGCCACGGCACTCCCAGGCCCGCGGGCGCGCCCTCGTAGAAATGCCGGGCAGCGGCCTCGTCCGTGACCGCCATCCACTCGACGGTGTGTTGCCCGATCAACTCATCCCAGTGATTCTCCGGGGTCGCGTAGTAATGCGCGCCGGTCAGGATCGGCAGAAGCTGCCCGACCAGTCCCCAGGTGACGACTGACGATGCCAGCAGCGCGGCGACGAAGACCACCAGCAGATCCGACCGGCGGAGGCTGAGGCGCGTGCTCGCGAGCTTGATCAGCGGGTTGATGACTGCGACGAGTATGAAGAAGAGGGCGACGATGCCGAAGGGCAGTGAGGTGTTGGCGGGGCGCGTGCCGCGCAATACGAGATTCGCCCACGGGAAGAGAAAGCCGATGACCGCGGCCGTGGCCACGCTGAAGCCCAGCGCCCGGATAGTCAGGCGCCGGCCGGTGCTGTCGTCGACAGGTCTCTGCTCCGACACAACGCGGGGCTCTGCCATCGCTCGCCTCGCCTCGAAAGCAACGCGGATCGACGCGGCGTTCGCGCGAGGCTTCCTCGCAGATCAGGTCGTGACCTCCGCCGGGGGCAGGTATCACTGCTCCCCGGCCCGAACTGACCGCCACGCGGGGCGTGATATCATCGGACGGTCGGGAGAGACAGTCATGCTGAAAGTCGGAGCTGCAACACGGATCATCAACAATGACCTCGGAACGCCCATCCAGGGCGCGAGCGTCGATCAGACCGTCAGCCGCATCCGCGACGACCTTGAGGCAAACGCGATGCTCCTGCGCGGCGACGATGAGGCCGTGTTGCTCGTAAGCTGCGACCTCGGCGCGCTGCTGCCGGAGTACGTGGAGGGCTTCCGCCGCACGATGGCCGCAGCGGCCGACCTGCCCGAACGCGGCGTCATTATCACCTGCACGCACACGCACACCGGGCCCTCCGTCCTGCCCACCAGCTACTTCAAGGAGATCGACGACGCCTACCACCAGCGCCTCGACGGCTGGCTCGGCGAGGTGGCGGCCGAGGCGGCGGACAGTGCGCGACCGGCGCGGATCGGGTGGGGCAGTGGCCGCGCGAAGATCGGGTACAACCGGCGCGTCTGCTGGTCAGACGGCACGCACACGATGCACCGCAAGCGCGGCGCCGACGAGTTCATCGGCCTCGAAGGGCCCGAGGACCCCGAGCAGATCGCGCTCTTCGCGGTCGATGAGGACGATGAACTGATCGTGATCATGCACAACAACACCGCGCACCCGACGACGTTCTACGGCCGCGACTTCCTCTCCGCCGACTATCCCGGCGCCGCCCGGGAGTACCTCCGCGACGTCCTCGGATCGCTGCCGGTGCTCTTTCTCAACGGCGCGTTCGGCGACATCGCCAACACCACGCAGGTCCTCGACAAGCCCCGCGGCGAGACCGCCGAGCAGCGCATGGAGCGGCAGGCCCACCTGCTGGCGGGCGAGACGCTCCGGCTGCTGCATGAGGCGACCTTCCACGAGGGCGTGACGCTGGCCCACCGCTACGAGGACCTGCAGCTTGACGTGCGCCTGCCTGATCCCGAGCAGTTGGCGGAGGCGCGCGAGGTGCTGGCGCGGGTTGACGCTGGCGAAGAGGTGGCCGCGTGGGACGTGTTACGCGCGCATGGCCGGGCACTGCTGCATGATGACTTCGCCGACGACCCGGTGGACACGAACCCCGTCCACGCGCTGCGCGTCGGGGACCTTGGGATCGCGCTGCAGCCGACCGAGCTTTTCTGCCGCTTCGGCCTCGACATCAAGCGCCGCAGCCCCGCTCCGCTGACGGCCGTGGTCAGCGTCGCCGACGGACACAGCAGCTACTGCCCGACGATGTCGGGGATCATCGGCGGCGGATACTCCGGTGAGCCGCTGTGGTGGACGCGGCTTGAGCCTGCCGCGGGCGATCGCATCGTGGACAGCGCCTCCCGCCTGCTGTGGGCGATCTGGGAGGGGCGCTGAGAAGCAGACCGGCGCCGTCCGCATCGTCCGTGACTCGGTGGTCCTCTGACAGGTCGATCTCTGACGGAAAGGGTGCCTGATGCAGATTTCTCATGCTGTGCCGATCGCCGCCGTGCTGCTCGCGATGACGGCAGTCGCGGGTGCGGAGACCCTGCGCTTCGACACGCAGATACTCGAGGTTGAGCCGCTGCTGGCGGACGACTTCGCGAGTATTGACGCGTGGGAGACCTCCGGGGAGGCCGCCGCGGAGGAGGGCCGACTGATTGTTGAGCGCGACGGGACCGCGGCGTCGCACGAGTCGATCGAGCGCCCGCACCTGATCACCTTCACCGCGCGAGTGCAGCCGGGCGGAGAGGCCGCCGCATTCTTCTGCGTCTCCGACGAGGGCCCGGAGGCGGGATCGTACGCGGTCAGATTCACTCCCGCCGAGCTGCGGCTGATTGAGATGCCCGGCGGAACTCTCGTCGATCACAACGAGTCGCTCGGGACCACCGCCGTCTCAGAGTTCGACGTCGCGATCATGAAGTTCGACCGGCGGATTCGCGTCTTCGTTGACGATCGCCTTGCGCTCGACTACTGGGACCTCGGCGAGTCCGGCATCGCCGAGCCTGCGCTTCCCGGCGGGCATGTACTCTTCTCCGCGACAGGTCGGATGGCGGTCGAAGACTTCGCGGTGCGGCGTATCACCAGGCGTGAGGTCGCGATGATCGACCAGCTCAAGGACCTCCACCTGCAGACCGACCTGCGCGCGGCGACGATCGTCACCGGCGCCTCGGAAGCCCATCAGCAGGCCGCCGAGCGCATCGAAGCAGCCATCGAGCAGCGAACCGGCGCGGACGTCGCGATCTCGTCAGACGCCGACCTGCCGGACGACGGCGCGGTGATCGCGCTCGGCAACTTCGCGGACAACCCGCTGATCGAGCGCCTTTACAACGAGTGGTACACGATCGTTGACAGGCGCTTCCCAGGGGAGGCCGGGCACTATCTGCAGACAATCCACGACCCGCTCGGGGGCGGGCAGAACGTGGTCGTGGTCGGCGCGAGCGATGACGAGGGCCTTGCCCGCGCGGCTGACGAGTTCATCGCGCACATTCCCGAGAGCGGCGTCATCGGCCGACTCTACGAGGTCGCGGCTTCAGACGAGTACATGGCGCTGACCGAGTGGGACTACGGCGAGCGCCTGATCATCCCCGCGGGATGGCCGCTGCACTTCGCGCTGGCGGACTACGGCTCGCGCGATGACCCGCGGCACTCCGGCATCGTCTACCTCGTCACCGGCGACGACGCGTGGGCCGAGCGCTACCGCGAGCAGATGCTGCGGTGGATCGAGAAGGGCATCATCGGCCACCTCCACGTCCCCGGATGGATGGAGATCTGGGACCTGATGGAGGAGCATCCGGCGTTCTCCGACGAGGAGCGCCTCGCCATCACGAACTTCTTCCTGACCCAGGTGCGTTCTGACGAGTGCATCGGCGCGCTGCACATCCAGCGCTGGCCGTGGGGCATGCCGCATCAAAATCACGGCACCCGACCGGGCGTCGGCACGTTCTTCATGGCGCGCTACTTCCGGCACGGCTACGACCTCCCCGAGATGGACGTCTACCTCGGCCGCATCTCAGATTACTTCGGCATGCAGGATTCCTGGTCGAAGCCGATGTGTGATTCCTCGATGCACCAGTGGGAGGCGACGCTTGAGGACAAGGCCATCTACGCGCTGGCCTCCGGAGAGACGGGCTTCTTCGAGAGCGGCGCGGCACGCCGGGCGGCCGAGCGCGCCCTGCGCACCATGTACAACGCGGGCATGCTCCCGACCATCGGCGACGCGCACTACGCCTCGGGCCCTTACACGCTGCTGGCGAAGTGCGCGTACTACTACGAGGACGGGCGCTATCTCTGGCCGTCCACGCGCCGCCCTGATGAGCCGCGCGCGAACACGGACGAGCTTCTGCGCACGTACATCGGCGACATCGCGCCCGAACCACCGGAGGACATCGTGGGTCTCTCGGTGCTCCCCTACGACCGCGGATTCTGGCAGGGCTGGCGGAACCTTCCATCACCCCGGTTCTTCAACCCGCCGACCATCGAGTACGAGCAGGCCTTCGACAAGATCGCCATGCGCACGGGCCTTGATCTCGCCGACGAGTTCCTCCTGCTCGACGGGATGGTCGGGGCGAGCCACGACTACGATGACACGAACACGATCCACCTTTACTCGCGCAACGGGCGGGAGTACCTCGTCACCTACGACGGCCTCTTCGAGGCGACCATCGCGTGGCACAACGGCGTGAACATCATCCGCGACGGACTGAGCACCGCGATCCCCTACTTCGCCGAGCGCCTGCATTCCGTGGACCTCGGCGACGTGATGATCAGCCAGACGCGTCTGAACGACTTCGCGCAGGCGGACTGGACGCGCTCGGTGCTGATGGCGCCCGAACGTTACTTCGTGGTGATCGACGCGATGACGGCGCGAGAGCCGGGCACGTTCACCTTCTCCGGCCACTGGAAGACGCTCGGCGAGCCGCAGTTCAGCGCCGACACGCTCACCGTCGCTCAGTGGCCGCTGGATGACGGTCGGACCGAGGAGAACACGACGTACTTCCACATGCAGACACCCGCCGAACGCGTCAGCCACGAGCGACTGGAGTACCTCACCCACGGGCGCGGCGCGCGTTACTACCCCTTCGCCGAACCGAGGCCCAACCGCGTGACGCACTCGTCCAGCAGCACACTGGCGGCGGGGGAGACCGACTTCCTCGCAACACTCGCCCACGAGACCGGCGCCGCGCCCGACGCGCGCTTTCGCATGCACTCGCTCGGGCAGGGCGTTGTGCGCATCGACGGCCCGGGCGTCCCGGCGTGGGCCGGGGCGCCGCGGGGCGAGGTCCGCATCGGTGAGATCGTCATCGACGCCGACGCGTTCCACCTGACTCCGGAGACGCTGGTGGTCGCCGGCGGCCGGCGAGCGGTGATCGGCGGGGTGGAGGTACTCGCCGACGAGGAGTCCGTCACCGAAGCGCTCGCGCTGGACGCGGCGCTCGGCGAGCAGTTGCGCGCGCTGCTCGCCTCGTCTGCGCATGACATTGCTGCCGGGGCGGGCGAGGAAGCATCCTCTGATGCCGAGCTTGAGCGCGCCTGGCAGTATGACGCCGGCGGTGAGGTCTCGTACCTGCGCGCGCATCTCGGGAACCCCGGCGCGGACGTGCTCGCGCCTGACCGGCAGCCGCTCCCGGGCGGCTTGGGGGCAGTCGCGGTGCCGAGCGAAGCCGGGCGCGTGGCGCTGATCGAAGCCGACGGATCGGAGCTTGCGCGGGCGGAGGCCGGGGTGGCGGTGCATGACGTGTGCATCGCTGACATCGACGACGACGGTTCCACCGAGATGCTGCTGGCACGGGCAGACAGCACGCTCGAATGTCGCAACCCCGACGGCAGCACCCGCTGGCTCTACCAGCCCGAGACCCGGCAGGCCACCAACACCGCGCTTTTCATCCGCAGCAACCCCGCGCTTTACACCTTCGTGGTGGATGGGCCCGGCGGTGAGAAGACGGTCTGCGTGGCCACCGGCGACCAGCGCCTGCACGGCCTCACGCCCGATGGCGAGCCGAAGTGGACGTTCTGGTCGTACGCGGGGCTCTTCGGCGTCCACGGTCTCTACGACGTGGACGGCGACGGTGTGGCGGAGATCGTCGGCGGCAATCCGGAGGTCTCCAGCACTGACGCGCTTTACTTCCTCAAGCAGGAGGGGCTCTCCAACGGTCGCGGCGGCGATGACCGCTATCTGCGCCGCGTGCTCAATGACGGATGGGGATCGACGCTCAGTTCGATGGCGATCGCGGACATCAACGATGATGGACGCGATGAGATCGCCTTCGGGACGGGGCGCGCGAGCCTCTACGCGGCCGCGCCGACGATGGAGGACGACGGGCGGCTCTTCCATCACCGGCTCGGCGATGATGTGCGCGGAACGGAGATCATCCACGATGCCGACGGCACGGCGCTGGTGGTCACCGGCTCCAGCAGCGAGTTCGTGACGGCCTTCGACGCCTCCGGGGCGAAGCGCTGGTCGGCCGCGGTCGGCGGGCCGGTGGCGGAGATGACCTCGGCGGTCGCGGAGTCCGGGGAGGTCGTCGTTGCCGCGCTCGCCGGTGGCGAGGTGCTCGTGCTGACGGCCGACGGAGAGGTCGCCGGGCGGGCGCGCATCGACGCCCGCCCCACCGCGCTGACCGTCACCGCGTCCGACCGCCCCCTGATCGTGGTGGCCGATGAGGCCGGCGCGGTCACCGCCTTCGAGCTTCAGCGCGGCGGGTAGGATCCCCTGAGAGCCGAACGCTCAGTCGTGGGCGATGCTGAAACCGACGGAGGTCCCCGCTCGCTTGCGGGCGAAATGTGTTACCAATCTGCACGGGATATGTATTCAGCAGTACCCTGCCGCACGTTCATCGACGGGGCGTGGGATGTCCATTTTCGTACCACCAAAGGAGGCCGCACCATGTTTGCGCGGAGCAAGGGCTTCACGCTCATCGAGTTGCTCGTCGTGATCGCGATCATCGCCATCCTGGCGGCGATCCTCTTCCCGGTCTTCGCCCGTGCGCGCGACAAGGCGCGACAGGCAAGCTGCACCAGCAATCTCAAGCAGATCAGCCTTGGTATCATCATGTACGCTCAGGACTATGACGAGCGAGCGCCGCTCGCCGTCTACAACATGGACGGGAACAGCTACAAACGTGTCCATGGCGTCTACGATCTGATGGAGCCGTACGTCAAGAATGAGAAGGTCTACATCTGTCCGAGCGGCCCCGGCGCTGAGACGTACTGGCGCAGCCAGCATGCGAATGCCACCGGCTACTACGGCCGAAGGGCTCCGACAAGCTACGGCGGCGCCTACCGACACAACACCACCGACTCCTGGGGCGCGAACCTCACGTGGAGTAGCACTCGTGGCATCTCGCTTGCGGTCCTCGATACGCCATCTGAGACCATCTGCCTCATGGAATCGACGCGCTTCACTCCCATGGGCGCGACCGGTGGCCTCGGTTTCGATGCCGACGGGAACCCGATGGACATGGCTGATGACGGTGGATTCGATTGCGCCTCCGGTGGCATCGTCTACCGGCACAACAAGATGATGAACGCGTCATACTGGGATGGGCACGTGAAAGTCATTCCGCAGTTGAAGGATGTATCCGCCCTGGTGAACTGAGCGCGATCTCCGATGGCCGGGAGGTTTTCCTTCCTCCCGGCCATGCAATCTTCGAGCATCAGCTAACGCAGACTACCGGCGAGCGTAAGGGAGAGTCTTCATGAAGCATCTGACACTGTTCGGCATTCTGTTCCTTTCAGTCTGTCTCGCGGGAGCGTTGATCACAATGACCCCGGCCAGCGCGCAGGCCCCCGATGATGACGCCTTCGAGCAGCAGCGCACCGAAATGCTCCAGCGACAGCGCCGCGTCATCTTTAACAACGACGGCGGCGACGCGGTCGTCGTGGCGAAGGAGCCCACTCCTCAGGGCATGCTCGAGCCGCGCACCATCGGCCTTGAGGACACACACGTTGACACGATCTTCTACTCCACCAACCGCGGCACATTCGCCCGTCACAGCCACAATTCGGAGGTCTCCGAGACGTTCATGACCACCGAGGGCCGCTACTCGCCCAATGTCACCCCGGCGCTGATCGAGATGGGGACCGACCCGCTGCAGGTGATGGTGGAGTGGTGCCGCGAGAATGACAAAGAGATCTTCTGGTCCGAGCGGATGAACGATCGCCATGACGCAGGCAGCGGGATGCTCTCGCAGTGGAAGCTCGACCACCCCGAGTGTCTCGTCGGCACCCCCGATGAGCGACCGCCGCACGGCGCATGGACGCAGGTTGACTACGCCGAGCAGGCCGTGCGCGACAAGATGTTCTCCATCATCGAGGAGGTCTGCCGCAACTACGATGTCGATGGCATCGAGATGGACTTCTTCCGGCACCTGTGCCTTTTCCGCACCACGGCCTGGGGCGAGCACGCGACGGACGAAGAAGTCGAGATCATGACGAATTTCATTCGGCGCGTCCGCGCGATGACCGAGGAGGTCGGCCGCGAGCGCGGCAAGCCGATCCTCGTTGCGATGCGAGTGACCGACTCGGTGCCGCTGGCGCTGGCCGCGGGGATCGACCTCGAAACGTGGATGTCCGAGGGCCTCGTGGACATCGTCACCGGGAGCGGCTACTTCCGCATGAACCCGTGGAACTACCTCGCCGAACTCGGCGACCGCCACGGCGTGCTGACCTACGCGGGGCTGAGCGAGTCACGTGTCAGAGTGGACGGTTCCGTTGTCAACCGCCGCGGTGACGAGGCGTACCGCGCTCGCGCCGCCGAGGCGTGGCAGGCCGGCATGGACGGGATCTACCTCTTCAACATGTTCAACCCGAACAAGCAGTTCCTCCACGAGATCGGCGATCCGGATGTGCTGGCGGGGCTCGACAAGACGTACTTCGCCACCGTCCGCGGCCAGGCCAGTGGCGGCTACGGCAACCCCGACTACTGGGTGGCCGATGGGAGTCAGTGGCGCAATCTCCCGATCCTCACACCGATCGATCCGCTTTCGCTGCAGACCGGCGAGTCCGCCTCGATCCCGGTGTACATCGGTGATGACCCCACCGCCGCGCGTGAGCGGGGTCTCGACCCGCATGTGACCTGCCACGTGATGTCCGCGGGCGCCGCCGACCTGTCCGTCAGCCTCAACGGCGAGACGCTGTCCAACCCTGACGAGGACACCCCCTGGCTACACTTCCCGCTGGCCGACGGGCTTTTGCGGCCGGGCGAGAATATCTTCGAGTTCGCCGCCCATGCTCGCCCCGGCGATGAGGAGGCCGGAACGATCGAGTGGACGGTCGAAGACGGCATGCCCCGCACGCCGTGGCAGCAGGATCGCATGCGCGAGGACATCGTCTTCGCCGAGCTTCAGGACGATGGCCTGCTGATCGCCGATCGCGGCGAAGAGCAGGGCGACTACATCTACTTCAGGTACCCGTGGGAGGCGCATCCCGACCGCCTTGCCGTGGCGGAGGCCGAGGTGAAAGTCATTGACGGATGGAGCAACTTCACCATCAGCAACGGCGTCTCCACCGAGCGGCTGGCGCTGCGCCCCGATCACATCAGCACCCACTTCACGGGCCTGCGCTACGACATGGACACCACCGATGATTTCCACACATACCGCGTCGAGGTGCAGGGCGAGGACATTCGCATCTACGTGGACGGCGAACTGGTGATCGACGGCGAGGGCGCATACACACAGGATGCCAACGGTCGAAACAGCGCGGTCTTCGGGGGATCAAACTCTCCGTCGCTGGGTGAGGCGCTGTGGCGGCGCGTCAGCCTGACAAGCCCCGGCACCCGCGGCCTGCAGGTCTACGACCTCGCGGTCACGGTTGACTTCCCCGACGGGGAGTAGAAGGCCATCGTGCTCAGAGACGGCTCGCCGGCCCTCCGTTGACCGTGAATGCGCGGTTGCGAGCGATCGAATTAATCCCGGGGAAGGATACTTCCCCGGGGGAGGCGAACTGAGGCAGTTGAGGGAACTGTCGGTACACAGACGAATGCCTTTCGTTGACATATCTGTGAGGCGTGTCGTATAATGCCGCACGCACGGGGAACCGTGGGCTCTGAAGGGAGCATATCCGGATGACCAGAACCAGCCGCGCCTGCGGAATCATTGTCATGTACAGCGTGCTCGCAGGCCTGTTGGCGTGCGGAATCGCGTCAGCTCAGGAGATCAGCAGCGACTTCACGGAGGGCGTGCAGCTCTTCGAGCAGCGTTCGTACGCCCCCGCGATCCAGCGCCTCGAGGCGGTGGTGGAGGAGGAGCCCGACAACGAGGCCGCCCTCTACTACCTCGGCGTGGCAAGGTACCGACAGGGCGAGTTTGAGGACGCTCTCGAGGTCCTCCAGCGCGCCTACGACCTTCGGCCGGGCCGCCCCGGAACGCAGCTTTACATCGGGCGGGTCTACGAGGAACTCGGCGCGCTCGATGAAGCGATCCGCGCCTATCAGACCGAATTGCGGAACCGCCGCTTCAAGAATCTCGCCGAGGTTTTCACCGATCTCGGCCGGGTCAACTACTTCTCTGGCCACTACGTGGACGCCATCGATCGGCTCTCCACGGCCATCCAGCACAACGAGAACTACGTGGAAGCCTACTTCTACCGCGGCCTCGCAAAGAACATGCAGGATGAGCACGAGGCCGCGCTGGATGACTTCGATGACGCCATCCGAATCGTCGATGAGTGGGACCGCAAGGTCCGCCAGCTTGAGCAGATGGCGCTGCGGGAGGGTGAGGGTGGTCTCACCCCGGAGGCCCAGCGGACCAGGCAGAAGATCGAGGAAGAGCTGGCCCAGGACTACTCAAAGGCGGCCGAGTTCGCCCAGGAGATGGCGATGCGCCCCGGGCTCTACATCGCTCGCGGGGACACCGCCGTGGACGTCGGAAAATACGGTGATGCCCGAAACTCCTACCGCAAGGCTCTCGATGCCGACCGCGGAGGCAACCCCGCCGATCCGCTGCCACAGGTGAGGATCGGCCGCGCGTACTTCGAGCAGGCTAAGGCCGCTTTCTACGATGACGGCCTGCTGTGGAACGCCATCACCACTGTTGACACGGCCATCTACGCCGTTGAGGACGCGCTCGAAGACGCGGCCAGCGATCCGCAGGCTCACAAAACACTCGGCGACATATTCCTCTTCCAGGCACAGACCTACGTGTCTGATCCGGAACGCGACATTGTCTCCAGCAGCTACGAGGATGCCGTCGAGCGCTACGACGCGGCGATCGATGCCGACCCCGAGTATGTGGACGCATATCGAGGTCGCGCGCAGGCGTACATCGAGATGGACCAGCCCGGGGACGCCACCGAGGACCTGCGCGTCGCGCTGGATATCGACCCTCGTGACGAGGAACTGCACGCGGCACTTGCGATGGCGCAGATGCACGCTGAGGACTACGATGAAGCGCTTGCCAGCGCGCAGGTGGCGCTGAATCTCGATCCTGACAACGCCCAGGCGCATAACGCCGCCGGATTGACTTACTACTACACGGGCCAACTCGGCGCGGCCAGCGAGCACTTCAACAAGGCGGTCGTCGCCGACCCGACGCTCCATCAGTCCTTCACGAATCTCGGCAACACCTTCTACCAGATGCGCTCGTGGCACCGGGCGCGGGCGAACTACGAGCAGGCGCTGGAGTTGATCCCAAAGCCCGCGATCGCCAACACTGCGATCCAGCGCAGCTATCTGCACTATCTCGTCGCCATGACCCACCACAATACGGGGCAGTACGAGCGCGAGGTGCAGGAGCTGAACCGGGCCCTTGGTCTCGACTGGGCCTACCTCGACGCGCTGACGCAACTGGCCGAGGCGTACACGGAACTTGGTCAGTTCCAGGCCGCCGAGCAGGCGCTGAGGAACGCGCTGCAGGTCTCGGAGACCGTCGAGGACGATGCGGCGATTCACGTCCAGATGGGACAGTTGTATGAGGAAGAGGGTCGGCCCTACGAGGCTATCACGGCCTACGGTGCGGCTCTCGCGGCCCAGAGCGACAACCTGGAGGCCCGGGAGGCCCTGAGGCGACTGACCTCCAGCTAATGCGACAGCCCCGGGGGCGTGTGCGACGGAAGATCCGCACAAAGGCACGGCCGTGGCGCCTCGTCGCCGCGCTGGTCATGGCGGGCGCAGTCGCGGTTCCCGCTGCCCGGGCGCAGGATGACGGGCCGCTCAAGCGAAGCCTGCCGAACGGATTGCGGGTGATCGTTCAGGAGAACGCTCATACCGCGACAGTTGTGATCTCGGCGATGGTGCGGATCACGGCTCTGCATGAGCCACGCGGCGCCACGGGGATCCGCCAGCTTACGCAGTCGCTGCTTGCGGCGGGCGAGGGCTGTCGCGACGAGATGCTCCGCGCCGCCGTCCGCGCGGAGGGCTCAGTGGCCCCGGACTACGTCGAACTGTCGCTCGCCGCGCCCGCGGAGTCGCTCGAGGACGCGGTGCGGTTGATGCGCCGGATGCTCTTTCGGCCCGAGTTGACCGAGGAGGCGCTGGAGCTGAACCGCCCGCCACTGGTGCGCAGACTCGCGGCGCGGGATGAAGTGCCGGCGACGATGGCGATCGACCGGCTCTACCAGGCGATGTATCCTCGGATCCGCTCGGGGGACACCGCAGCCGGCGATCCGGTCGAAGTGGCGGGCATCACAATCGATCAAATTCGGAGCTTTCACTCGGAGCACTTTCTGCCCAACGCCACGGTGATGGCAATAAGCGGGGGAGTGGACGGCGGCGAGGCGATGCGACTTGTAGCCGAGGAGATGGGTCGGCTGCTCCCGGGCGCGTTGCCCGCGTCGGCTCCTGAGCCCTCTCCTGGCAGGGAGCCGGGAGTCGAAGATATTCAGATCGGCGGACGGACCGGCGTAGTCGCCGTTGGAGGACGGGCTGTCGCGCTCGATTCGCCCGTCTATCCGGCGATGGCCACGGGCATGGTCCTGCTGGGCTCGGGGATGGACAGCCGATTGTATCTTGCGCTGCGGGTAGAGCGGGCACTGGCGTATACAATCGCAGCGGAACTGACGCCGTCGGCGACTGCGCCATCGGGTCTGATACTTGTGACCTGCGATCCTGAGGATCTCGACGAGGTGCAGCGGGTGGTGGAGGACGAGATCGACCGCGCGACATCGGAGCCGGCGAGCGCGGCCGAATTGCAGCGGGCGAAGAGATATCTGATCGGCAAACACGCCCTGCGCCGCCAGCGGAATCAGGAGATAGCGCACTATCTGGCGATGTTTGAACTGCTCGGCGGGGCAGGGGGATACAGGCGGGATGGACAACTTGCGGGTGAGATCGCTTCGGTTGACGCCGATGCAGTCATGAGAGCGCTGCGCGAACTTTTTCGACCGGCCTGGACGGTGCGACTGCGCGTGTCAGACACCGGCGCGGAATGATCCGATCTGTGGAAGCTGGAGGTACATCTATGCGATCAGGTAGAGTATTGATGGTCGCCGCAATACTCACGGCTCTGGCCACGGCCGCGTCGGCCCAGGATGCCACGTGGATGATGCGGGTTGATGAGCAGAGCAGCGGTGTCTCGGATGCCGAGCTGCAGTTGCCGACCAGCCTCACGTGGAAGTACGCCACCGAGGCGGAGGATTTCGACGCGGTTGCGACCCCGGCGGTTGACGAGCGGGCGGTCTACGCGCCCGTCGGCGACACCATCTACGCCGTCGACCGCGTGACGGGCGAGTTGCTGTGGGAGCAGACCGCGGGTGATGACATCCTTTCAAGCCCCGCCATCGCCGACGGCGTGCTCTACTGCGGCACCCGCGACGATTCTCTGCTCGCCATCAACACCGAGAACGGTTCCATCGAGTGGCGCTTCCGGACACAGGGAGCGGTGGACACGCCTCCGGTGGTCGCGTACGGCGTGATCTACTTCGGCTCGGATGGCAACCGCCTCACGGCGCTGGAGCTTGAGTCCCGCGACGTTCTCTGGCAGTTTGAGGCGCGCGGAGACATCAAGGCGCCTCCGCTGGTCTATCGCGACGTTGTGATCGTTGGCACGACGGGCGGGCGCATCTACTCGCTTAACAGCGAGGGTCAGCCGCTGTGGTCGAACAGCATCGATCGCGACAGCTTCTTCGCCTCGCCGGTTGGCGAGCGGACGAAGGTGATCTACACGTCGGGCCGCGAGTTGCTCGCGCGCGACATTTACACCGGCCGGCTGGTGTGGGGACGGCCGTTCCGCGCCGGCGGACTGATCGTCGGCTCACCGGCAGTGCTCGGGCGACAGGTTTACGTGGGCACGCGCGGCGGGGCGGTCTACGCAATCGACACCAACCGAGGGCGGGCAATCTGGAAGTGGCCCCGTGACGGGTCAGTGGAGGGCATCTCCAGTTCACTGGTGATCGTCGATGACAAGATCGTCTTCCGCGCGGGGCAGCGCGATATCTACGCGATCAGCCTCGACGGGCGAGACCTGCTGTGGCAGTACACGCTCCCCGAGGTGGAGGAGCGGGCCGCATCGGCGACCGGTCCGGGCGGCGAGGGCATGTTCTTCCCGGAGGAGGGCATGGACCCCGAGGGGGAGATGCCCGAAGAGATGATGATGGATCCGGGCATGCCCGAGGATATGGACGGCGAGGGCACTCGCACCCGCGAGCGGGAGTTGGAGTTTGAGGATATCATTGACCCGTCAGTGTCCGTCGTGGAGAACGCGTTGTACACGCTCGGCGACGATGGTGTCGTCTACGCGTTCGGCTCGATGACGCCCGACAATGTCGTCCCGACGATCGCCGAGCCTGTGCTGGAGGTGCCGGGAGCGAAGCGACGACGCGTGCAGTTCACGCCTGACCTGGCCGATCCGGACGCCTTCCCCGAGCGGTACGCGGAGGACATCGAGATGCCGGGGACGCCGCCGATCTTCCTGTCGCTGCTTCTGACCGACGAGGGATCGGGCGTCGATCCCGATTCGGTGAGTGTCACTATGAACGGGGAACAGGCGGACTTCACCTACGATTCGCGCGAGGGTCTGCTGTGGTATATCTACGATCCGCGCGGGAGCGCCGCAAATCTGTCCAACGGCGTGAAGCAGGTGGTCTTCGAGGCGAGTGACTGGCGGGGTAACACCGTGTCGAAGGTCGTCGCTTTCACGGTGGACAACACGCTCAAGCCGCCGGCGCCGCCGCAGCCGGAGCGGCCGGAGTTTGAGGACTTCGAGGGTGAAGAGATACCGCCGGAGGAATTCCCCGAGGAGTTCATGCCGTAAAGCGCCGACTCACAACACCTAACCACTGCCAGGGGGTCGTGCAATGGCTCAGGCTATCGTGACAGTGTTGATACTGCTGATATTCGTGGCGTACGCGGTGTTCTTTTCGATGTGGAATGCCGATCCGATTGAGATTACCAGCCTGGTTGATCTCAGCGGCACACCCATTGGCGCTGAGCTGCCTGTCTTCATCGTGCCTCTGGCGGGCGTAGTAGTCGGCGCGATCGTGATGGCAATCGCCGTCAGCGCGCCGTGGTCCTCGCTGAAGAGCAAGCTTGCTGCCGCGGAGGATCAGCGTGCGGCGGCGCGAGAGCGCGCGGAGGAGTGCGAGCGGAGACTCGACTCGCTCAAGAGCCGCCTGCAGAAGATGCAGGCACGGACGCAGTCAGGCGCACAGGCGCCGGATGAGGAGCAGCCTCCATCGATTTCGGCTGAGGAAGAGAGTGTGTAGCAGGCCAATCTGAGGTCGAACCGTTCAGCGGCCAGGAGGCCCTCAATGTGCCTCCTGGCGGCTTTTTCGTCGATAGACGCATGGGAGTGAACCATGGGGGAATGTGACGCGTCACAAACGGGGACGTGGCTGCGTCTCAATGCCGCGGGTCTATCCCCGAAGCTTCAACTTTCGCTGCTGGAGGCGTTCGGTTCGCCGGACGCGATATTCGGCGCGACCAACGAGCAGCTTCGAGCGGTGGACGGCATCGCCTCCGCCCACCTCGGAAAGCTGCGGTCGGCCGAGGCTGAAGCGGACGTTACTGCGATGTGCGAACGACTGGACGAACTCGACGCTCATCTGCTGCCTATCGCGGATGAGCGTTATCCGCCACTGCTGCGGGAGATCGATGATCCGCCTGCGGTGCTTTTCGTGCGTGGCGAGATTGATGAGCGCGACGAGCTTGCGGTGGCGGTGGTCGGGACGCGGAAGCGCAGCCCCTACGGCGAGATGGTCGCCGGGCAACTGTCGCGGGATCTTGTGAGGCGCGGCTTCACCGTGGTGAGCGGCCTTGCGATGGGGATCGACGCTGACGCGCATGATGCGACAGTTGAGGCCGGCGGGCGCACGATTGCGGTGACGGCCTGCGGGATCGACGTGGACTACCCGAATGCCAACAGTAAGCTGCGCGAACGCATCGCCGAATCAGGCGCCGTCATCAGCGAATTTGCCCTTGGGACGCCGCCCGCGAGGCACAGCTTTCCGCAGAGGAATCGGATACTCAGCGGGCTGTCGCTGGGCACGGTGGTGGTGGAGGCGCCGAGCAAGAGCGGCGCGCTGATCACCGCGCGGCTGGCCGGCGAGAGCGGACGGGGGGTCTTTGCGGTCCCCGGGAACATCACCAGCCCCGTGAGCCGTGGATGCCACGATCTTCTCCGCGATGGCGCGGTCCTGGTTGAGACAGCCGAGGACATCGTCGAGGGCCTCGGGATCATGATCGAAGCGGTTCCTGAGCGCGAGCCGGCGGCCGAGCGCGAGCGGAAGCTTGACGATCTTCCCGCCGATCAGCGCAAGGTGCTCTCGGCGCTGAGCCATCAGCCGCGGAACATCGACGACGTGGCCGGCGACTGCGAGCTTGCCGTCCCGCAGGTCTCGTCGGCGCTGATGCTGCTCGAGGTGAAGGGTCTCGTGAAGCGCTTCCCCGGGAATCAATTCGTGCGGACTGGATAGGCGGAAGGCGGCCGGTGACGGCGACAGGTGGCGCAGGTCGGGAGTTCTGATGCTCAACAGTGACAGATCACGCGGCGACGCAGCCGCATTGCAGGAATGATATCGTGGCACCTAAGAAGGCAATCATAGTCGAGTCGCCGACCAAGACCCGGACGCTGTCGGGGTTTCTCGGTGATGAGTACAAGCTTCTCGCATCGATGGGACACGTGCGCGACCTGCCCGACGACGACATGGGCGTGGACCTCGAAGGCGACTTTTCGCCCACGTACGTGGTGTCGGGCAACAAGACCATCAAGATGCTCAAGAAGGAACTCAAGGATGTCGAGGAGATCTACCTCGCGATGGACCCTGACCGCGAGGGCGAGGCGATCGCGTGGCATATCCTCGACGAACTCGGGCTCGATTCCGCGCGGCGGATTCAGTTCAACGAGATAACGCAGGAGGCCGTGGCCGAGGCGCTGCGGCACCCCGGTGAGCTGAACATGGACCGTGTTGACGCGCAGCAGGCGCGGAGGATACTCGATCGGCTGGTGGGGTACTCGATCAGTCCGGTGCTCTGGAAGAAGATCGGTGGAGGGCGGCCGGATTCGGGGCTTTCGGCCGGGCGGGTGCAGTCGGTCGCGCTGAGGCTGATCACCGATCGTGAGCGCGAGCGCGCGGCCTTCGACCCCGAGGAGTGGTGGTCAATCAGCGCGCTGCTGCAGCCGGAGGGCCGGCAGCAGATCGAGGCGGACCTGAAGACGGTTGACGGCGAAGAGGTCGGCCGCGACCTCGAAGCCGAGGAGCAGGTCACGCCGCTGGTGGAGGAACTTCGCGAGGCCACGTACACGGTCGCGGAGATCGAGGAGACCGAGCAGAAGCGCCAGCCGCAGCCGCCGTTCATCACTTCGACGCTGCAACGGGCGGCGTCCAACCGGCTACGCTTTTCCGCGCGTAAGACGATGCGCATCGCGCAGCAGCTTTACGAGGGCGTAGAGACCGCGGAGGGCGCCCACGGTCTGATCACGTACATGCGAACCGACTCGACGAACGTGGCGGCGGCCGCCCGCAAGCAGGCCGGCGAGTTCATTGAGCAGAAGTGGGGGGAGAAGTACGTTGGCCCGGGCGCGAAGGGCAAGAAGGTCAAGGGCGCGCAGGAGGCGCACGAGGCCATCCGGCCGACGTCCGTGACGCGGACGCCCGAGAGCCTCAAGAGCGTCCTCAGCAAGGATCAGATGTCGCTTTACGAGCTGATCTGGCGGCGGTTCGTGGCGTCACAGATGTCGCCGGCGATCGTCAATCAGACCGGCGTGAACGTCGAGGCGGGCCGGATGGGCCTGCGGGCCACCGGTCAGGTGGTGGTCTTCCCGGGTTGGTATGCGGTGATGCCGCGGGATGACGAGGACAAGTCGCTGCCGGAACTGACCGAGGGCGAGGAGCTTGAGTTGGTGGAGGTCACGCCCGAGCAGCATTTCACGCAGCCGCCCCCGCGTTACACCGAGGCGTCACTGGTGCGCGAACTTGAGGCGAACGGTGTGGGCCGGCCGAGCACGTATGCGGACATCATTGATACGCTGACCCGCCGTCGCTACGTTGCGACTGAGAAGCGGCAGTTCGTGCCGACGCCCCTGGGGCTGTCGGTGTCGGACTACCTGGTGGAGAACTTCCCGGAGATCATGGACATCGAGTTCACCGCGCACATCGAGGAGGATCTCGACACCGTCGAGCGCGGAGAGCGCGACTGGCGCGAGGTGCTGAAGGAATTCTACGAGCCCTTCGAGGGTGAGGTCGAGGCGGCGGAGAGCGCGGAACCGAAGGTGCTGGAGGATCAGGTCTGCGAGGAGTGCGGGGGGCGGATGCTGGTCAAGTACTCAAAACGCGGCAAGTTCGCCGGCTGTGAGAACTATCCGGACTGCACCTTCACCATCGACCTGTCGGGCGATGTGCTGGAGAGGCCGCCGGTCGAGGAGACGGACTTCGAGTGCCCCGAGTGCGGCAAGAGCCTCCTGCTGCGCACCGGGCGTCGCGGGCGCTTCTTCGGATGCAGCGGCTACCCGGAGTGCAGATACACGGCGGACGTGGGCCCCGAGGGCGCGCCGAAGGAACGCGCGAAGCCGATGGAGACCGATGAGAGCTGCCCGGAGTGCGAGGACGGGGTGCTGCTGGTGCGCGAGGGGCGGCGGGGCAAGTTCCTCGGCTGCTCGAATTACCCGTCGTGCAGGTATACGCGTGACTATGAGGACGAGGCGGTGGTTGGCGAGGCGTCGGAGGAGCTTGCGAGCCCCAACGGTGATGCGACCGACAGCAACGCGGTGCCGGTGAGCTGCCCGAAGTGCGGCGGGCCGATGTCGGTGCGCAGAGGTGGGCGGGGGAGCTTCCTCGGCTGCAACAACTACCCCGAATGCAAGGGCACGCGACCGATCAGCGATGCCATCGCCGCCGGCTGGGAGCCGCCGGCGCCGGAGAAGCTGGGCGAGGAGTGCCCTGAGTGCGGCAAGGACCTCGTGATCCGCGAGGGTCGCCGCGGCAAGTTCGTCGGCTGCAGCGCGTATCCCAAGTGCCGCTACACCCGCGACTACGAGGAAGACGGGGAGGGCTCTGAGGCTGAGTGACGCCGCCGCCGACCGGGAGTTGCGCGTCCCTGGCAGCATCCTGGCGGGGGTCTTCCTCATGGCCCTCGCGGGGCTGGTGTTCGAGGTTGCGCTGACACGCGCGTTCAGCGTGCTGCTGCGCTATCATTTCGTCTTTCTCGCGATCTCTCTGGCGGTCTGTGGCGTCGGCGTGGGCGGCCTGGTGGATTTCCTGTGGCTGCGCCGACGCAAGACAGACGACGCGGTGATCCTGAGCCTGCTCGCGGCCGCCTCATCGCTGAGCTTCGTTGGCGCGGTCGCGCTGCTTTTCTCCAGCGCGATGGCCCCGCACCTCACGTCACTTCTGCTGGTCGGCGGGATCTGCATCGTGCCGTTCATCTGCGTGGGGGCCTTCCTCAGCCACGCCTTCGCCTGCTGGTCACATCAGGGCGGGCGGATGTACTTCTACGACCTGACCGGGGCGGCGCTGGGAAGCTGCGCGGTGATCATCGCGCTGCAACTGCTCGGCGCCACGGGCGTTCCCTTCCTGTGCGCGGCGCTTGCGGCGATGGCCGCGGTCGCGGTGACGGGGCGCGCGGGCTTGCGGGTGCTGGGCGGCGCGCTGACGGTCGGCTCGCTGGTGGCGATCGGGCTGAGCTTCACGAGGCCGCTGATCGAACTGCCGCGGGTGCCGCCGGAAGCGGGCGAAGCCGCAAAGCCTCTCTTCAAGGAACTCGGCGACCCCGAGATCGAGGCGAAGATCGTTTACACCGACTGGAACGCCTTCGCGAGGACGGACGTGGTGGCCTACGCGCGGCCTGACGGTGAGTACGTTGAGACGGACGATCTTTTTGTGTACACCGACGGCGAGGTGCCGACGAACCTCATTCACTTTGAGGGCGATCTCAACGAGGTTGTCAGCAATTACCGCCGGTTCATCGGCTTCTTCCCCTTTCTGACGGGGCGGCCCGACAGCGTGCTGCTCATCGGTCCGGGGGCGGGGCTGGATGTGCTGCTGGCCCTCGCGGTGGGCGCGGAGGATATTGAGGGCGCCGAACTCAACCCCTCGATGCTCCCGATCGTGCGTCGCTACCGCGACTTCTCCGGTCCCGTCTACGACTATGAGAACGTGAACGTGGCGGTGGCGGAGGGGCGCAGTTACGTGCGCCGGACGCAGAAGAAGTACGACCTGATTTACATGGCGCTCACGAAGTCCGCGACCACCGCATCGAGCAGCCTCGCGCTGGTGGAAAGCTACGTGCATACCATCGAGGGCTTCGAGGACTATCTCTCGCATCTCACCGATGACGGCCAGGTCGCGATCGTTTGCCAGCATCCGCTGGTGCAGGCGCGCCTGATGCTCACGGGCATCGCGGCGCTGCAGCGCGAGGGTCTCTCGCTCGAAGAGGCGCTGCAGCATGTCACGATGATCAGCGTGCCCCGCCGGATGTACGCACGCGGGCCTTACCGCCACCTCGTCGCGATCTCCCGCTCGCCGGTGACGCCCGAGCGCTCGGCGGACCTCACGCGCCAGGCGATCGCGCTGGGGATGGAGCCGGTGTTCATGCCGGGCGCCTACGAAGTGCCGCCCTACGGATGGCTCGGCCGGACGGCGAGCACCGGGGAGTTCGTGGAGCGTTTCAACCGCTGGTGGGGGCCGGGCGAGGTGGACGTCACGCCGGTCACTGATGACCGCCCCTTCGTCATTGACTTTCACCCCGGGATTCCGTCGCAGATGTCGAACTTCGTCTGGGCGGTCGCACTGGTGGTGCTCATTTTCTCGGTTGGTGCGATCATCGGCCTGACGCGCTCGGGCGCCGGCAGAGCGGGGCCGCTCACGGGCGCGGTGGTGTACTTTGCGTTGCTCGGGGCGGGGTTCATGCTCGTGGAGGTCTGCCTTGCGCAGAAGCTGATACTCTACCTCGGCTATCCCGCGTTGACGCTGTCGGTGATCATATTCTCAGTGCTGCTCGGCAGCGGGGCGGGGAGTCTCTTCAGCCAGTCGTGGCCCGAGAGCACGATGCTGCGGCGTTCGGGTCTTGCGGCGCTGTCGGTCTCCGGCGCGGTGATCGCGCTGGTGCTGGTGTTGCCGTGGCTGCTGAGCGCGACGCTGGGCTGGTCGATCGGTCTTCGGGCGGCGATCACGATGGCGCTGCTCTTCCCGCTGGGCTTCGGGATGGGCATCCCGTTCCCGACGGGCCTGCGGGAGGTCGGACGCTGGACCGGGGACATCGTGCCGTGGGCGTGGGGGGTCAACGGGGTGGTCTCGGTGCTCGGCTCCGTCGCCGCGATGCTTGCCGGGAAGCTCTGGGGCTTTCAGACGGTCCTGCTGGGCGGGGCGGCCGTCTACGCGATCGTGTTCGCGCTCTCCATGGCCGCCCATGCGCGCCCGGACTGGCTCGGCAGGTCCTGAGGGGCGCCGCGCCGAAATCCTCGACGGGACATTCGGCGGAAACATCTGTCGTTCGCCGCTCCGATCATCGCCGCATCATAGGGATCTGTGTCATGGCTCGAACCACGAGACTCGAGATTCGCAATGAACGCACACGCAACGTGATCGAGAGAGTCAACAAGGAGACCGAGCGGTGGGTTAAGGAGCAGCTTGTCGAGATGAATGCCACCCACCGCAGCCGCTCCGCCGCCGAGGCCGCGTACAACAAGGTGATCTGCGGCCGCAAGTGGCTGGTGTTGCCGAAACACAGCGAAGAGGAGCGGTTCTTCCTTCGGCAGATGCTGCTTTATGTGATTGCGTTGCGTCCCGCACTGCAGGCGAAAGCCTACGAGGTGGCCAACTACCTCTCGAACAACTATCCCTTCGAGTGGATTCAGTCGGACGTGACGCGCTTTGCGATCGCTCGCGCCCGGGATATGATCCTGTCCTCCGCCGAGTCCGAGTTCGGTGAGACGCCGATGTCAGGCCCGCTGGGATTCGTCTACCAGCATCACAAGTTGCTCAAAGTGCGCAATGTCTCGGACTACGGCGAGTGCTACGCTCTCGCGGCGAACCTCGTCCGCCAGCGGTACTTCATCAACGAGGACCAGGCGTGGCGCGAAAAGCTGGGCCTGCACCAGATGCACAGAGACTGAGCTACCCTGCGCCCCCTGCGTTCGGCGACGCGGCGCGGATCGCCGCCTCAATCACGTCGCGGCTTCTGCCCAGCCCCGCCTCGTCGTCCGCCTCCTCCAGTTCGAATGTCATCATTCCCGCGTAGCCTCGCTCGAGCAGATACGCGAAGATCGCCTCATAGTCGATGATGCCCGTCCCGCACTCCCGGTGGTCGCGGACGCCTTCAGCCTGCACATCGTGCAGGTGCATGTGATAGATCCGATCGCCCAGCGACCTGAGGTGACGCGCCAGCAGTGCGTTGTACGCCTCAGCGATCGCCTCGGGCGCCCGATCCTCCTCGCTCAGCAGCCCGCGCAGATGGCCCACGTCCACGTTCGCGCCCACGGCCGGGTGATCGATGTCGCGGACCAGTGACGCGAACTCGTCGATGCCGGGCGGATAGCCTGTCTCGATGGTGACGGTCACGCCGGCCCCCTCCGCGACGTCGCCCGCGTTGCGGTAGAAGCCGACGACTTCGTCGCGAAAGCCGCCCAGCTCTCTGCCGGCGCGTGGGATCACGTGCGTGGTCACCGTCTCGGCGCCGATCTCGCCGGCTACCTCGAGGGTGCGCAGAAGCTGATGGCGCGAGGCGTCACGGGTGGCGGGGTTTGGCGCGAAAGGGACCACGTCCCAGAACGGCGCATGCACGGCCACACGCTCGAAGCCTGCCACCAGCGCGGCAAGCCTCTCGCGCGCCGGCGCGGTCAGTTCGTCGAAGAAATGCCCCGCAAGCTCGCCGGCTGTGTGCCGGTAGCCCGCGAAGGCGAGCAGTTCCACGCACTGCAGGCCGAGTTCGGCTCCGACTCGCAACGCCTCCTCGAGCGATCGGTCGGGCAGCGAGGCGGTGTTGAAGCCGATGCCGGCGATCAGATCATCGGCGGTACGCTCTGACATGGCCGTCCGTCCTTCCCGGCTCAGGCGCGGTCGCGCAGAAATGCCACTGTCTCGGCGATGACTTCGGCCTCATGCGCGACCGTGGCGAAAGTGTGGTCGGCGCCGGCGACGACATGAAGCCGGGCGTCGCCGGCGGGGATGGCGTCCATGTAACGACGCGCGT
Source organism: Armatimonadota bacterium (assembly GCA_046540615.1). Taxonomy (GTDB): domain Bacteria; phylum Armatimonadota; class Zipacnadia; order Zipacnadales; family UBA5352; genus UBA5352. Next base: position 8,735 of record JBKHFA010000001.1, on the reverse strand, counting down.
GCTCCAGCGGCACCGTCTGATCGTCATCGCCGTGGACGACGAGCGCCGCTCCCTCGAACTGAGCGATCTCCTCCAGCGGCTTCACGCGCATCGCGTCGCGCAGGAATCCCGCGCCGATCTCGAAGGCCCCGTGCTCGTAGTACTCCCGCGCGCTCGCCCCCGGTTCGGTCGGCATCTGCCAGCGGTCGCGGATCAGCTCTCCCATGTCCGCCGCTGCCGACCAGAGCGCGAGCGCACCGACGTCGCCGTCGCGGGCGGCGGCGCACGCGGCGACCAGCCCGCCCATGCTCAGGCCGATCAGCGCGATCCGCCGCTCGTCAACGGTGGGCTCGGCGCGCAGCACCATCAGCGCGGCGAGCGTGTCCTCGATCTCCCCGCTGATCGTCATGTCACGGAAGCGCCCGGCGCTCTCGCCGGAGCCGCGGAAGTCGAAGCGCAGGACGTTGAATCCCTCCGCGCAGAGCGCCCGCGCGGCCCTGACGAAGAGGAAGTGGGCCTCCATCCGCTGGCCGGTGAAGCCGTGGCACATCAGGACGCCCGGGGCGGGCGTCCGTGCCGGGATGTGAATGCCGGCGGCGATGCGCAGGCCATCGACGTGGAACTCGCGGAACTGCTCCGCGGTCGTCTCGCAGCATTCTCCGGTCATCCCGGCGGCGGCCTCCCGAGCGGCTCAGACTTCATCCTCATCGCGCTCCAACTCGTCCAGCTCCTCACGAAGCTCCACGCGCACGGCCTCGCGGTCGGCCTTGCGGACGGTGCCGATGGCCGCTCCGACAGCCGTGAAGGCCACGCCGACTATCATCGGCACCCGCATCTGCGGTGACGCGATGTCCCAGAGGTAGAAGAAGAACTCAAGCATGCTCCACGTCAGAAGAGCGCCGAGGACGGCGGCCGCTATCCCGCGCTTGCCCTGCCGCCGGCCGAGAGCGTTGCCGATGGCCACGGCCAGCAGACCGTAGAGCACGGTGAGCGCCCAGAACGCGGCGGTGATGACCGTCATGTCCACGGTGACGCCGACAAACATGCCAAACAGCACGACCCATCCACCGCAGCTCGCGGCGGCGAGCAATGCAAGGGTGGTCTGCAGTATCCCCCGGATCAGCGACTTTGTGCTTGAAGTCAGCATCCGGCGTTCACCCGTTTGCGTCGTGGAGTGGCTCGAACCCGTCCTACTGCCGGCGGGCGGCCGCGATCAGTTTCACCATCAGCACCTGGCAGGCGAGCGAGAAGTTGGCGTTGTGTGCCAGCAGATCGGCGCGGACGTCCTCGATGACCTCCGACGCCCACACCAGGCCCGATGGCGTGTAGCCCTCAGCCAGCGCCCGAAGCTGCTCCGCGCGGTCGGCGTTGAGCACCAGCTTCGAGTTCGGATCGGCCCGAAGCAGCGTCAGATCGCGAAACCACGTCTGCAGGATGTCGAGCAACTCGTTCATCTGGATGCGGTTGATGCGATCAGGGCTCTTCTTGCCGAGTTCCTCAAGCGCCTCTGCCCGCATCGCGCGCTCATCCTCCGAGCCCTCGCCCGCCTCGGCCTCGACCGTCTCCGCGGCATCCCACCAGCGCTCGGGCATCGCCGCAAGCCGCTCTCCGAACCGGAGGGACTCCACCAGCGGCGCCTGCGTCGTCGCGGCCACGAGGTCGAGCAGCTCGTCGCGCAGCGACAGCACGTCCGGCGCCTCCATGAGCCACTCGGCCCGGCCGTAGCGCCCGCCCGCCATCGCCACCGCCCCCTCGCGCAGCGCATCTTCGGCGCCGGGGAAGCGCTCCCCGAGCGTCGCCAGCAACTCGGCGTTGGAGAGCGGGTGGAACTTGAGCATCTGGCAGCGCGAGATGATCGTATCAAGCAGCCGCGAGGGGTTCGCGGTAGTGAGTATGAAGGTGGTATTCGGCGGCGGCTCCTCGAGAGTCTTGAGCAGCTTGTTCGCGCCGTCGGTGTGCATCCGCTCGGCCGAGCAGATGATGGCGATCTTCCGGCGGGCCAGCGCGGGCTTGGCCGAGAGCTGCTGGATCAGCCGCTCCACCTGCTCGGTGTAAATCAGCGCGTCCGGCAGTTCGATGTACACGTCGCGCGCGACCGTTCGCGCGCGGGGCTCACCGCTGCCGCGGTCGGCGGCGTCCTCCGTCGGCGGCTTGACCTCCACCCGCACGGCCGGCCGCAGGATCTGCAGGTCGGGGTGATTCTCCTGTGCGATGCGTACGCAGTTGTGGCACTCTCCGCAGGCGTCGACCTCGCCGGCTTCCGGCTCCTCGGGCAGGCGCTCGCAGTTGACCGCCCTTGCGAACTCCTGCGCCACCAGCGTCTTCCCGACGTTCGGAGCCCCGACGAAAAGGTACGCGTTGGGGATGCGGCCCGAGGCGATGGCCTGGCGGAGAACCTCGATCTGCTGTTGATGTCCGTGAATGTCGCTAAATCCCATTGCCTTGAGTGTTTCGCAGTGGACCGGCGTGATACCTGCATCGATCATGGATCGGCGGAGCGTTTCGGCAGTTGGTACAAAAGAGGACCGGGGCGGCTGGGGGACCGCCCCGGAAGTTTCGGGAGGCTCAGGGGGAGGTGTACTAGCCTCACTCGTATCATAGCGCGAATGTATTAACGACAGATTAAGCGGGCGTTAAGCGCGCATTAAACCCGTTGATCCCCTTCTCTGCGCATGGGGCCCACGCAAAAGGGGCAGCCGGGGCGGTTGGGGGGCCGCCCCGGCTGTTCGGGAGGTGTCGGGGTACGTGTGTTGGGGGGGGGTGGTGCGTGGATGGTGGGTGATTCCGTGTTAGCCGACCGGCGTTCCGTCCGGCTTCAGCACGCGGGGCATCATGCCCGCCTGGCAGGAGTAGGCGCGCTTGCCGAACAGGAAGTTGTTCGGGTCCAGCGCGCTACTGAGCTGAAGCCACTTGGCATGACCGTCGGCGAAGATGTAGTTGGCGCCGCCGTTGTGCCCTTCGGGCTCGAGGTAGACGATGTGATCGGCCGCGATGTCCTGTGCGGTCACGCTCATGTCCTCGAGTGCCTCGAACTGCGCCTTGGCCGACGCGGCGGAAACAGCGTAGATTTCCGTGGAGCCGGCGTAGGCCTCGCCGTCAAAGACCGCGCCGGGGCCACCACCGGGATCCGTGGAGACGGCGCTGAATGGTCGGTGTGACTTGACTGCGCCCGCGCCACCGGTGGGCGAGGTGTCGATGAGCCGGTTGACCGCGAAGGTGTACTCGCCGACGAGGATCTCCTCGGCCGGAGCCTCGAGCGCGCCAATCGGGACGACCTGCTGGTTGACACTCGCGTACTTCTTCCGGGGCATCAGCAGTTCGTTGGGGGTGTAACTCATGCGATCGGCCTGCATGTCGTTCGCGTCCTTGTAGGAGCTCTGGAACGCCGGGCCGGGTCCATGCGCCCAGTCAATACCGTTGTATCCGGCAGGGCAACCGTCATTGCTGCCCGCGGGGCCGTAGCAGGTCGGGGCGTAGCCGCCGAACGGGTTCGAGGGGCAGGTGAAGAGTTCCTCATTCTTCACGTAGGGGAAGATCATGCCGCTCCAGTGCATGTACCCGCCGTCGCTGGTGGCGCCGTTGAGGTAGTAGTAGGAGCTGGGCAGCGTCTGACCGTAGTCCTCGGCGTACATCATGATCCCCAGGCCGATCTGCTTCATGTTCGAGAGGCAGGAGATCTGCTTTGCCTTCTCTCGGGCCTGGGCGAAGACGGGGAACAGGATGGCCGCCAGAATCGCGATGATCGCGATGACGACCAGCAGTTCGATGAGCGTGAAGCCGCTGCGTTTCATGATCGATGTACCCTCCTTGAGAAGTGTGGCCGGCGAGCGAGATAGTGGACCGTGCACCGTGAGTGATAGTAACCGCCACGCGTTAACCGAGTGTTATGTGCCGGTTAAGCCGCGGTTAAGCATTTCCCGCGCGATTCGAGGTCCGCGAGGCGTTGTCGTTGCCGGCAGGCCATCTCTCCGGACGACCACGGCACACGACCTCCTGCTGCAGGCCGCAGGCCAATCATTGACCGGTGATACAAAGCCGGTGCGGCAGAAGGCTTTCGCGCGTCTTCGGGGAACTTAGACACGCTATGTGCTGTTTGCAGAGGTGTGCGCATGTGAGCCGCGCTGCAACCGGAGAGGATCACAACCATGAAGCTTGGCGTGTATTCGATCGTACTGCCCGACTACCGTCGCGACGACGCCGCCGCGAAGATCGCCGAAGTCGGCTACACCGGCGTGGAGTGGACCGTCGGCTACGAGGACCGCGTCTTCGACTCCGGCGAGCAGTGGCATGTGAGCCTCGAGAACATCGAGGAGGACGCGCCGCGCGCGAGAGAGGTCGCCGAGCGCCACGGCCTCGACATCCCCTCGCTGGGCACAAGCTCGGACACCGGCGATTTCGAGAAGATCGAGCGCCTGATGAAGGCGGCCGCGGTGATGGGCGCGCCGATGCTGCGTATCGGCTCGGCCCGCTACGACGGCTCCACGCACTACGATGAGTTGCACGAGATGGTCATCGAGAACTACCGGACCATCGAGTCGATGGCCGCCGAGCACGGCGTGAAGGCGCTCATCGAGTTGCACGCCAACACCATCTGCCCCTCGGCTTCGGCGGGGATGCGGATCGTCGAACATTTCGATCCGGAGCACGTCGGACTGATACTGGACCCCGGCAACATGGTGATCGAGGGGATGGAGCGCTGGCGGATGGGCATCGAGATGATGGGCCCCTACCTCGCGCACGTGCATGCCAAGAACATGCAGTGGCTGCAGAATGAGGATGGGGCGTGGAAGTGGCACAACGCCTCGCTCGAGTGCGGGCTGGCCGACTTCGAGGAGATCATCGCATCGCTGCATGAGTATGAGTATGACGGGTACGTGTGCCTCGAGGACTTCCGCGGCGGTTACTGCACCGCGCCCGAGGGTATTACGACGGAGGAGAAGCTGGTCGAAGCCTACGACTATCTTTCGGGGTTGATTGATGTGGTGGAGGCAGGGTAAGTCGGGCCGGTCAGAGGCTCATGACAGATCATCTGAATAACCGGGCGGCGGTGGTAGCCAGGGGCCTCGCGGTGCTGGCCCTGTTTGCGGGCCTCTACATTGCCCAGACTTACAGCTACCTGCTCTTCCACAGCATCGTGGAGATCTTCGCGGTCGCCGTGGCGATGGCGCTGTTCATGCTCGCGTGGAACTCCCGCACGTTCTCCGACGGACACTTCCTGCTGTGGATCGGCATCGGCTACCTCTTCGTCGGATTGCTTGACCTCGTACACACGCTCGCCTACACGGGCATGGGCGTGTTCCCGGAGGCCGGCGTCAATCTCCCCACGCAACTGTGGGTGGCCGCGCGCTTCATGCAGGCCCTCGTTCTTTTGACCGCCCCGCTGTTCTTCACGCGGAGGCTGCCGGCCCGCGCCACCCTTGCGGGCTTCGGCGCGGTGACCACGCTGGTGCTCCTCTCGATCTTCGCCTGGGACATCTTCCCGACCGCGTGGGACGAGGCCGCCGGAGGCCTCACCGCGTTCAAGATCATCGCGGAGTACGTGATCTGCGGCCTGCTGCTGATCGCCATCACGTGGATGCTCGCCTGGCGCGACCGGCTGGACAGGACGGTCCTCGGCCTGCTGGTCGGCTCAATCGGGGCCACATTCGCAGGGGAGGTCGCCTTTACTCTCTACGCGGATCCCTACGGATTCCCGAATCTCGTCGGTCATTTCCTCAAGCTGGTGGCCTTTTATCTGATCTACAAGGCGGTCGTGGAGGCGGGGCTGCGCCGCCCCTACGACGTGCTCTTCCGCGATCTCAAGCAGCGGGAGGAGCAGCTTGAGCGGTCGCAGGCCGAGCTTGAGGCCCTCAACGAGACGCTGGAGCAGCGCGTGACCGAGCGGACCGAGCAGGCGCGGGCCCTTGCGGGCGAGCTTGCGCGGGCCGAGACGCGAGAGCGCGAGCGACTGGCGAGCATACTGCACGACGACCTCCAGCAGCTTCTCGCGGCCGCGAGGATGCGCGTGAAGATGGCGTCCGCGTCACCGGACACGGACGTGCAGCTTCTCGGCGCGGCCGATGAGCATCTGAGCGAGGCAATCGAGATGAGTCGGCGTCTGGTGGGGGAGATAAGTCCTGCGATCGTCCGGGAGCGGGGTCTGGGGCCGGCGCTGCACTGGCTGGCCGAGCACATGCATGAGCGGCATGGCCTCACCGTAGATGTCACGGTAGACGGTGAGATCAGCCTCGGCAATTCCGACGTTGAGGCGATGGCGCTCCGGGTGTTGCGCGAGGTGCTCTTTAACGTCGTGAAGCACGCCGGTGTCGATCACGCAGCGCTCCGCGCTGAGATGGATGAGGAGTCAACGCTGCGTATCAACGTGACCGACGATGGCCACGGCTTCGACCCGGCGGAGGTACTCAATGAGCAGCAGGGCGGCTTCGGCCTCGCAAGTGTGCGCAACCGCATAGAGGCCCTCGGCGGGACCTGTGTCATCGACAGCGCACCGCGCGAGGGCACGTCTATCACGATGGTGATACCCCGGAAGACGGCTTAGCTCCGTCCGCCGGTCCGCTCGCGAAGCGCCATCTTCCACGCCGGGAGATCGGCGACCACCCACGCCGCGGCGTCCTCTTCCCCGCGCTCATCGGTGAAGTTCACCTGCAGCAGTTCGCGCAGCTTGCTGCGCCCCATGAACGACTTCGGGGTCTCCACCGAAGTGACGTCTTCGAGGGCGATGGAGAAGCTTCGGCGAGGCAGCCACATGACGAACTGCAGGTTCCGCTCAGTCAGCGTGAGCACACCGTTGCCGCGCACCGCGCCGGCGCCCCTGGAGCGGACTCCGATCAGATTCGCAGACGGGTCGCGAAGCACCATCTTCTTTCCGGCGAGCGTCCGATCGGCGTCGTCCAGCGCCGACTGCCGCAGGCGGTTCAGCCAGACGCGAAGGCCGACCACCGCAACCGCGAGCGCGAACACTCCAAGGACCGTGTATCCTACCCAACTCATCGCGGACCGTCCTCTCTCTCTGCGGCCGCCTGGCGTCGAACCTCATGAGGCAGGGCCGGTCGCCGGGGCCGCTCTGGTGTGAGAAGCGGCGATCCATGGGCCGAATCATCGGCGGTCACTCACGAGCCTCACCCCGGCAGGTCGAGTTGCTGGCCGCTCTCGACGTCGAAATGCGCGAGCTCACCATCCTCCCACACGGCGCAGGTGCGCCGCTGCAGAGGCTCATCTGGCGAGAGCGGATAGGTGACCGTGCCCGGATTGACGTGCAGCACATCAGCGTAACGCGCTTCGACCGGCGTGTGTACGTGTCCGGTCAGAAGCAGGTCGATGCCCCACTGCTCCGCCAGCGGCAGAAGCTCCTCAGGCGTCTGGATGTGCCCGTGCGCGGCAAGGATACGCAGTCCCTCCACCTGCGCGAAGCAGTAGGGGCTCTGCACCGGCACCTCCAGCACAAGCTGATCGACGTCCGAGTCGCCGTTGCCGCGGGCGATCAGCACCGGGACCTCGCTGTCGTTGATGCGCCCGGCCAGCGCCATCGGGTCATACGAGTCGGTCGGCTCGAACTTCGGCCCGTGGTAGAGCACATCGCCGCAGTGGACGATGAGGTCGCTGCCCTCAAGCGCGACCTCCATCGCCGCGTCCCAGCCGGCGACATTTCCGTGCGTGTCGGCGATGATTCCGATCTTCATCCCTGCGCCCCTCCGATGGTGAAGGTCTTACGGCCGAGGACCGTGTCGCCAACGCTGATGGTCAGCGTGTACCGGCCCGGCTGCAGGCCGCCTGCGTCCTGCGTCATGAGAGAGAATGAGACCCATCCATTCGCGCCGCCGAGGGTCTGCTGGCTGCGCGTCACCTCCGCGCCGTCGCGGGTCCAGACGGCGACGGCTGTGCTGCCCGCCTGCTGGTTCTCGTAGCTCAGGGCGGCGGCGATCTTCGATGCCTGCGGGAAGTGCTCCGCGGCGCCGGTGGTGGTCCCGCCATCGGTGCCGGTGCCGACCTGCAGGCCGCCGACATCGCCGGTCGAGGGTGGCGTGGTGGCAGGCGGAGCGGAGGTGGGAGGTGCGGCACCGTCAGGTGGTGCGCCTTCACCACCATGCGCGGCGGCGTATTGCTCCCAGGTCGGGCCGCCGGCCTCAAGCGCCGCGGCCATCTCATCGAAGGCGGCCTCCGGCGCGGCATCCTGGTAGCCCAGTTCGCGCTGCTTGCGAGCCACGTACTCCCGCCACGCCTCATCGCCCCCGTCTATGGCCTGGCGCATCTCCTCGATCTCGCGCCCGGCCTGCGTCTGCTCGTAGCCGAGTTCGCGGAGCGTCTTCTCGACCTCCGCGCGCCACTCTGCGTCAGCCCTCTCATGGCGGGCCTGCGTCGCGGACGGGTCCTCTTCAAGCCGTGCCGAGACCATCAAGCCGCGCGTCGTCTGCGCTGATCCCCTGCCCGCGGTCGAATATAGCCCCGTCAGTTCGATCCAGAACTGCGGCGGGGGGTAGCTGAGGTCCGCGTCCTCGGGTATCTCCACTGTGAAGTCGAAGTCCTTGCTGCCGGGCGCGTCGAAGGTCCACTCCTCGTTGATGCGCGCATCGCCGATCTGCAGATGGACCTCCAGGTTGGCTCGCCAGCCACTGTCGAGGGAGCCGGAACCGGAGAGCGTGATCGTTCCCGGTGAGACGGTGCCGGTGTATTTGCGCCTCGTGGTGAAGCCCTCGGTGTCAACCGGCTCGCTGAGCTTTACGCTGCCGGTGATGTTGTACTCTATCACGAGGCCGTTG